>JAFSIS010000004.1 GCA_017439665.1 Lachnospiraceae bacterium
CGGATAGCACTGCTCTGGCTGGAAAGATCCAGTTCCTTGCTGACGTCGGTAAGAAGCTGTTCCAGCTCTTTTTTCGCCGCTTCAAGGGTCGTGGTTGCGTCCTTTACCTTTGCTTCTGCCTCAATCTTGGCTTTCTCCAGATCGGCTTTCTGTTTGGTGGTATTGGCTGTATTATTGTTGATCTCATTGGTCAGGCTTTCCACAAGGGCAGCGCATTCGTCGTAGTGGTTTTGGGCATTTTCCTGATCAACTCTGGCTTCCTCAAGCTCTTTTGCATCAACGCCTGGTGTATTGTTATATGTTTCCTGTGCTGTTTTTTGATCATCCTTTGCGGTATTATAAGCATTATATTTGTCTACAAGAGTTTTCAGTACCTTCGTCGCTTTATCCTGTTTGTCTTGATTGTCTGGATTGCTTGGATCTGTCGGATACTTATCCTGAATTTTCTTTGTTAATTCATCCTCATAGGCTTCAGAATCTTCATCCATTTTCGCAATAAAATTTTCTCCACTTATCCCTAGTTCGTTATATAAATCTGATGCTTTTTGATCAATCTCCGTTTTTATGGCAGATGTCTTATTTGTAGCCTCATTTAAAGTCTTTTGGGCTGTTTCTTTTGCCTGATTTTTTTCCTCCAATGGAGCCAGCTGTGCCTGCATCTTCGTCAGATTCTCGTAGGACTTACTCTTTGCCGCCTCAGCATTCTTTAAGGCCGTCTCTTTGTCCGTAAGGTCATTACTTCCCACACCCGCAATCGCAATCTGCTTCGACAGGCTGTCTACCGTAGCCTGGGCGCTGTCCACTGCGGCCTGGGCACTCTCCACCTTCAGCTTCGCCTCATTGATCCGGCTCTGGTAGGCTCCGGTACTGGAAATATTTCCGCTGCGGATATTTTCATAGGACTGCTGGGAGACCTCACCGGCCAAAAGAGAGGTGGTGTACGCCAGCACCATCTCATCCAGCTTTTTTTCTGCGGCTTCCAGCTCGGCGCTCTCCTTATCCTCCAGATAGAAGAGTACCTGGTCCTTTTCCACCACATCTCCTTCTTTTACCGCCACACTGGCGATCACACGGCTCTCCTGAATGGTCACCTTGTAGGGATCATCCGCTTCCAGGGTTCCCGTTCCCCGGATCTTTGTGGTCACCGTCCCTGGCTCCACCATATCCGTTGCCACCTCCGGCAGAGAATAGTTCATGATCGTATTGGAAAAAAAGGTCAATACCAGCATGATGGCCAGAAAAATAATCGTTATGTTTTTGATCCAGTCTTTTCTGCTTTGTTTCATCTTTCCTCGCATTCTGCTGCAGGCCGCAGCTTTTCAAAGATTCTCTCGTTGTTTCCTATCCTTTTATTCCGCCCTGGTAGGAAATTCCTTCCACCAGATATTCCTCACCATATAAAAATACCAGCAGGGTAGGGATCATATAGATCGTCGCCACAGCGAAGGCCAGTCCCACCTCTCCCGCATTGATCTTGGAAAGAAAAACCGACAGCGGATGCATCTGCTCATCGGACAACAATACCAAGGGCTGCTCTACCATATTCCAGTAATCAATAAACACCAGAATGGCCACACTGGCCAGGGCTCCTTTACAGAGCGGCATACAGATCTTCTGAAAAATCTGCCACTCCCCCGCTCCGTCAATCTTTGCCGCCTCAAACATGGAGACAGGAATCCTGCGCATGAATTTGGTCAGTAAAAATACGGCATAGGGAGAAAAAATCCCGGGAAGCCATATGGCCCATCTGGTATCCAGAATATGCAGCCATTTTGCCACCAGAAAGTTGGGCACCAGGGTAACCTGATAAGGCATCAGCATCAGGATAATATAGGAAAAGAAAATGATCTCTCTCAGCCTTCCCCGATATCTGGTAAACCCGTAGGAGGCCAGGCAGGCCACTGCCAGCTGAAAGATCACGATGGGTACCACCAGGATCACCGAATTCCAGAATTTAAACAGATAGTCCGGGCTTTTTAAGAGCACCGTTATGTACTGGCTGAAGGAAACCTTATCCGGAATGAATTTCAGATTTACCACTTCCGAAATAAACTGTTTTGCTCCTGTAGCGGAGGTGGAGAAAACCATTCCATAGTTGGAAGCAATCTCCGCTTTTCCCATAAAAGAATTACAGATGGTAAATACGATGGGGATCACAAAGATCGTTGTAAAAATAACTAAAAAGGCGGTCAGAATCCCCAACCACAGCCTTCTGTTCACCCATTTTTTTATCCTCTTCTTTTTAAGCATCTTCCATATCCTTCCCGAAATAATTCTCTGTCATGAAAAGGATGCCGATGATCACGATCATAAACAGGCACATGATAATGGCCGCCGCCGAAAGCTTCTGATAATCCAGGGAGCGGAAGGTGTTGTTCATAAAATGCTGCAAAAGATACAGGGAGTCATAAGGATAATCCCCCGTCAGCATGTACACCTCCCTAAAGACCTTAAAGGAATTGATCAGCGACAAAATGGTGACGAAAAGTATCGTCGAAGACAGGTATCTTAATTTAATGAAAAAAAAGATCTGCCAGCCCTTTGCACTCTCCAGCTGCGCCACCTCAATGATCTCCTTGGGAACATTGCTGATCGCTGCGATAAAAAGGATCATATTATATCCCAGATTTTTCCAGATGAACAGGAGCACCAGAATGATCTGGGCATAATCCGATTTAAACCAGTCAATCTTCCCTCCACCCAAAAGCTGGACAAACTCATTGACTACACCATTATAATGAAAAAGAACCTTCCAGATCAGTACCACGGAGGCAATGGGCACCATCATGGGGCTTAACAAAAGGGTTCTGAAACGGCTTTTCCAGGGAATGGCCTGCTCCAGAGCAAAGGCCATCATCATGGAGAGGACTACCACCAACGGCACCGCCACCAGAGAAAATTTCAGCGTATTTGCTGCCGCCAGCCGGAAAGCCGCATTTTTCCCTACATAGATAAAATTATCCAGAAAGACGAATTTATGCTGCACCGGATTATTGACCATGGAATAGAAACCTACCACCCCAAAGGGAAGCACAAAAAACAAAAGAACTCCCAAAAAGCTGGGGGCCAGAAAAAGAGCACTCTTTCTTTTGATCACCCGCTCCCCTATGGTGCTTCTGCTGGCCGGAGCCTGGACTCTCTTCTTTTTTCGCCTTAAAACTACTTTCTTCATGAAGCCTTATTCCTTCCTCAGGCAATTTATCCACAACCTGCTTATCTGGTCAAACACACTTTCATAAGTCTGCTTATGTCTCCTGTTTGTTAACATAATTCAAATTGACCATATTAGTTTTTTTGCTCTTTTTACCCTTTTTTTCCTTTGACCTGTGGATTACTCTGTGGATAACCTGGACAAGCTGGTTTTTTCGAGAAATCCACCGTTTCCACATAGTTATCCACAGGTTTTCACCTGTCCAACGTGTATAAAACGCCTGTCATTTTCTATGACATGTATGTCATTTCTGAGTTTTCAACGGGATTTTTAGTAAAAAGTGGTTGCAGAATAATTATAGACTACGTTCTTTAGTATAGCTTAGTTTACCGTCCCTTGCAAGGGCATACGTGTGTGCTCTTGTTAAGGGACGGTATTATCCACTACAACCACTCATTCCAGAACTTTTCTACTTCATGGCCTGCAGAATCTAAAGATATATGCGTATATTCCTTCCACTCCCTGGGAAACAGGCGCAGATAATCCCTTTGCAGGAAACGCTCATCCAAAAGCGCCACTATCCCCAGATCCTGGTTGGTACGGATCACCCGCCCCGCAGCCTGCAGTACCTTATTCATCCCCGGATAGCGGTAGGCATACTCGAAGCCTCTGCCTTCCCTGTTTTGAAAATATTCCTTCAGAATCTCCCGCTCCGTACAGACCTGGGGAAGCCCTGTGCCTACCAGAATGGCTCCGATAAGACTGTCCTCCTTAAGATCAATGCCCTCCGAAAAGATTCCTCCCATAATACAGAAGCCCAGAAGGCTGGTCTCCTCGGTTTCTACAGGCATACGGATAATTTCTTCTATATTAAGATGCCGATTCCCCGTAAAAAGTTTCAAAAAATTTTCTCTTTCTTCTTCCTTCATATATTCTTTTTGCAAGACACATTCTACCAGCCTATCCTGATTAAAATATTTCTCGTAGATGGTATGAATCTGGGTCATCATCTGATAAGAGGGAAAAAAGACCAGATAGTTTCCTGTCCTTTCCCTGACGATCCTGTGCAGATAGGAGGCAATCCGATAATATTCCTCAGGGCTTCTTCTGGTAAACCGGCTGGTCACATCTCCCGCAATAAAGAGTCCGCATCTGCGGGAGTCAAAGGTACTTTCTGCATAAACTTCATAATCCTCTTCTTCACCCCCCAACAGCTTCTTATAATACTGAATCGGCAGGAAGGTGGCAGAAAAGAGAATACTGCTTCGTCCCTTTCTCATACAGCTTCGTAATTTTTCCGATGGGTCTACACAAAACAGCTTCAATATAAAATTGTCTGATTCAGTCAATTCACTGTAGACTACATAGTCATTCTGCATCCCCTCATAGATGAATAAAAAGTGAGAAACCTCGAAATAAAAGGCTAAAACCGCATCTCTGACAGGACTGTCATTATGATTTTCCAGATAATCAGACATCCCGGTGGACAGCCTGTTCAGTGCCCGGATAAACTCCTCTATGCTTTCCCACTGTCTAACCCTGTCCGTTTCCCTTTTTAACAGCAGTAATTCCCGGTTACATTTTTCCAGCTGCTTCTCCAGTCGGGCAGTGTAGGGCTTAACCTGCTTTTTCAGAGCAAGAAAATCTTCTTTTACCAGGGCAGCGCTGTACATCTCCCTTCCCCGGTCCACCAGATTATGAGCCTCATCGATGAGAAAGAGGCTGTTCGTTTTCCCCTCCGCAAAAAATCGTTTCAGATAAACGTGAGGATCGAAAAGGTAGTTATAATCTCCGATCACTGCATCGGCAAAAAGGCTGCATTCCAGTCCCAGCTCAAAGGGACATACCTGATACTGCTTCGCATACTCCTCAATGATTTCTCTTGAAAAGCTTTCCTCCCTCGTAATCAGTTCATAAACCGCTTCATTAATTCTGTCAAAATGACCTTTCGCATATGAACAGGCTACAGGATTACAGTCCACCTCTTCCTGAAAGCAGATCTTCTCCTTTGCCGTCAGGGTGATCACCTTAAATCTCAGTCCCCTTTCAGCCAGAAGAGCGAAGGCCTGGGCTGCAGCCGTTCGGGTAATGGTTTTAGCCGTCAGATAAAATATCCTGTCTCCCAGATTTTCTCCCACCGCCTTTACTGCCGGAAAAACGGTGGACAGGGTCTTTCCTACCCCTGTAGGCGCCTCCAGAAACAGCTTCTTTTCATGATAAATGGTCCGGTAGACAGCGGCAGCCAGTTCCTTTTGCCCCTTTCTGTAGGAATAGGGAAAGCTCACCTCTTTGATGGAGCTTTGCCGTATTTTTTCCCATTCTACCTGATAGTCGGCCCATTTTTTATATTGACTGATAAGGTCGTCAAACCAGTTTTCCAGCTCTGTTCTGCTGTATTCCTCAAAAAAATATCTGATCTCCTCTGTTTCCATATTACAGTAAGTAATTCGGATACGGATATTGTCCAAAAGCCTGGCCTTTTCCAGTGTTTCGGGTGTGGTGACAGTATTTTCCAGGATTTCAGATGTGCCCGGGTTTTTTTGGGGAATTTCAGATGTGGTAACAGCACTTTTCAGGATTTCAGATGTGTCCGGGGCCTGTTTCGACGTTCCGGACAGTGTAGGCCCTTGTTCCAATACTGCCTTCCTGATATACATATGGGCATAGCATTTAGCCTGAGCCAGATGTACCGGCTCAGGCTCTGTAATCTTTTCCAGCTCCCGATAGGTTCCTTTAATTTCGTCTATGGTTATCTGGTCCGGCAGCATAATAATTCCATCTGCCCTTCCTTCGATCAGAAGCTCATACCCTTCATTCATCTGCCGAAAGCTCAAGGGAACCTCCGCATGGTATTCACTTCCCATTCTCCGCTGGATCATACGGTGAATCCTTCCACCCTCCTGCATAGCATTTTCCGGTGACACCCTTCTTCGATTGTCCAGATCTCCGCTTCGAAGAAGAAATTCCACCAGATGACGGACCGATATTCTGATCTGCTTTGTCCCTGTGCTCATTTGATCCGGCATAGGCTTCACCTCGTAACCTGTTTTTTTATCTGTAACTATTCAGGACAGGCTCGAAAATCCTGCGGATTTCCTCGCTTATGAAATCCATCCAATAGAAATATTCACAAGCAGCCCTCTGTAAGCAAGCTTACTCGGTCTGTTTGTAAATATTTCTGCTGTCCTGAATCGTTAAAAAAAGTCTACCATATTTCCCCTGAAGCGCAAGGGCAGCATCTGCTGCTGAAGCTTCTTATTTTCACGCTCTTTAATCGAAACAGAGTGAAGGAAACACCGAAACAGCTCCTGGATTTTTTTCTCCTCAGATGAGTAGGTGAGGCTGGGTTGCTGCCCCTCCTCCACCGGGTATGTGACCCTGGGTTGCTGTTCTCCACCGTGTACAGACCAATTTTCTCTTCCCTGTTTTTTCTGTTCTGTCACTTCTGTTCTTTCCCTTCCCGCTTCCTGCTGATAAAGAAAATATCCCCTTCCTGCCTGATGAATCAGATACAGATTTCTTTTTTTATCCCTGATCAGAAAATGTTCACCGGGGAAACGATCAGAAAAATGCTCCCCCAGAAAAGGAAGAATATCATTCTTTGGCTCAATTTCGCTATACAGGATCCCCGATTCCAGTTCAGAAAACCGCACAAAGCCCTGGAAACGGTGAGCTTCCTGCCAAACATTGATCCGAAGCTTCGCCGTCAGATTCACATAAGGATCCTGCAGATAATCCATCAGCTCTCCCTTATAGGCTCCGGCCAGACCTCTTGCAACAGTATGGTAAACGGCATCACCTCTGCTTTTATCTGCACTGGCCATGGCATACCAAAGACATTCCACTGTGTAATTTCCCAGCCTCTTTCTAAGGCTTCTGTCCACTTTCTCTGCCTTCTCCCTATCCGTTTCCACCTGTACATATTCACTGAAAAGCCGATAGTTTTCCTCCTCTCCCAGCTGAATATGGGTATCATTGGGACTCAGCTTCTGTTCATAGGCAGTATAAACACCTGTGAGAATCCCTTCCGGGATGGGTTCGCAAATCAGTATTGTCTCGGTCATGGGATTTCCTTTCTTCTGTCTGTTCTGTTCCGACACAGCCATATTCAAACCAGGACACCTGCGACTATCCGTAATTGGAGTCATCAAAGCTTACATCATCAAAAAGGGAGAGCTGCCGATAGGTAGTCCCGGAAACATCAAAGGGCAGTCTCTCCTTTACATTCAGCAGGTTCCGTGTAATGTAGTCCTCTTCGATCCTGGTGGGATACATCATCTTTCCACTGCAGGTAATAAAATACAGGGCACGCTTTAAGACCACACCGATCTTTTTCAGATGCTCAAAGGTGAGGCTGCCATTTCGTCTGGCCCGAATGATTCTTCCGGCACTTTTTACCCCTATTCCGGGAACCCGGAGGATCATCTCATAAGGTGCCCGGTTGATCTCCACCGGAAACTGCTCCAGATGCTGCAGGGCCCAATCCGCCTTGGGATCCAGAAACACATTAAAATTAGGATGCTTCTCACTTAACAGCTCCTTTGCCTCAAAGCCGTAAAACCGCAGGAGAAAATCTGCCTGATACAAGCGATGTTCCCGCAGCAGTGGTGGCCCTGAGGTCAATGCCGGCAGTTCCTTATCCTCATTTACATTGACAAAGGCCGAATAAAATACTCTTTTCAGCTGAAATTTCTTATACAGGCTTTCTGCCACCTGCACGATCTGATAATCACTCTCCGGTGTTGCCCCGATGATCATCTGGGTAGACTGGCCTCCACTGACAAACTTTGGTGCATGCCGATAGACCACCAGCTCCTGCTTATTTTCGTTGATCCCCTCCTGAATCTGGCGCATGGGTGTAAGGATCGTTTTGCGGTGCTTATTGGGTGCCAGCTCCTGCAGCGACTGGGCTGTAGGAAGCTCCAGATTTACGCTCATCCTGTCCACCAGATAGCCGATCTCTTGAATCAGTCGGGGACTGGCTCCGGGAATCCCCTTCACATGGATATATCCATAAAAATGATGTACTTTACGCAAAAGATAGATTGTTCTGTACAACAGCTCCATGGTGTAATCAGGATTTCTGATCACCCCGGAGCTTAAAAACAGACCTTCAATATAATTTCTCCGATAAAATTCCATGGTCAGTCCCGCAATCTCTTCAGGACTGAATACTGCCCGTTCAATATCGTTGGAGACTCTGTTGCGGCAGTATTTGCAATCGTAGACACAGCAATTGGTCATGAGAATCTTTAACAGGCTGATACACCGCCCGTCTGCAGAAAAGCTGTGACAGATCCCCGAGGCAACCGCATTTCCCATTCCGGTGCTTCTGCCAAAACTGCTTACACTGCCCCTGCTACCACCTGTACTTCTGCCAATACCACTCACACTGCCACCAACCCCAGCTTCGCCGCCAAAACGACTGGCTCCCTCCTTCCCGCTCCGGTCTACTCCGCTGGAGGTACAGGCCACATCATACTTGGCTGCATCAGAGAGAATGGACAACTTCTCCTGCAGGGTTCTGGTATCATCCAAAATATTCACCTGTGATTTTTTTGCCTCTACTGCACCAATAAGCTGATTCATCCTAATCCCCATGCATATCGCAGATTTTACTTGCGATACTGTTCCTTCTTGCAAACATTTGTTCTGCTTTTATTTTAGTACATATGTTTGCTTTTGTAAAGGAGGGGTAAAAGGAAGTTTTTACAAAAAAGCCCTGTACTTGTTGTACAGGACTTTATCAATTTCCGAGGCTATGAATAGTCACAAACTCCTTAGATATTCTTCTACATTCCGGTATTCAATACCATTTTCCAACATAACATCTTTGCCACGGTACAAGACACATCGTTTACTGATCTTTCCAAAACGTCGGCTTGTCTGATTTAACCTTTCTTCATCTGTCAAATATCGGGTTTGTGCCGAGACAATCTGATCACTATGCTTCACTTCATAGCATTCACAGGAATTTAACCTGGAATCATAGATTACCATATCATACTCACCAACAGCAAATTGTAATTTGAAAACCCGTTTATTTTTTTTTGCAGATTTTGCCGTCTCCAAAAGGACTATATCTTCCATCATCCGACCCCGTACCTCTTCTGAAATACGTTCAGCTACCATTATTTTTTCCTGCTCACTCAGGGCTGCAAATAATTCATCTTTTGTTAAACAATGGACAAGTGCCTGCGCCTGACAGTAACGCATACCCGGCTGTGTAAATAGAATATTTTCCAATGGTGCTGCACTTGGAATAATTGTTTCTCTGGGGACATCAACGATTAGATCAAGAGCTTTTAAATATTCTTTGATTTCCTCTACGTGTACATTCATAATGCCAATAGACTGTTCTTCTTTATTACGAATTTCCAGCATATCCACCAAACGTTTCGTTACTGTTTCAGTATCTATCCTGTCTAAAATGTCGCTACGTTTCTCTGGATTACGATCCTTTCTAAGAACCTCTGCAGCAGAACCCAGATCATGTGATTTAAATTTACTGATCAATATCCGGATCAGGAAACGGTGATTCATATCTTCAATGATCCGGTTGATCGCACCAGTCAATTCATCAGCTTCATATAAGCCCTGTAAATGCCTGAAATACCCTCCATCCCGACAGCAGCTTAATGAATGCTGAATATTTTTGCAAATAGCGGTGTCAATGTACCTCCGGGTAGATTCATCATCCCTGAAGGAAGCATCCTCTTCATTTACATCATCATCCTCAAAATCTATTTCTCCTGCACGAAGTGTACCCCCATAACGAATGTATTCATCAATACTATTAATTCCAAGCAGACGGCTGTGCTCTCTGAAGGGAATAAATGTAGTATGAATCGTAATTGCACGATCATACAGTTCCTGATGAAGGGCAAACCAGAACCCAAGAGAATCTGTTCCTGACAAAACAATTTTCATCCCCTGGACAGCATATATATCCGAAAACAATGCAGCAGAATCAATAAAGTCTGGCATCAGAGTGACTTCATCGATAAATACAGTTTCAAAGCTCTGCTGCTGTAATTTTTCCAGGTCGCGGTTTATCGCAGCCATGCTATCTGTTCCGTTGGCCTTAATGTATGCAGTCTTTACAGCCTGTGATGGTGTCATCTTTAAAACAGCCTGACGGAGCATGGTTGTTTTCCCCGTACGACGCAAACCAAAAATAAGACATACCCGGTCCGACATTTCACTTTTCAGATACTTTTGCAATTGACTGAAGCAATCACGCTCCTGCCAGTTTTGTACCCCCTTTGCCATAGCTAAAAGACGTTCACCGGTAATAACAGATGTTTCAAATCCGGTTGATTTTGGCTTGTTAATCATTTCCATTTTTTTCAGTTCCCGTAATTCTTCTTGTAATTGTTTCCGACGTTTGACTCCTTCAAAAATTTGTTCTCGTTCATCTTTTTTTATATATTTACTTTTGCTTTTTCCATTCTCCGTCCACTGTAAATAGGGCTGCTCTTTCCCGTTT
This sequence comes from Lachnospiraceae bacterium, assembly GCA_017439665.1. Lineage (GTDB taxonomy): Bacteria > Bacillota > Clostridia > Lachnospirales > Lachnospiraceae > SFDP01. Next base: position 10,641 of record JAFSIS010000004.1, read on the forward strand.
ATTTTTTTGATATTGATTGAGCCCTGTGGTAAAGTGGCAATTTCAGCCTCTAATTTGAAAATTCGTTCACTTGTCTCCATAAGATTACCTCACCTCATCCCATAACCCATTATAACCCTTTTTAGTTCTTTCATCAATGGGTTATCTGATTTGATTTAGAGTATATCATGATAAATGGAGTACCCTTTTGGATACTCCATTTTACTGCATTTTACTATATTTAAACCTATATACTTTTAGTGTATACACTAAAAGTATAATTTCGGCCGCCCAAAAAGAAACACTTCCGCATTCCCTTTTGGGCGGTTAATTTGCTGAATCAAAATATCTCTTTTTTCTTAGCAATAGCAGCAAAATAATGTGCTAACTTAACCTCTTCTTTTCTTGACCAGTACCACGACTACTCCTACTAAAACTACTACTGCAATACCGCCGATGATATACCAGTTCTGCATCCTTACAGAAATCTCTTCGGAATGGAGGATTTCCCCACATTCCTCACAGCGAGTTACCAGTAAGCCTTTCGTAAACATGGTGGCTTCTTTTTCCACTACTGCTGCTCCTTCGGTGTGTCCGTAGGCTTCAATAGTTTCCGTGTGCATGGCTTCACCGCAGTATTTGCAATACACGGTTCTTTCTCCCATTTCGGTGCAGGTGGCTTCCTTAGTAGTTTTCACAGCACCCTTTTCGTGGTCTATTACAGGCAGTTCCTCTTCATAAGTATCTCCACATTCACAGGTGTAATTGACCACTCCCGGTTCGGCACAGGTGGCTTCTTTTGTTATCTTATCGGTATATACGTGACCCGTCACGGGAATCTCTTCGGTGTAAGATTTGCCACAGTCACAGGTAAAGGTCTTTGTTCCGGGTTCGGTACAGGTAGCTTCTTTTGTTACTTTTTCGGTATAGCTATGGATATGGGTTTCCTGGGGCTTGGTTTCTTCCGTAGTGGTGGAAGAAGAACCTGCTCCCAAGGTAGCCTGGTCAAAATATTTTGCCGCATGGCTCTGGCCGGTCTGGTCTAAATACTGCTGTACAGTGAGTCCCCTTTCAGCGGCTCTTTGCTTAGTTGCTTCTTTAATTTCCTGTTGTGCGGAAGGGACCAGACCGTCAAATTTTCCTTCCTCCGAAATCGTATGTGAATTTTACTGTTTTTTCTTTATGTTCTTAGCTATATACTTTTAGTGTAATCCTGAATTTTCCTATTCTATTATAATCATTTCTGTCATTATTTCGTTTTCTTTACCCTTTTATATGCTTCTTCCACTATAACATACTGTTCTTATCCAGACAAACTTAATAAAGAAAAAATGGCTCCAAAAAATCTCCCCTATATCATGCAGGACTTGCGAAATAACCTTTATTCTTTGCTTAAAATCTTCTGATCAATCATCCTGAAAACCGGAATCATTTTTGAAAATTCGTCTCCTAAAAACAGATATCACCAGGGAAGGCGCAATGCAAGCCTTTAATCCTCTGCGGTCACAGGCTAAGAATAATGGTATTACCGACATGAGCCCGGATGATATCAACAAAGAAATCAACCTTACACGTATGAATACTGAGACATGATCTGCTGTGCAGTCATCCCTGTTTACAGTAATATACTTAAACTTCTCATACCAATGAAGGATAGCTTAATACAGCATAAAATAAATCATATAGAACATACAAAAAAATATTTACAAAGCCATATGCTTTGTGTTATTATTACGTTAAGCATATGACCTTCTAATCTACTGGCACAAGCCGTCTGAATCCTTTCTTTAGAAAATCTTATGCGAACCAATCAATTCTATTTTTGCAGGAGATTTTCAAGGGATCCTTCTCTGGCTCGTCTGATGATATAGGCCATCTGTGGAAAGCCTCCTGCAGTCTGGAGGTAAACATGACAAATCCAAACAATGAAACCAGAAAACCTGTGGGAGCTTCCCGCC
>JAFSIS010000020.1 GCA_017439665.1 Lachnospiraceae bacterium
CATCAGAGTTATGGGTGGATCTACAAGAAGATATGCAAACATCGGCGACATCATCGTAGCCAGCGTTAAAGATGCAACACCAGGCGGCGTTGTAAAAAAAGGCGATGTTGTTAAGGCTGTTGTAGTTCGCAGCGTAAAAGGCGCTCGTCGTAAAGACGGTTCTTATATCAGATTTGATGAAAATGCTGCTGTTATCATTAAAGAGGACAAAACTCCCAGAGGAACTCGTATTTTTGGACCAGTAGCAAGAGAGCTTCGTGAAAAACAGTTTATGAAAATTGTTTCCCTGGCTCCCGAAGTATTATAAGGAGGTGCCGGTATGTTTAAGATTAAGAAGGGTGACACCGTTAAGGTGATTACCGGTAAAGATAAAGACAAAGAAGGCAAGGTTGTTTCAGTTGACCGTAAAGCGGGCAAGGTTGTTGTAGAAGGTGTTAATATGGTTACCAGACATACCAAACCCTCTGCTGCTAATCCCAATGGCGGAATCGTTCAGAAGGAAGCTGCCATTGACGCAAGTAACGTTATGTATGTTCACAAGGGCAAAGCAACCAGAATCGGCTTCAGGATTGAAGGCGACAAAAAGGTTCGTATTGCCAAGTCAACCGGCGAAGTAATTGATTAATTCTTAAGGAAGGAGGACAAATAGCGTGAGCAGACTTAAAGATTTTTACAACAAAGATGTCGTTGAAGCAATGACAAAAAAGTTTGGATATAAAAATGTAATGGAAGTTCCCAAGCTTGACAAGATCGTGATCAACATGGGTGTTGGCGAAGCAAAGGACAATGCCAAGGTTCTGGAATCTGCCGTAAAGGATATGGAAACCATCGCAGGACAGAAAGCAGTCATTACAAGAGCTAAAAACTCTATTGCTAACTTCAAGATCAGAGAAGGTATGGCAATTGGATGTAAAGTAACCTTACGTGGCGAAAAGATGTATGAGTTTTTAGATCGTTTAGTTAACCTTGCATTACCTCGTGTGCGTGACTTCAGAGGAGTTAATCCCAACGCATTCGACGGAAGAGGTAACTATGCACTGGGTATCAAGGAACAGATCATCTTCCCTGAGATCGAATACGATAAAGTAGACAAGGTAAGAGGTATGGACGTTATCTTTGTTACCACTGCAAAGACCGACGAAGAAGCTCGTGAATTATTGACATTATTTAATATGCCATTCGCTAAATAAGGAGGTAAAGATTCATGGCTAAAACAGCAATGAAGATTAAACAGCAGCGTAATCCTAAATTCTCTACCAGAGAATACAATCGTTGCAAAATCTGTGGTCGTCCACATGCATATTTAAGAAAATACGGAATCTGCAGAATTTGCTTCCGTGAATTAGCATATAAAGGACAAATCCCTGGCGTGAAAAAAGCCAGCTGGTAAAATCAGGAATAAAGGAGGCAAATCAAATGACAATGAGCGATCCTATTGCAGATATGCTTACAAGAATCCGTAATGCAAACGCTGCAAAGCATGATACAGTAGATGTTCCCTCTTCCAAAATGAAGCTGGCTATTGCCAGGATTCTTCTGGATGAAGGATACATTGCAAAATATGATCTGGTTGAGGATGGATGCTTCAAGACCATCCACATCACCTTGAAATATGGCGCTGACAAAAACGAGAAGATCATTTCCGGAATCAAGAGAATTTCCAAGCCCGGTCTTCGTGTTTATGCCGGCAAGGAAGAGTTACCCAGTGTACTTGGTGGATTAGGTATTGCGATCATTTCTACCAACCAGGGCGTGATCACCGACAAGGAAGCAAGAAAGCTGAATGTAGGTGGAGAAGTTTTAGCTTTTGTGTGGTAAGGACAATATAGGCGGAAGAATTATATTTGAACAATAAAGGTTCAAATTGTCGTTAAGACGATGATTGAAAAAAGGAGGTACGGGCATGTCACGTATAGGAAGAATGCCAATCGCGGTTCCTGCAGGTGTAACTGTAGAAATTGCAGAAAATAATAAAGTGACTGTTAAAGGTCCTAAGGGAACACTTGAAAGAGTGCTTCCTGCTGAAATGGACATCAAACTGGAGGGAAGCGAAGTAATCGTTACCCGTCCCAATGATCTGAAGAAAATGAAATCCCTTCACGGTTTAACCAGAACCCTGATCAACAACATGGTTGTAGGTGTAACCGAAGGTTATGAAAAGAAATTAGAGGTTAATGGTGTAGGTTACAAGGCTTCCAAAGCAGGTAAAGTATTAACCTTAAACCTTGGTTATTCTCATCCCGTAGAGATGACTGATCCTGAAGGCGTTGAGACCACTCTGGAAGGACAGAACATCATCTTCGTAAGAGGTATTGATAAAGAAAAGGTTGGCCAGTTCGCAGCTGAAATCAGAGACAAGAGAAGACCTGAACCTTACAAGGGCAAGGGTATCAAGTATGCTGATGAAGTGATCAGACGTAAAGTTGGTAAGACCGGTAAGAAATAGATAAGGAGAGTAAACAATGGTTAGTAAGAAATCAAGACAAGAAGTTCGTGTTAAAAAACACATGAAGATGCGTAACCGTTTTAGCGGAACAGCTGAAAGACCTCGTTTAGCGGTTTTCAGAAGTAATAATCATATGTATGCTCAAATTATTGATGATACAGTTGGAAAAACCTTAGTAGCTGCCTCCACTCTTGAAAAAGAAGTTAAGGCAGAACTGGAGAAGACCAATAACGTTGATGCTGCAGCGTACGTAGGAACTTTAATCGCTAAAAGAGCAATCGAAAAAGGTATCAAGGAAGTAGTTTACGATCGTGGCGGCTTCATTTACCAGGGTAAGGTTGCAGCTTTAGCTGAAGCGGCCAGAGAAGCTGGCTTAGAATTCTAGGAAAGGAAAGGGTATACTCCATGAAACATACAATCATAGATCCAAGCCAGTTAGAGTTAAACGATAAAGTTGTTACCATTAAACGTGTAACCAAGACCGTAAAGGGTGGACGTAACATGAGATTTACCGCGCTGGTAGTAGTAGGTGACGGCAACGGCCACGTTGGTGCCGGACTTGGTAAGGCTATCGAAATTCCCGAAGCAATTCGTAAAGGAAAAGAAGATGCAATGAAGCATCTGGTAAAAATTGCCATGGATGACAACAAATCCGTTACTCATGATTTTATCGGAAAATTCGGTTCCGCAAGCGTTCTGTTAAAGAGAGCTCCTGAAGGTACCGGTATCATCGCAGGTGGTCCTGCCCGTATCGTGTGTGAGCTTGCAGGTATCAAGAATATCCGTACAAAATCTTTAGGCTCCAACAATAAGCAGAACGTTGTTCTGGCAACTATTTCCGGCTTAACCAATATCAAATCTCCTGAGGAGGTTGCTGCTAAGCGTGGAAAATCTGTTGAAGAAGTTATTGGCTAGATAGTCGCCAAAGCGGCAGAATGAGAGGAAAAAAATGGCAGATAAAATGTTAAAGATTACTCTTGTAAAGTCTCCTATTGGTGCTGCTCCTAAGAACAGAGCGGTTGTAGAGGCTATGGGTCTTAGAAAGCTGAACAAAACTGTTTTGATGCCTGATAATGACGCAACAAGAGGAATGATTAAAAAAGTAGGCTTTATGCTTAAAGTAGAAGAAGCATAGTAAAGGAGGGGTCAGAATGGAATTATCAAACTTAAGACCGGCTGAGGGTTCCAAACACAGTAATAATTTCAGAAGAGGCCGTGGACACGGTTCAGGAAACGGGAAAACTGCAGGCAAGGGTCACAAAGGACAGAAGGCTCGTTCCGGCGCACCCAGACCTGGTTTTGAAGGTGGTCAGATGCCTTTATACAGACGAATTCCCAAGAGAGGTTTCACCAACAGAAACCACAAGGAAATCGTTGGAATCAATGTTAGTGCATTAGAAAGATTTGAGAATGGATCCACCGTTACGGTAGAGACCCTGATCGAATCCGGACTTGTTAAAAATCCCAGAGACGGAGTGAAGATCCTCGGAAATGGAGAATTAACCAAGAAGCTCGATGTTAAGGTAAATGCATTCAGTGCAGGTGCCAAAGAGAAGATCGAAGCTCTTGGTGGAACAACAGAGGTGATGTAATATGCTTACAACCCTTAAAAATGCATTAAAAATCAAAGAGATCCGTAAGAAATTGCTTTATACTTTCGGTATGCTGGTTGTGATCCGTCTGGGATCACAGCTTCCCGTACCGGGAGTTAACCGTGAATATTTTGCCAACTGGATGTCACAGCAGTTGGGAGGAGCATTTGATTTACTTGACTCTTTTACCGGTGGTTCCATGGAGAATTTCTCGGTTTTTGCCCTGAACATCTCTCCTTACATCACCTCTTCCATCATCGTCCAGCTGTTGACTATTGCAATTCCTAAGCTTGAGGAAATGCAGAAGGACGGTGAAGACGGAAAGAAGAAGCTTGCCACCATTACCCGTTATGTAACGGTGGGACTTGCTTTGGTAGAAGCGGCAGCGCTGGCAATCGGCTTTGGTAGAAGCGGATTGCTTCAGGAATACAATGCATTCAACATCATTACCGTTATCTTTGCTTTAACAGCAGGTAGTGCATTCCTGATGTGGATTGGCGAACGGATTACGGAAAAAGGCATCGGAAATGGTATGTCGGTCGTATTGGCTGTAAATATTATTTCCAGACTCCCTGAGGATTTTAAGTCCCTGTATGGACAGTTCATTCAGGGAAAAGCAATTGCTGTCGGTGTGATTGCGGCGATCATCATTGCGGCCATTATCATCGGCATGGTTATTCTGGTTATCATCCTGAATGATGCTGTACGGAAGATTCCTGTACAGTATGCGAAAAAAATTCAGGGTCGAAAGATGGTTGGCGGTCAGTCCAGCAATATTCCCTTAAAGGTGAATACTGCCGGAGTTATCCCGATCATCTTTGCATCTTCATTGATGCAGCTTCCGATCATCGTCTGCAGTCTTGCGGGAATTGAAGGAAGCGGATTCTGGGGAGAAATTCTGAATGGCTTGAATTCCTCAAACTGGGTCAGCCCTTCAGCACCTCAGTACAGCATTGGTCTGATCGTATATATTCTTCTGGTGATCTTTTTTGCCTACTTCTATACGTCAGTCACCTTCAATCCTATTGAAATTGCAAACAATATGAAAAAACAGGGTGGGTTCGTTCCCGGTATCAGACCCGGAAAACCGACCAGCGATTACTTAACCAGAATCTTAAACTACATCATCTTTATCGGTGCATGTGGACTTACGATCGTAGGTGTATTGCCTTTTGTATTTAACGGCTTGTTCAGTGCCAGCGTTTCCTTCGGCGGAACGAGTCTGATCATTATTGTCAGCGTAATTCTGGAAACGATCAAGCAGATCGAATCCCAGATGCTGGTACGTAATTACAAAGGTTTCTTAAATGATTAATCTGGTGGGGGCAGGACGGTTTCGTTTTGCCCCTGTTTTACTTTAGAAAAAAGGAGACGGTGAAAATGAAAATTATTATGTTGGGTGCACCGGGTGCAGGTAAGGGAACGCAGGCAAAGATGATTGCCGACAAGTATGGAATACCCCATGTTTCCACAGGAGATATTTTCCGCGCCAATATCAAAGAAGGAACCAGGCTGGGCATAGAAGCAAAAAATATATGGATCAGGGGCAGCTGGTTCCGGATGAATTGACCGTAAAGATCCTTTTGGACCGAGTGGCACAGGAGGACTGTAAAAACGGATACGTACTGGATGGCTTCCCCAGAACTATCCCTCAGGCCGAGGTATTGGATAAAGCGTTGACTGAGCTGGGAGAAGCAGTGGACTATGCCATCAATGTGGATGTTCCCGATGAGAATATCGTAAAGAGAATGGGAGGAAGGCGTGCCTGCGTTTCCTGTGGAGCCACCTACCATCTTGAACATATTCCGCCTAAGACAGAGGGGATCTGTGACCGTTGTGGGAAAGAGCTGGTCTTAAGAGATGACGATAAGCCGGAGACCGTAAGCAAACGTCTGCAGGTGTATCATGAGCAGACACAGCCTTTAATCGATTTTTATGGAGCAAAAGGCGTGTTGAAGGAAGTCGATGGTACCCGCGAGATGAACGAGGTATTCGATGCAATCGGCAAGATCCTCGGTTAGGAAATTGGGAAGGGGCATCATTTGATTATGGCTGTATCAATTAAATCTGAAAGAGAAATAGAATTAATGCGTCAGGCCGGAAAGCTTTTGGCCAAGGTACATGATGAACTGGGAAAAATGATCAGACCGGGCATATCCACGCTGGAGATCGATCAGATGGGAGAAAAGCTCATCCGCAGCTTTGATTGTATACCCAATTTTTTAAATTACCATGGTTATCCCGCTTCTGTCTGTGTTTCCGTCAATGAAGAAGTGGTTCATGGAATTCCCAAAAAGGACAGGATACTTCAGGAGGGAGATATTGTCAGCCTGGATGCAGGCCTGATCTACAAGGGCTACCATTCGGATGCGGCCAGAACCCATCTGGTAGGAGAGGTAAGCCCGGAGATCAAAAAACTGGTGGAAGAAACAAAAAACAGCTTTTATGCCGGTATAAAAATGGCAAGGGCAGGCAATTTTCTTTTTGACATATCCAATGCCATCGATGCATATATTTCACAGTTTGGCTATGGAATTGTACGGGATCTGACAGGACATGGAATCGGAACCAGTCTCCATGAGGATCCGGCCATTCCCAACTTTGCACAAAAAAGAAAAGGAATACGTCTTCAGCCGGGGATGACTCTGGCCATTGAGCCCATGATCAATCTGGGAAGGGCCGATGTAGAATGGCTGGATGATGACTGGACAGTGGTGGCAGAGGACGGACTTCCGTCAGCCCATTATGAAAATACGATCCTGATCACAGACGGAGAGCCGGAGATTCTCACCATCTATTAAAGAGGTGCATAAAAGGCTTGTATTTTCCCGTATTTTTAGTAGAATAGAAGAGGTGATAAGGGTGAATAGACAAAGCAGTGTCGGCCTACTGGCTTCCTCTCTGGCAGGCCACGATAAGAATAAGATTTATCTCATTATAAAGGAAGAAGAAGACTGGTTCTGGCTGGCAGACGGGAAGGACAGAAGGCTGGAAAATCCCAAAAAAAAGAACAAAAAACATGTCCAGCTGATCAGGTATTACACAGACCGGGAGCTGACGGAGAATATTCACCAGGATAAAGATTTTTCTGACCTTAAGATCAAGCGGATGATCAAGGCTTACGAAAGGTTCAGGAAAGAGGAAAAGTAATCAGGCTGTGAAGGTAGCAGACAGTGATAATAAACGTAGAATGATACAGGAGGAAAATGAATGTCTAAGTCCGATGTAATTGAAATCGAAGGAACAGTAGTGGAAAAATTACCGAACACCATGTTTCAGGTAGAGCTGGAAAACGGTCATAAGGTGCTGGCACACATCAGCGGTAAGCTGAGACAGAACTTTATCCGTATTTTACCCGGTGATAAGGTTACTCTTGAGCTGTCCCCCTATGACTTAAGCAAGGGCAGAATCATCTGGAGAGATAAATAGAAAGAATTTCCACAATCCACCTGTCGGTGCTTGACAGGTGGATTTTTGCGTGTTATACTGTAAAACGGTCTTTTTATGAAGGGGGATACTGCCTTATTAAAGTATGTCCTTTCAGCAAACAAGGAGGTGTAAACATGAAAGTCAGATCATCAGTAAAACCAATTTGTGAAAAGTGCAAAATCATTAAGAGGAAGGGATCTATCAGAGTTATCTGTGAGAATCCCAAGCACAAACAGAGACAGGGTTAATTCATTTTCAGTGACCGGAATGAAGGAAGCCGTCGCATTATTTTGAGTGGAAATAAGTTGTGTTTTTTATTATTTATAGAAGAAACACAATGAAGATAATGGAACGTACAACAACGGTGGTACGGGAAATTACTTTTTGATACCGAGAATAATGTAACACAAATGGTGCAAATTGTTTTCGAAAGAAAACGGCATCCGAGTATCGGATAAGTCGGATCGATGTCCGGCCGGGTGGAATTATCTGCCCCAATCAATTAGTAACTATTTAACTTAAAAGGAAAACGGAGGAAACGTAAATGGCTCGTATCGCAGGTGTTGACTTACCTAGAGAAAAACGTGTAGAAATCGGTTTAACTTACATCTATGGAATCGGAAGAGTAAGTGCAAACAAGATTTTAGCTGAGGCCGGTGTTAATCCTGACACTCGTGTTAGAGAATTAACTGACGACGAAGTTAAGAGAATCGCAGAGGTTATTGATAAGACAATGACCGTAGAAGGTGATTTGAGAAGAGAGATCGCTCTGAACATCAAGAGATTACAGGAAATCGGATGTTACAGAGGTATCCGTCACAGAAAGGGACTTCCCGTTCGTGGCCAGAAGACCAAAACCAACGCAAGAACCAGAAAAGGTCCTAAGCGTACTGTGGCAAACAAAAAGAAATAGCATATATGGAACTATTTCTTTTTCAAAAAATAGAAGGCATCAGCAGAAAAACAAGCGGCTGCGAAGCAGACATTTGTTTTTACCTGATGATTTCATGAGAGAATTAAAGAGTGCGTAGCACGGCTGACGCGAAGCGTCAGAATTCTCGAATCGAAACAAATAAAACAAGATTCAAGTTGAGAAAGTAGGTTAGTTTAAAATGGCTAAAAAAGTTGCAAAAAAAGTAACAAAGAAGCGTGTCAAGAAAAACGTTGAACGTGGACAGGCGCATATTCAGTCTTCTTTTAATAACACCATCGTTACATTAACAGATGCTGAAGGTAACGCTTTAAGCTGGGCAAGTGCCGGCGGTCTTGGTTTTAGAGGTTCAAGGAAATCTACTCCATATGCAGCACAGATGGCTGCTGAAACTGCTACCAAAGCAGCTTTAATTCATGGACTTAAGACAGTAGATGTGTTCGTAAAAGGACCTGGTTCAGGACGTGAAGCGGCAATTCGTGCACTTTCTGCATGTGGGCTTGAAGTAACAAGTATCAGAGACGTTACCCCCGTTCCTCATAACGGATGTCGCCCCCCCAAGCGTCGTCGTGTGTAATCCTGACGGCCTTTATTGGGAATAAAGAAAAGTTATTGGAAGAAAGTACAGCAGACTGTACTGTAAACAATCATTGGAGGATAAGAGAAAATGGCAGTAAACAGAACCCCTGTGTTAAAGAGATGCAGATCCCTGAATTTAGATCCCGTATATTTGGGATACGACAAAAAATCAAACAGAAACAGCGCAAGAGCAAACAAGAAGATGAGCGAGTACGGTCTTCAGTTAAGAGAGAAGCAGAAAGCAAAATTCATCTACGGTGTTCTTGAAAAACCTTTCAGAAACTACTACAAAAAAGCGGCTAACATGATGACCGGTCTTGCTGGTGAAAACCTGATGACTATTCTGGAATCCAGACTGGACAGTGTTGTGTTCAGAATGGGCTTCGCAAGAACCAGAAGAGAAGCAAGACAGATCGTTGGTCATAAGCATGTACTGGTTAATGGTAAATGTGTAAACATCCCTTCTTATTTAATCAAAGCAGGTGATGTGATTGAAATCAGAGAAAAATCCAAATCCTTACAGAGATACAAAGATATCATCGAAGTGACCGGCGGTCGTCTTGTTCCCGCCTGGCTGGATGTGGATCAGGAGAATTTCAAAGGTACTGTTAAGAATCTTCCTACCAGAGAGGAAATTGATGTTCCGGTAAATGAAATGCTTATCGTCGAGTTGTACTCCAAATAAGCTTAGAGTAGTATAATTTTATCGTAAAGGAGGGTATTTGCAGTGTTTGATTTTGAAAGACCAAATATTGAGGTTGAAGAAATATCTGAAGACAAAAAGTATGGCCGATTTGTAGTGGAACCATTAGAAAGAGGCTACGGTATTACCTTAGGCAATTCTTTGAGAAGAATTATGCTCTCTTCTTTACCAGGTGCAGCAGTGAGCCAGGTGAAAATTGAAGGCGTTTTGCACGAATTCAGTTCTATTCCCGGCGTAAAGGAAGATGTTACCGAAATTATCATGAATATCAAGAGTCTTGCGATCAAGAACAACAGTGAGACCAACGAGCCTAAGACCGCTTATATCGAGTTCGAGGGTGAGGGTGTGATCAGAGCATCCGATATTCAGGTTGATCCGGACATTGAAATCATGAATCCCGATTTGGTGATCGCCACCTTAAGTGGCGGCAAGGAAAGTAAGCTGTATATGGAGCTTACCATTACCAAGGGGAGAGGATATGTAAGTGCTGACAAGAATAAGGATGATGAACTGCCAATCGGTGTGATCGCAGTGGATTCCATCTATACACCCGTAGAACGAGTTAACCTTACAGTAGCAAATACCCGTGTGGGCCAGATCACAGATTATGACAAGCTGACTCTGGATGTATTTACCAACGGTACGCTGGAACCCGATGAGGCAGTCAGCCTTGCTGCAAAGGTACTCAGTGAGCACTTGAGTCTGTTCATTGATCTTTCTGAAAATGCCAGAACCGCAGAGGTTATGGTAGAAAAGGAAGATGATGAAAAAGAGAAGGTTCTGGAAATGAGCATTGACGAGCTGGAATTATCCGTTCGTTCCTACAACTGCTTAAAGAGAGCCGGTATCAATACAGTAGAAGAATTAACCAATAAGACTCCGGAGGATATGATGAAGGTGCGTAACCTTGGACGTAAGTCTCTGGAAGAAGTATTGGCGAAATTAAAAGAGCTGGGTCTTCAGCTGACACCCGGTGAAGACTAGGCAAGAAAAAAACATATATCAGAATTTTTTTCTTGCAAAGAACGCAGAGCGTTCTTTAAAGGCATATATGGGTAGCAAAGCTTCAAGCCATATATGAGAGTTTGAAGCTTTCAGAGAATGCTTCGTATTCTCTGTGGGCAGGGCGGTAAATCCAAAGAGTGTGTCCTGCTGATATAGAAACTGTTAATGGGCCAAAAGCCCCCGCATTCGGTAAGTAAGTCCAAAGAGCGTGGCCGGATGAAGAAAATGGAGATTTAAAAATGGCAAAGTACAGAAAATTGGGAAGAACCTCTTCTCAGAGAAAAGCATTATTAAGAAACCAGATCACCAATCTGTTATACCACGGTAAGATCGTTACTACCGAAGCTAAGGCTAAGGAAGTACGTAAGCAGGTTGAAGGTCTTATCGCTCTTGCAGTAAAAGAAAAAGACAACTATGAAGTGGTTAAGGTTACTGCAAAGGTTCCCCGCAAGGACAGTGAAGGCAAGAGAGTAAAAGAAGTTGTTGATGGTAAGAAGGTTACCGTGTACGACGAAGTTGAGAAAGAGATCAAAAAGGATCTTCCTTCCAGACTTCATGCAAGAAGACAGATCTTACGTGTTCTTTATCCTGTTGTTGAGAATCCGGGTAAGAAGCGTGAAAGAAAAGAAGTTGATCTGGTAGCAAAAATGTTTGATGAGATCGCACCTAAATACGAGAACCGTCATGGTGGTTATACAAGAATCATCAAGATCGGACAGCGTAAGGGCGATGCTGCCATGGAAGTAGTACTTGAGTTAGTATAAAATTAAATAAGCTGATTCAGAAAAAAAGAGCCATCCCACTCATGACAGGCAAATCATAGATGTGGATGGCTCTTCTTATGATGAAATAAAAAATGTCAGGGTATACGATGTTTTATCATACACCCCAACATTTATGTCAGAAATTTTTACTCTATCGGTTTAAATAAGGATAAGAGCTCCTCCAGCTGGCTTTCGGAGAAGGCGCAGACAGTAATGGTGGAGCCGTAGTCACCCAAACGATAATCTGGGATCTGAATCATATAATAATCGCTTCCGGCAGCGAGGCAGGAGGCATATAGAGCAGTTCTTTCCTCCCCAAGAAAAGTTACCTTTTTAGGGCTAAGATCTAAAACTTCGATTCCGGCCATAGCATAAGTACTTATTAAAATATCCTGCTGCTTGAGCAGTTCGTCAATCACTTCTTCATCGTTAAGAGCAGCAAGGTATGTTGCTTCTGCAGTACTGGGTTTAACGAAAACGATATTGAAGGTGGAGTTATCAGCATAATTAATGGCCTGTACATCAATGATCTGGGGAACGGTCTGCATATAGCTGGCCAGTTGGCTGCCATCCATCATTTCCCATACCTGGTCAGGTAAGTTCTGAAGCTCATCAGCGGTACTATAGGTCCAGTTGGAGTCCAGTTCTACTGTAAGGTTAAGGTATTCATTCGTGTAGGTCTGACCTTCCAACTTACCCAGGAAAAACTGGGCATTTTCCTGAACCTCCTCCGTAGATACAGTTTCTGTTTCACTGCTTACTGATTCTTCACTGACAGCTTCCGGGGCTTCTGTCGAGGCCTCAGTGCTTGCAGAAGAAGTCTTGTCCTCAGACGTGGAGCCGGAAGTGGAAGTTGAATCTCCACCACAGGCAGTCAGTGTGGTCAGCATTAATACCAATAATGCCGACAGCAGCAGGGTTTTCATGTTTTTCTTTTGTTTCATCACTCATTTTCTCCTCTCAATGTGATTGTCAAAATAAAATAGTTTTTTTGACCACTATATTGTACCATAATCCTGAAGAAGTACAAAAGGAAAATGATAAGAAAAAGAGGGGAGAAAAGGGCAAGAGTCAACCAAAGACCAGGCTGTTACCGGAAAATGTGCTAAAAGAGAAGCAGATATTGTGTTTGGAAAGATTTTTTAGTAAAATAGGTAGAATGAGAATTAAGGATACGCAGGTAAAGGAAAAGCAAAATGGGTATTATTAAAGCGATCAATCTTGCATTTGAATATATACGAAGAGATGAAGAAGGGAATGTAGAAGGAATTCTCAGGGCTGTGGACGGAGTGAATCTGGACATTGAACAGGGAGATTTTATTGCGATTCTGGGGCATAACGGATCGGGGAAATCTACCCTGGCAAAGCATTTCAATGCCCTTTTACATCCTACAGAAGGCTCTGTCTGGGTTGAAGGAAAGGATACGGCTGATGCCGCTTCAGTCTGGGATATCCGCCAGACGGCAGGAATGGTATTCCAGAATCCTGATAATCAGATCATCGGACAGGTAGTGGAAGAGGATGTAGGATTTGGTCCGGAAAATTTAAGTGTACCCACTGAGCAGATCTGGGAGAGAGTTGAGGAAAGTCTGAAAGCTGTGGGAATGTATAAATTTAGAAAACATTCACCCAATAAGCTGTCAGGCGGACAGAAGCAGCGGGTTTCCATTGCAGGTGTAATTGCCATGCATCCCAGATGTATCATCCTGGATGAACCTACTGCCATGCTGGATCCCAATGGCCGGAAGGAGGTTATCCGTGCCGTCAGGGCTCTTAACCAGGCGGAAGGAATAACCGTAATTTTAATTACCCACTATATGGAAGAGGTAGTTTATGCAGATAAGGTTTATGTGATGGACGACGGCAAGGTGGTTATGCAGGGAGAACCCAGAACGATCTTTTCCCAGGTAGAAGAATTACGCAGGCTTCGTCTGGATGTTCCTCAGGTGACTGAGCTGGCTTATGAGTTAAAGAAAAGCGGACTGCCTTTACCGGATGGAATTCTTACGATAGATGAGTTGGTGGAAGAGTTAAAGAAGCTAAAGTGCAGCGGAACAGGAGTAGACTATGTCATTGATTCTTGATCATGTGAATTATATATACGGGGAGGATACCAGTATGGCAGTGGCGGCACTGCGGGATGTGAATCTGGTTATGGGTGACGGAGAGTTTATCGGTCTGATCGGCCACACCGGCTCCGGAAAATCCACTCTTGTCCAGCAACTGAATGGTTTGCTTGCCCCTACCAGCGGAAGCGTATATTTCAATGGGAATGATATCGGGGATAAGGATTATAATCGCAAGGAGCTGCGAAGTAAGGTAGGGCTGGTTTTTCAGTATCCCGAGCATCAGCTCTTTGAAGTGACGGTTTTTGAGGATGTATGCTTTGGGCCGAAGAATCTGGGACTTTCTCCCAAAGAGGTGGAGCTTAGAGCTTACGAGGCATTGAAGCAGGTGGGAATTTCGGATGAGCAGTTCTATCAGTCTCCCTTTGAGTTATCCGGGGGACAGAAAAGAAGGGTTGCCATTGCGGGAGTACTGGCTATGAAACCGGATATCCTCATTCTGGATGAGCCCACGGCAGGACTGGATCCTAAAGGAAGAGATGAGATCCTAGGTCAGATCAGAAAGCTGAAGGAAGAGACGGGAATGACGATTATTCTGGTTTCCCACAGCATGGAAGACGTGGCGGAATATGTGGATCGGATCATCGTGATGAATCAGGGAAGTGTGATCTTTGACGGGCTCCCCCGGGAGGTTTTCCGACATTATGATGAACTGGAGAAGATTGGGCTTGCAGCTCCGCAGATGACCTATGTGATGAACCGTTTACAACAGGAAGGGTTTTCGGTCAATGCGGATGCAATTACCATAGAAGAGGCAAAACAGGAAATTCTGAAGTCTCTGAAAAGAGGATAGGAAAGCAGGAAAAAGACGAATATGTTAAGAGATATCACATTAGGACAATATTATCAGACAGAGTCTGTCATCCACCGCCTGGATCCACGGGTAAAGCTGGTAGCGACGATCTGCTACATTCTTTCCCTGTTTCTGGTAGACAGCGTGTGGGGATATCTGGCCGCAGGGCTGTTTTTAGCAGTGATGATACGGCTTTCCCATGTGCCCTTTAAATTCATGGTCAAGGGAATGAAGGCCATCATCCTGTTGCTGGCACTGACGGTTGCCTTTAACCTTTTTTTAACACCGGGGGAGCCACTAGTCAGCGTATGGAAGCTTACCATTACCAAAGAAGGAGTTCGGGTGGCGGTAATGATGGCTGTTCGTTTGACCTTTCTGATCATCGGGTCCTCAGTAATGACACTCACAACTACGCCCAATAATCTTACGGATGGAATGGAAAAATTAATGAAGCCTTTGCGTAAGATCAGGGTTCCGGTACATGAAATTGCCATGATGATGTCTATCGCCCTCAGATTTATTCCGATTTTATTAGAGGAAACGGATAAGATCATGAAGGCGCAGATTGCCAGAGGGGCAGATTTTGAAAGCGGCAGCATTTTGAAGAAGGCCAGGGCTTTGGTTCCGTTACTGGTTCCCTTATTTATTTCGGCTTTTCGACGGGCAAATGATCTGGCCATGGCCATGGAGGCCAGATGCTACCGGGGAGGTGACAACCGGACGAAGATGAAGCCTCTCATCTATCAGCGCAGAGACCGCCTGGCTTATATTGTATTGGCTCTGTATCTGGTGGGATGCTTCGTGATCGGATAGAGGAGTGTAAGCAAAAGGAATACTTTTGGTACACACTCATGTAAGGGGAGAAAAATGAGACGAATACAACTGACGGTGGCCTATGACGGGACGGATTATCATGGCTGGCAGTTCCAGCCCGGACAGCCTACTATAGAAGGCGAACTGAATCGTTGCCTTTCCTCCCTTCTGGGAGAGGAGATCCGGGTGATCGGAGCCAGCAGGACGGATACAGGGGTTCATGGTCTGTGTAATATAGCGGTTTTTGATACCGACAGCAGGATACCCGGAGAAAAGTTTTCCTATGCCTTAAACGGGCGGCTTCCACGGGATATCAGGATACAGGATTCCAGAGAGGTGGATATTGATTTTCATCCCAGAAGGACTGCCTGCCGGAAAACCTATGAATATCGGATCAGTAACCAGGAGTTTGCCAATCCGCTGGAAAGCCGGTATTCTTACTTTACCTACCTTCCTTTGGATGTGGAAAAGATGCAAAAGGGAGCAAGACATCTGGTAGGAGAACACGACTTTGCTTCTTTTTGTGCGGCTGGAAGCACGGCAGAAACCACCATTAGAAGAATAGATGATCTGGAGGTAAGCCGGGAGGGAAATCTGATCCGGATTCGGATCACCGGAAACGGCTTTCTTTATAATATGGTGAGAATCATAGCCGGCACATTGATGGAAGCAGGCAGAGGAAAAATCAGTCCGGATAAGGTGAAGGAAATTCTTCAGGCGAAGGACAGGAGTAAAGCAGGGCCAACTGCAGCAGCATGTGGATTAATACTGGTGAAATATGAGTTTACATAAGTCAATTTGACATGTGTAAACTTTTTTTATGGCTTTTCGTATGTGCAATAGTTAACAAAAACAAAAAAAAACCTGGAAATATTTGTATAAATTATCTTGACAAAAAATGTCTAAAATGCTATCTTGTAAACAGATATATGAGGAGAAGGTCACTATGATAATCACTCGTGAAACAGATTATGCGCTTCGTATTTTAAGAACTTTAGGAGATGGACAAAGGCACACGATGAAAGCATTGTGTGAAAAAGATGCGGTTCCCCAGCAATTTGCCTATAAGATCATTGCCAAGCTGGCCAAGGCAGGGATTGTGCATAATGCCAGGGGAAGCAGCGGCGGTTGTTTGTTGAGTTGTGATTTAAAAGAGCTTAATCTATATGAGCTTTTGGAAGTCATGGGAGAAAATTATCAGATTAATGCCTGCATGCAGCCGGGATATGAATGTACATGGGAAAATCACTGCGGCAGTATCTGTCAGATCCATAAAAAATTGGAAGTGATCCAGAAACATTTGCAGGAAGAATTGGCAAATCACAGCATATATTATTTAATCAGTAGTGACGGAGTCACACAATAGGTTGTTTGTATAGTTAATCGTCCCAATGGGGGATAAGTAAGGTAAAAGGAGGAAAACTATGAGCTTCAAAACAACACAGGAACATGAGATCCTTCGTCAGCAGATTCGCGAATTTGCAGAGGCGGAAGTAAAACCCTATGCATTCCAGTGGGATCAGGAAAACCACTTCCCTATGGAACAGGTGAAGATGATGGGTGCCAAAGGATGGATGGGTATTCCTTTCCCGAAAGAGTATGGCGGAATGGGCTTAGACGCTCTCAGCTATGCCATCGCAGTAGAAGAGTTATCCAGAGTAGACGGTGGATTTGGTGTTATTCTTTCTGCACACGTTTCTCTCGGTTGCTGGCCGATTTTCGCATTTGGTACAGAGGAACAGAAACAGAAATATCTGACCCCCTGTGCTAAGGGTGAGAAGATTGCCGCTTTCGGTCTGACAGAGCCCAATGCAGGTTCTGATGCTGGTGGAACAGAAACCACCGCAGTATTAAACGGTGACCACTACATCTTAAACGGTGAGAAGATTTTCATCACCAATGGTGGAGAAGCAGATACATACGTTGTTTTTGCAGTAACAACTCCCGACATCGGAACCAGAGGAATCAGTGCCTTCATCGTAGAAAAAGGCTGGAAGGGATTTGAGTTTGGCGATCACTATGACAAATTAGGTATCCGCTCCTCTGCTACCCGTCAGTTATTATTCAATGACGTTAAGATTCCCAAGGAGAACTTACTTGGTAAAGAAGGACAGGGCTTTAAGATTGCTATGGCAACCCTGGATGGCGGACGTATCGGTATTGCCTCCCAGGCTCTGGGTATTGCACAGGGTGCATACGAGAGTGCGGTAGAATACGCAAAGGATCGTATCCAGTTTGATAAACCCGTTGCTTTCCAGCAGGCTATTTCCTTTAAGATCGCAGACATGGCTACCAAGCTTCGCTGTGCAAGATTTTTGAACTATTCCGCAGCAGAGCTGAAGGAAGCACATGAGCCTTATGGAATGGAAGCAGCTATGGCTAAAATGTACTCTTCCGACATTGCTCTTGAGGTATGTAACGATGCACTTCAGATCTATGGTGGTTCAGGATACATTAAGGGTACCGACGTAGAGCGTTTCTATCGTGATGCTAAGATTACCACAATCTATGAAGGAACCAATGAGGTTCAGCGTGTGGTTATTTCTGCACATATTCTTGGCAAAGAGCCTAAGTCAGCTGCACCTGCAGGTATGCCTAAGAAGAAACAGCCTGTAACCGGTGCAAGAAAGAGAATGATCCTGAAAGAGGGAACTGCAGCAGAAAAGGTTGCAGAACTGGTAGAAAACCTGAAGAAAGACGGACATGATTTCAGCGTAGGAATTGCCATTGATACTCCTATCACTCAGGCAGAAAGAGTTGTCAGCGTAGGTAAGGGTATCGGCGACAAGAAGAATATGAAGCTGGCTGAACAGCTTGCAAAGGCAGCAGGTGCAGCTCTCGGTTCTTCCCGCCCTGTGGCAGAAACTCTGCGTTATGTTCCTCTCAATCGCTATGTAGGTATGTCCGGACAGAAATTTGTGGGCAACCTGTACATTGCCTGTGGTATCTCCGGTGCAGTTCAGCACTTAAAGGGTATCAAGGATGCTTCTACTATCGTAGCCATCAACAAGAACGGCAATGCACCTATCTTCAAAAACTGTGATTACGGTATTGTAGGTGATCTGAATGAGATCATGCCTCTTCTGGCAGAAGCATTAGGAACAGAGGAGAAACAGCCTGCACCTCCGATGGTGAAGATGAAACGTCCTACTCCTAAGAAGGAGAAGCCTTCCTACAGCACTTATGTATGTCTTGGTTGTGGTTACGAGTACGATCCTGCAATCGGTGACGAGGATGCAGAAGTATTCCCCGGAACACTCTTTGAGAAGCTTCCTGAGGATTGGGTATGTCCTGAGTGTGCAGAAGAGAAGACCAGCTTTATTGAAGTTAAACCCTAATTATTAAGAAAAGAGAGAAAGAATATAGGAGGATATAATTATGCATAGTGTCAGAAAAGTTACAGATGATCTGTACTGGGTAGGTGCCAATGACCATCGTCTTACCCTGTTTGAGAATATTCATCCCATTCCCCAGGGTGTTTCCTACAACGCATACCTGTTAAAGGATGAGCAGACTGTATTATTCGATACCGTTGACTGGTCTGCATGCCGTCAGTTACTGGAAAACCTGGATTATTTACTGGGTGACAAGGATCTGGACATCCTGCTGATCAACCATATGGAGCCCGACCACGGTGCTTCCATCGAAGAAATCCTTCTTCGTTATCCTAAATGTAAAGTAATCAGCACAGAAAAAGCTTTTATGTTCATGCGCCAGTTTGGTTTTGATATCGACGGACATGAGCTGATCGAGGTAAAAGAAGGGGATACCTACTGCTTCGGTACCCATACCGTTACCTTCGTAGGAGCACCCATGGTGCACTGGCCTGAAGCAATGGTAACCCTGGATCTTACCAATGGTGTTTTATTTGCTGCAGATGCTTTCGGTTCCTTCATTGCTCTGGATGGTAAACTGTTCAACGACGAAGTTAACTTCGACAGAGACTGGATCGATGAAGCTCGTAGATACTATACCAATATCGTAGGAAAATACGGCCCTCAGGTGCAGTTCCTGTTAGGAAAGGCTGCAGGCGTTCTGGATAAGATCAAGATCATCTGCCCTCTTCATGGTCCTGTATGGCGTAATGACCTTGGCTACATTATTGACAAGTATCAGCACTGGAGCACCTATACTCCTGAGGATGAAGATGGTGTAATGATCGTATATGCTTCCATGTACGGCAATACCGAGGCTGCTGCTCAGGCACTGGCTGCCAAGCTGGTAGAAAAAGGTGTTACCAACGTTAAGGTATATGATGTATCCAATACCCATGTATCTTACCTGATTTCAGAGACCTTCCGTTGCAGCCACGTTGTACTTGCATCTGTAACCTACAACCTGGGCATGTATCCTGTGATCCACAACTATCTGATGGATATGAAGGCACTGAATCTGCAGAACAGAACCTTCGCGATTATGGAGAATGGATCCTGGGCATGTAAGTCCGGTGACCTGATCCAGAAATTCCTGGATGAAGAAATGAAGAACATGACCGTATTAAATGAGCGTGTAAGCCTTTCTTCTGCATTACTTCCTGATAAGGAAGCTGAGCTGGATATGATGGTGGATGCTATCGTTGACAGTGTAAAAGGAAAAGCGGAATAAATTTCTTTGGTGAAAAAAGGGATGCCCCCAGGGTGTCCCTTTTTTAAACTTTTTTACTTGACACACCCGGCAGCGTATAATATAATACATCAGTATGACAATGTTTGAGAATAGGAATCATAGCCCCGATTCCTGTTTGAAATAGATGGATTCTTTGGTTCCGTTAGCCCCGGAGAAGAGTCCCGTCAGAACAAGGATTAAATTAGTATACTTCGGAATGGAGGAAAATCATGAAAACATTTATGGCAAGTCCGGCTACTATTGATAGAAAATGGTACGTAGTTGATGCTACAGGAATGACTCTGGGACGTTTAGCTTCTGAAATTGCTAAGGTTTTAAGAGGAAAGAATAAACCCATCTTCACACCTCACATTGATACCGGTGATAACGTAATCGTTATCAACGCAGAGAAAATTGCCGTTACCGGTAAGAAAATGGATCAGAAGATCTATTATCACCATTCTGATTATGTAGGTGGTATGAAAGAGACCACTTTAAAAGAGAAGTTAGCTAAGAAACCTGAATCTGTTATTGAGCTGGCAGTTAAGGGTATGCTTCCCAAAGGACCTTTAGGAAGACAGATGTTAAAGAAGCTTCACGTTTATGCAGGACCTGAACACAAGCATGAGGCACAGAAGCCTGAAGTTTTAACATTTTAATTAAGGGATTAGAAGGGAGATTACAGATATGGCTAAAGCAGCACAGTACTACGGAACCGGTAGAAGAAAGAAATCAATCGCAAGAGTATATTTAACACCCGGAACGGGTAATGTTACCATTAATAAAAGAGATATCAACGACTATTTCGGTCTGGAGACTTTGAAGGTTATCCTTCGTCAGCCTCTGGTTGCTACCGAAACCGTTGATAAATATGACGTTAAGGTTACCGTTCGCGGCGGCGGCACCACCGGTCAGGCAGGTGCCATCAGACACGGTATCGCAAGAGCACTCCTTCAGGCAGATTCTGATTTCAGACCTGTATTAAAGAAAGAAGGCTACCTGACCAGAGATCCTCGTATGAAAGAAAGAAAGAAATACGGTCTCAAAGCAGCTCGTCGTGCGCCGCAGTTTTCCAAGAGATAAGGATTATCTGCGAATTGCAGAATATGGAAAGAACTCCCGAGTTTACTCGAGGAGTTCTTTTTATATTCTGTAATTCATTGGAAGACAAGAAATGACCGAGGAAGTCTGGAGGACTTACGAGGTTGTTTCTTGGGTTCGCAGATAATCCGGGGAAGAAGAATTAAAACTTTTGTAAACGCAGATTTACAGTTTTCTTTTCAGTGATTTGAAAACACTAAGCTAACTATGGACATTCATACAAAAATCAAGTAAAATATAAAACTGGGGATTTTTTTACACTATTGTCCCTTGTCGAGGAGCGTTATGCCCTCGCGTCACATAAAATAATATACAAAGGAGATTAAAAATGAAAAAGATTGTTTCTGTTATTTTGGCACTCACTCTTTGCCTTGCTATTACCGCCTGTGGAAATACGACAAGCAGCACGACAACAAGCAGTGGTACGACAAGCAGCGAAACGGCAGGCACCGATGCAGCAGGCAGCGATGCGACAGGTGACGATGTGGTGGCTTATACAGTCGGTATCTGCCAGCTTATGGAGCACGAGTCCCTTGATAAGGCAACACAGGGATTTATTGATGCTCTGACAGAGGAAATTGAAAAAGAAGGCAAGACCGTTACCATTGATACCCAGGTAGCAGGTGAGGCAAATCTTTGTACCACCGTGATCAACACCTTTACCGCAAAGGAAGTGGATCTGATCATGGCAAATGCAACCCCTGCACTCCTTGCAGCAGCAAATGCGACGACGACCATTCCTGTTCTTGGTACTTCCGTAACCGATTATGCCGATACTTTTGGAGGCAATATCCCTGCAAACGTATCCGGAACTTCCGATGCAGTTCCCTTTGATGAGCAGGCACAGATGATGATCAATACCCTGGGACTGACAGCAGGTGACAAGGTCGGGGTTCTCTATTGTACCAATGAATCCAACTCCCTGATCCAGTACAATGCGGTAAAAGAACTGTTTGAGGCTGAAGGAATCGTAGTTGAGGCTTATACCTTCTCCGAAACCACTGAGCTGCAGGCACTGGTTAATTCTGCTGCAGGCTCCTGCAAAGCGATCTATGTACCTTCTGACAATACCGTTGCCCAGAATGATTCCATTGTTGGTACGATCTGTACGGAGAACAACGTTCCTGTATTTACCAGCTACGGCGGTGAAATCTGCTATGCAAGCCTTGCCATTGACTACTATGAGCTGGGAAGAGAGACCGGTAAAATGGCAGCAGAGGTTCTGCTTGGCAAAACGAATGTAGAAGATATTGAAATAAAGACTCTTGTTCCCACGGTTGTATACAATGATGAACTTTGTGCACAGCTTGGGATTACCATTCCTGAAAATTAAGTAGAAATTTTGACAACGGTTCAGCCATGCAGCCGGAATCTGCCGCCTGGCAGCTACTTCTCGCTGTGGCAGAGTGCCATATGCCGGGGAAAGTGAAAACTGCTTTGTGAGCAGGTTCCCACGCCGTTTTTCACTTTCCCCACAGATGGCTGAACTGTTACAAATTTTGAGGTGTATAATGGCTTTTTTGAATGCTATGCCCGGTGCAGTGGCAGAAGGGCTTATATGGGGATTGATGGCAATTGGTGTCTACATATCCTACAAAATACTTGATATTGCAGACCTTACGGTGGACGGATCCATTTGTACCGGAGCCTGTGTATGTGCAGTGCTGTTATCAAAGGGTACATCGGTATGGCTCAGTGTAATTGTGGCTTTTGGAGCCGGGGCACTGACCGGGATATTAACGGGACTTTTTCATACCAAATTGGGAATACCTTCCATTCTGGCAGGTATACTGACACAGTTGATTCTGTATTCGGTGAATCTGTCGATCCTCGGCGGTAAATCTTTAATTGCCGTCGATCCCAGGGCAAATAAGTTGCTGCTCCATATGAGCAATAATCAGGGGGCAGTGGTTACAGCCGGCCTGATCATTGTTGCTGTGATCATCTGTCTTTGGTTATTTTTTTACACCGAAGTGGGTCTTACCCTGAAATCTACGGGTGACAATCCGGATATGAGCCGTGCACAGGGTGTTAACGTGAATTTAAATAAGGTGATCGGCCTTGCCATTGCCAATGGAATCGTTGCCCTGTCAGGAGCTCTCCTTGCACAGTACAAGGGCTCTGCCAATATCAATGACGGACGGGGTGCTATTGTAATCGGCCTTGCAGCAATCTTTATCGGACTTTCTGTATCCATGAAGATCAAGCCCAATTTTGTCGTCAGCCTGATCGGTGTGATCGGCGGAGGTATCGTCTATTACATCATCTACAATTTTGTCGTGCTTCTGGGATTGAAAACAGACTATCTGAAGATGCTTTCCGCAATCATTGTGCTACTGTTTCTGGCGATACCCTATTTAAAGAACGAGCATTTTTCAACGAAGAAAATGCTGCAGGTGCAGACAATATCCGAAGCTAAAAAGGATGCAGGAGGTGAGAAAAATGCTTAAGATCACCAATCTGCAAAAAACATTTAATCCCGGTACCGTAAATGAAAAAACAGCCCTCAGCGGACTGAATCTGACGTTGGAAAACGGAGATTTCGTTACGGTGATCGGTGGCAACGGTGCCGGAAAATCCACATTGCTCAACGCTATCGCCGGTGTATGGAAGCCGGACTTTGGCACCATCGAGATTGATGGTGTAGATGTATCCAATATGCCGGAATACAAAAGAGCAAAATTTTTGGGCAGAGTGTTCCAGGATCCCATGAAAGGAACCTCGCCTGATATGGAAATTGCGGAAAACCTTTCCATTGCGGCAAGAAGAGGGACCAAGCGTAAACTGGTCTGGGGAATCAGGAAGCCAGAGCGGGAGCACTACAAAGAGCTTTTGGCAACCCTGGAGCTGGGATTGGAATCACGGCTTTCCACCAAGGTGGGACTGCTTTCCGGGGGACAGAGGCAGGCAGTGACCCTGCTGATGGCAACCCTAAGGCACCCCCAGCTTTTGTTGCTGGATGAGCATACTGCTGCATTGGATCCCAAGACAGCAGCAAAGGTGCTGGAGATTACCAATAAGCTGGTTACGGAAAACAATCTGACGACGCTGATGATCACTCACAATATGCATGATGCCATCGTTTACGGAAATCGTCTGATCATGATGCATGAAGGACGCATTGTGGTGGATGTATCGGGAGAAGAGAAGAAGCAGCTTACCATTAACCAGCTGCTTGGGCTTTTCGAGAAGGCCAGCGGCAGCGAACTTACCGATGATAAAGTGATCCTTTCCCAATAAATAGGAAACTGAGAACTCCGAAGGATAGTCTTTCGGAGTTTTTTTCTTTTTTCGTACAGTGGAATTGTTATGTACATATGCCATGTGCCAGGGGATGGGGATTTTTCCCGGCTTCGGTTATGGCAGAACGGATATGTGTTTAAAGGGAATGAGGCAATTTCATAATTCATAGCCCTTGATTTTACCAGAATTGTCAGAAGACATAAAAAATGCTTACCCCGATTCCGATATCTATTTTGCAAAACTATCCACACCGGAAAGGAGATAAGCAAAATATGTATCGTCAACA
>JAFSIS010000021.1 GCA_017439665.1 Lachnospiraceae bacterium
AGCAGGGCTGTCTCTTGAGCAGGCGGCACCAGAGGCAGTAAAGGAAGCTATAGAGGAGAACCTGCTGGATGGCTTTTTCAAAAAGCATGAGAAGGGGGTGCTGGATATGACGTTAACGGAATTTAATGAAGAGGAATTTATTCGCAATCGTAAGGAAGAGGGGCGTGAAGAGGGTAAGTATGAGGCAACGATCAACATGGCAAGATATTTATGTAAAGAAAATGTTTCGGAAGACCTTACCATTTCCGCCCTTCAGAAAGAATTATCCTTAAGCCATGAGGAGGCCAAAGAGCTCTTCGAAAAGGAAGTGGCCTGTTTTGTGTAGCTATTAAATACGCAGAAGATAAACAGTAAGCTAAAAAAGACTTTTGCAACAGCCTCATCCCTTTTCTATTTATCGATTAAGATGGCAAGACATTTCCTGAAGTCTGGGCAGGGAATAGTCGAAAAAGGATTTAAATGCACTGCAGTAGTAGTTTACCTGGGTGTCGGTCCAGTCCCGTTTGCAGCCACCACGGCAGAGAGGAAAATAACAGCAGGATCTGCAGGCTTCGGGTCGGCGGGAGCCTTCTTCAAGAAAACGGCGGCTGATGGGAGAGGAGAGAGCTTCTTCCACGGTCATTTCCCGGATATTACCGATTTTCCACTGGTCAAGAACGTAGAAGTCGCAGGGATAAATGGTGCCGTCACCCTCCACCACAAGGTAGCTGCCACAGGAACCGGAGGCAGCACAGGTACTGGGGGAAAGGTGCATCAAAATTCGCAGATAATCTTCAAAGGTACGTATGCTCACATAGTCTCCCGATTTCCAGTCCCGGTACCAGCAGTCAAAGAGACTGCATAAAAAGTGGCCGTAGGCATCGGGCTTCAGAGAGTATGGTTCTTTTCCCCGTTCTGCATCTATAGGATCCAGGCAGGGAATAAACTGGAGAGGGTGATTTCCGAGACTGCGTAGAGAGCGGTAGGCTTTCTCAGGATTTTTAGCTATGGTTGCACTGACCACACAAAGCAGATTCGTTTCTACATTGAATTGGTCCATAAGTGCCAGTGCTTCCTTCACACGTTCCCAGGTTCCCCTGCCAGACGCATCCAGCCGTCCGGAATCGTGGATCCTCTGGTTTCCATCCATAGAGAGACCGACTAAAAAATGATGTTGTTGAAAAAAGGATGCCCATTTCTCATCCAGATGCAGTCCATTGGTCTGGAGGGAATATCCAACCTGCACATTCCCAGGGGAATATTCCTCCTTAAGTTGAAGGAATCGACGAAAGAAATCCAGGCCTGCCAGTGTAGGCTCCCCACCCTGAAACAGGAATTGAATGAAACCGCCCGGCTGTACAGCATGAAAGGCTTTTTGGATCAGGATATGGGCAGTCTCATCCTCCATACATCCCATATTTTTCACTTCTCTGGCATCAGATATATCATGATAAAAACAATAGTGGCATCGCATATCACAGAGACTGGATGCAGGCTTAATTAAAAAGGTAATCGATTGCATTGTTTTCCACCTGTTTTTTGTTGTTATATTATCATCCGGTAGAAAAAAATACAATCGTAAGACGGTATAATCGACAAAATGCAAAACATTTCTGAAAACTTTTCCAAAATATTTGTTCCATAATTGAATCCCTGTTATCGTCCGATTCGTTATAATAAATGAAAGCAGAGGGGAGGTGGAGAGAATCGATTCAAAGGAGATACTAATAAGACTGATCAATCAGTATCAGAATCTGATCTTTTCCATCTGCCTGAAAATGACAGGGGATTATTTTGTGGCAGAGGACCTGACCCAGGAGACCTTCCTGTCAGCCTACAAGCACCTGGATCAATGTCCGAAAGAAGCAGAGAAAGCCTGGTTGTGCAGGATTGCCGGCAATAAGTGTATTGATTACTCCAGAGCAGCTGCCAGAAGGGTTGTGCCGGCTGAGGAAGGGCAGATGCATAGTCTGGAAGTACCTGACAGTGAACAACCATTAAAGCAGGTGTTAAACAGTGAAATAATGGAAGAGCTGCGTATCTGCTGCAATGCCCTGCCTCCACCCTATCGTGAAGTTTCCATTGCCTATTTTTTGGAGGGAAAAACAGCGAAGACGATAGCCCAGGAGTCGCAGACCGGTATTAATACGGTCAAAACCCACATTCACCGGGCAAGAGAAATGCTGAAGAAATCTTACAGAAAGGAGCTGTTGCAGGAATGATAAAAAACAGGGAATATTTGACAGATACAGAACTGGAAAGCTTCATTCGCAAATTGGAACAGAATGAACTGGTTTGTGCACCCCCGGATATGCAGTCAGAGATTCTGGAGAAACTTGAACAGGAAATTTGGGAAGCTGAAGAAAGGGAAAAACGGGAAAAGATCACTGCTTATAAGCGATACCGGTTCCGGGTATTGACCACGGTTGCTGCCGCAGTTCTGGTTGTTTTCTTATATCCGCGCTTTGAAAGCCGGAAGCTTCCCGAAGTGGATTTTATAAAGCCGCTGCAAAGGCAGGAGGAGGTATCACCGGGCAGATACGTTTCAAAGGAAGAGGCTCTAAGCGACAGTGGAATGCTGGAAACACTGTTTGGCGGTGTGAATATTTTTGCAGACAACAGCAGATTTAATTTATTCAGAGAATAAGGAGGAGATTCTATATGAGGCAAAAAAGAGGAAAATTGATAACGTTTTTATGTTCCCTGATACCGGGAGCTGCTGAGATGTATATGGGATTTATGAAAAAAGGGATCAGTCTGATGGCAGTTTTTATCCTGAGCATTGTAGTTCCCTCAGTGCTTCGGGTAAGCGATGTATTCATTCTTTTTGCCGTGCTTATCTGGTTCTACAGCTTCTTCCATGCCAGAAATCTGGTGGCTTGCAAAGAAGAGGAGTTCTGGGCACTTGCTGACGAGTATGTATGGGCATCCTTCCTTGAGGGCAGGGAAGTCAAGGTTACCAATCCCACCCTGCGAAAATGGGGCGCTGGCATATTGATCGTCTACGGTGTGAGTCAGTTATGGCATATTGCTGCACGCTGGATTTACTATATGATTCCGGATTATCTGTGGGAAGTGGTTTCTATGTTTGTGGATGAGGTTCCCCAGATTTTGGTATCTGTTGTTATCATCATCATAGGATTGAAGCTGATTGCAGGCAAGAAGGAGGAACTGGATGGAGAAGGAAAATAATATGGGAACCATCCGAACCCACAGAGTAGGGGCATTTACTTCCGGATGTTGTATGGTAGGATTTGGTATCATGCTGCTGTTTCATAACCTGCTGGGGTTTATGGCTTATGAGAGGATTCTGGAATTGTGGCCGCTGATACTGATCGGGATGGGGATAGAGCTTTTGTTGTCAAATATCTTAAAGAATAAAATCATATATGACAAGGCTGCCATTGTCCTGCTGTTTGTGATGACCCTGTTTGTAATGGTGCTTGCCAGTGTGGATATCTGTGTGGAAGCGTCAAAGGGATATTGGAATATCGGTACATAAGATTATGGGACAAAAGAGGTGGCAGAGAAGAGCTGTAAGAAGAGCTGCAAAGAGAAAAGATTATTTCGGAGGGAGCAGTTTTATGGTACAATTCTTTTATACGAAGATAGTGTCCCTTGTCAAGGGACGGCAAAGTCCAGCTAATAAATGTCAATAGTGAAATGAAAAAAGTTTGATTAATTTTTCTGGCTAAAAAAGGGCGCACTAACCCCTTGGTGAAAATATCATTTTTGAAAGATATTGATTCGTTGGATTTTCAGTATTTTATGCAG
>JAFSIS010000001.1 GCA_017439665.1 Lachnospiraceae bacterium
AAAGCTGAATTTTTGGCAGCCACTCATTGGCTGAGATCCTTCTGAACATCAGAAGTCCAAATCAGTAATAAGCCGGAATCCTAGGGCCGGATTATTAATAGAGGGATAGATACAAAGTTCTGAATACCAATGAAGAGTTTTACAAAAGTCCCAATAACTACAAACCAGATTCTACAGATGAACGGATTCGTCTGTAAAAAAAACACACACATGGAGGTAAAATTATGGTAGTACAACACAATTTAACAGCAATGAATTCCCAGAGAATGTTAGGCATTACGATGGATAAGCAGGCAAAGTCTTCTGAAAAGCTGTCTTCCGGTTACAAGATCAATCGTGCAGCCGATGATGCGGCAGGCCTTTCCATTTCCGAGAAGATGAGAAAACAGATTAGAGGTCTTACCCAGGCTTCCCTGAATGCCCAGGATGGTATTTCTGCTGTACAGACTGCAGAAGGTGCTCTGCATGAAGTACAGGATATGCTGCAGAGAATGAACGAGCTGGCAGTTAAGGCGGCTAACGGAACCAACTCCGAGGACGACAGAAACTATATCCAGGACGAGGTAGATCAGCTGATTACGGAAATCGACCGTGTTGCTGAAACCACCAAGTTCAATGAGACCTACCTGCTGAAGGGCGATAAGACCAAGACTTCCACTGTATATAGCTATAGTTCTGACGCCGCAAAAATTACAAAAATGGATGACACGGCGGCAACCTTATATGATGTCTGTGGAACTCAGATTTCTGCTGAGGCTGCAAAAATTTTATTAGAAAAGGGTGAGCAATTATATACAACTGCTGGAACACATACTGCAGCCGTAGCAGGAGATGTTTCTAATACTACCCATGTAAAACTCACTGCTGATTTGTATGATGCAAGTGGTCATGTAGCCTATAAAGCAGGTGATATTTTAGCAGTAGGTACTGATACTTCAAAATTATATACAGATACTACTGCAACAACAGCAGCAGGTGCTACAGCTACAAATGTCAATAATAAAGAGGTAATTACTGTTGCTGTAAAGGATATCATGAGCGCCGATGGCACTATCCTGTATGCAACAGGAAGCGAGGTTCCTACTACGGTAGCCAATAATATTACCAAATACTACAGCACAGTAACGCTTGGAACAGTTGCTGTAGAAGGTACAGATTATAAAATTACAGAACCTAATCTGTATGATAAGGACGGGAATGGAATTGCAGAAAATGGTCTGGAGAGCTATTTTGATATAGACGAAACCGGAAAGAAAGTATATAAGGGTGGACTTTATGATTCAAATGGCAATGCAGTAGGAACTGTAGGCAATTCTTTACCAGAAGATGATGAATTGAAGAAATTTATCGCTTCTGCTGATACTGGAATTGGTGCGCTGTCCTTTAATCTTCATGTAGGTGCAGATGCAACCTCTAATAACCAGATCCAGTTAGAATTATCTGCTATGGATGCAGAAACTATCGGAATCAAGGATGTAAAAGTAGATGGTGCAACTGATGAAAATGCATTAAGTGCTATTGAAACCGTTAAGGCTGCAATCCAGAAAATCTCTACCCAGCGTTCTGCTCTTGGTGCAATCCAGAATCGTCTTGAGCACACCATCAACAACCTGGATAACGTTGTAGAGAACACCACAGCAGCTGAAAGCCAGATCCGTGATACCGATATGGCAGCTGAGATGGTTAAATACTCCAACAACAATATTCTGGCTCAGGCTGGACAGGCTATGCTGGCTCAGGCTAATCAGGCTAATCAAGGTGTATTATCTATCCTTGGCTAAGCATAGTTTAACTGATTTTGTTGCTTAGAAATTAAACAAACAACGATGACAATCCGTCATTCAGAAACCCCCGCCGGGCTACAAATGAGACCCGGCGGGGCTTTTGTTTTTCTATATATTTTGAATACTAAACTAAGTTATATAACCCACCAAGTTTTTCAGCAATCCGTGTTACATTTATCTCTTGCTTTTCCATGATTTTTTCCTTATTTGTGTTCATAAGTATTATAGTATAAAGCTATTTTTTATATTGTGTAATTTTTGCCCATTTCTTAGGGAAGCCCATTTCTTTCAGTAACTGATCTTCTGTAAGATGAGGGCATTTTTTAAGCACATCTTTGATCAAAAGAGCCAGATTTCTACAGAGTACCTTGAATTCTTCGTTAGGAATCAGATATCGGAGAGCAATAGCTACGGCAAATAAGTCTTTCTTACCGATAATATACTGACCTTTTTTCTGTGGCAATTGTAACTTTTTGTGTAAGAGCATATCCGGAATTGCTTCATTTACCTGAAAAGAGTAAAGGCGTTCTCCATGAGCGCATACGTTTCTGCAACTTGCCAGAATACGAATAAATTGATGTAATTGTACCTCTGTCATATTTGCAAAATTCAGACTTACTTTTGCACGGATATCCGTCGTTGCATACTGGTACATTTTAGAAATCTGACCGAAGGTAAGGGCATTGGTTGCTACCCACAAAGGCACGTTTTGGTAAACGGTTGCGTGATGAGTTATGTATCTGTAATGGCTTGGCAGGGTAATAGACTTGCTAAGCGTATTGACCAAACGTGTAATATCTCCGGCGGTTCTACGTGTAACATTATAATTATTGACATCCAGATATGCTGATTGCTGTTCACCGTATTTTTCGCAGAAATAGTAGGAAAGCATGGATTTTAACTGACGTTCTACGTGCAGAATATATTTGAGAAAGAGTGTTCGCAGTTCTTCATCGAAATAGTAAAAAGCAGTAATTTCTTCAAATGTAACACCATGCAGATATTTACCGGAAGGTTTATGTTTGAACAAATCCTTGTATCCACCAATCAGAGAAAAGTAGCTTAATTTCTGTAAAATATCTTTGGCAAATTCAGTATCAGATATTACAAGTTGTTTTTCTTTTGTCAATTTTTCAATTTGCTGTTCGTATGTGAAAAATGTTTTGTTCGGCATTTCCGTTTTCTCCTTTGCGTAAAAAGGGAAAAAAAGGGAGCCCACGCATGGACTCCCTCGGCTGCGGGCATCGCAAGTTTCCGCAGCGCAACCACTGACAACAATATACCCTAAGACATTAAAGCTGTCAAACGATTTTTATGAAAGTGGTAGTAGTATTTTATGGAGCAATTTTCAATTTATTCTTAAGAGTTTCGGCAAAGAGCAGATGGTGCCGTGCTTTTATTACACGCCTTACAGATGGCGAGAAATAGAAAGTATCTGCATTAAGTAAATATCTCAACCCTTTTCCCAATCAAAAACGCCTGACTGAGTACCATGATCAGAAACTGACTGACCATCACTGAAACCCAGGTTCCCAAAATTCCCATTCGGGCAGGCAGTATCCATAATAAAATGCACAACAGCACCGATTCTCCAAAAATAAGAACATAGGCCTTAAGATTTTCCTCTGTAGCATAAAAATAAGAGATAACTACTCTGGATACTCCTGCAAACAAAAGCCCTGATAAAAATACAGGAAGAATTTCCACCACATATTCTGTTACCGCCGGTGATGTTCCAAAAAGCCTGGTTACCGCTTCTGCCTTTATAAGCAGAAAAAAGAAAGCAGTCATTCCCACCAATAAAGAAAAATTTCTGGACATATGATAAATCTGCCTTGCTCCTTTTCTATCACCTTTTCCATAAAACAGGCTGATCAGCGGCTGGCAGCCATCACTGACTCCCTGTAAAAGAAGCATCACGGTATAAGTAATGTAACTGATCGGGGCATAGCAGGTTACTGCAAAATCACCACCATGACGGACTGCATTCAGATTTACCAGAATCAGGATAATGTTTGGGGCAAAGGAAAGCCCAAAGGGAGAACAGGCAATCATCAGGATTTTTTTCAATAATCCTGCTCCCCCTCCCTTAAGCCGCATCTTTTCTTTTTTATACAGTAAATAAACCAGACAGACAAAAAAAGCCGTTACCTGCCCCATTACCGAGGCAATAGCCGCACCCATCATCCCCCTGTGAAAAACCCAGATAAACAAATAGTCAAAGACGATATTGGTCACCGCTCCTGCCATCATAGCCACCATGGAAACAGAAGCATTACCCAGATTTCGCATAAAGGGCACCATTCCTGTTCCCAGGATCTGAAACAGGCAGCCAAAAGCAATCCAGTCCATATATTCACTGCCCAGAACAAGCAGATCGCCGCTTGCTCCCAGCCCCTCCAGGAGGGAAGTATTGAAAAAATAAAAGACAGGGGTTAATACTGCACCGGTGATCAGCAACATGAGGAAAGTCATGCCTAAGCAGATTTGCTGGTCTTTCGTTTTCCCCTGTGCTTTGTTAATGGTATATTGGACTGCTCCACCCATACCGACACCGGTTCCTACTGCCTGTAAAAAAGCGGTCAGGGGATAGGCTACATTGATCGCTGCAAGAGCCTGATCCCCTAGTTCATTTCCCAGAAAAAACCCGTCTACGATTCCATACAGACCGGATAAGGCAAAGGCCAGCATGGAAGGAATTACATAGCGAAAAAATTCTTTGTGCAGCTTCATTCTTTCACTATTCAATGGAAGTAACCGTATAATCCTGGGCTTCCACCGTCTCCTTCAGTACACTGTCTGCAAGCTCTTCTGTAAGAGTAACTACCGCAGTTCCTGCCTCATGGCTGACTGCAGCTTCACTGACCTGAGGCAGTGCTTCTAATACTTTTTTTACTCTTGCCTCACAATGTCCGCACATCAGTCCCTCGATCTTCATGGTTTTCGTCATCTCTTTTTCCTCTCTTTCTGCTGCTTTTGCAGCACCTTCTTTTTCTGATATCTTCCTGTAATTATCGGCCTTCCCCATAAAAAACCGGCCCGGTTTCAATCTATCCCTGCCGGAATCCCTGATAGAAACCAGATTCAGCCTCAATGCATTGGTCACCACACAGAAGCTGGACATACTCATGGCAAAGGCTCCAAACATGGGATTCATCTCCCAGCCTGTGAGCGGTATCCAGAGTCCTGCTGCCAGCGGTATTCCAATCACATTATAGGCAAAAGCCCAGAACAGGTTCTGTTTAATATTGTTTCTTGTGGCCCGGCTTAAACGGATTGCCGCAGGAATATCCAGAACCCGGCTCTTCATCAGCACTGCATCAGCTGCATCCAGGGCAATATCCGTTCCCGCTCCTACAGCAATTCCTGTATCCGCCTTGGTCAAAGCAAGAGCATCATTGATTCCGTCTCCCACCATAGCAACTTTTCCTTGTTTTTGCAACCGGGAAACCTCTTTTGCCTTTCCTGCCGGAAGTACGCCTGCCACCACTTCGTCTACTCCGGCTTCCCGGCCAATGGCCCTCGCTGTATGCTCATTATCTCCGGTCAGCATAACCACCTTGATTCCCATATGCTGAAGCTGGCTGACGGCCTCCTTGCTGTCTTCTTTTAAAGGGTCTGCTACCGCAATTATCCCTAGCAGCTTCTCATTTTTAGCGAAAAAGAGAGGTGTTTTCCCTTTTTTTGCCAGCTCCACAGCCTGTATCTCCTGCTCCCCGGTAAGCTTTACTCTGGTTTCAATAAATTTTTTGTTTCCTCCAAAAAAGCTGTTCTCTCCCTGTTGTCCCTGAAGGCCGTTACCAGGCAAGGCCTCAAATTCACTCAATTGGGGGAGGGCTCTTTTTTCTGCACCATATCCCTTTTCTTCTCCATAGACCAGAATTGCTTTTGCCAGTGGATGTTCACTTTTTGCTTCCAAACCAAGGGCTGCCTCCAGGAGCTCATCCTCAGTCACTTCCGGAGCGGGTAAAAGATCCGTTACCCGGGGCTCTCCCAGAGTCAGGGTTCCGGTTTTATCCAACACCACAATATCTGTTTTCCCTACCTCTTCCAAAGCTGCTGCTGTCTTAAACAAAATTCCGTTTTTGGCTCCTACACCATTACCAACCATAATCGCCACAGGGGTAGCCAATCCCAGGGCACAAGGGCAGCTGATCACCAGAACAGAAATCCCCCTGGCCAACGCAAAGCCAAAGCTTTCCCCGCTAAGCAACCAGGCTGCTGCAGTAAGAAGGGCAATACCGATGACCACAGGAACGAAAATTCCCGACACCCGGTCTGCAATTTTGGCAATGGGTGCCTTGGTAGCCGCCACATCTCCCATCAGCCGGATGATCTGGGCCAGCGTAGTGTCCTCCCCCACTCTGGTAGCCTCACAGCGAATAAAGCCGGACTGATTAAGAGTGGCAGAAAAGACAGGGCTTCCCACCTCCTTGTCCACAGGAATACTCTCCCCTGTCAAAGCTGCTTCATTTACCGCACTGTGGCCTTCCAGCACCCTTCCGTCCACAGGAATGCTCTCTCCCGGCCGGACCACAAAAATATCTCCCTTTTGCACCTGTTCCACGGGAATTTCCTGCTCTGTCCAGTGGGTAAAATCCTTCTCTGGCGTCTCCCCTTCTCCCTGAGGCTTCTGCAAAACTACTGCTGTCTTGGGAGCCAGGTTCATCAGACCTTTAAGGGCATCCGTGGTTTTTCCCTTGGCTCTGGCCTCCAGCATTTTTCCTACGGTGATCAGCGTAAGGATCATGGCTGCCGATTCAAAATACAGTTCATGCAAATAATGAAATGCGTGGTCACCATGTCCCGCAAGAAGGGCTTCACTCATAGCAAACAGGGCATACAGGCTGTAGCCGTAGGCCGCTCCCGATCCCAAAGCCACCAATGTATCCATATTAGGCGCCTTGTGGAGCAGCCCCTTAAATCCGTTGATAAAAAACTTCTGATTGATGACCATGATTATGGTGGTCAGGCACAGCTGCAGTAAACCGATCGCCATGGGATTGGCTGCCAGTCTCTCCGGCAGAGGCCATCCCCACATTACCCCTCCCATGGAAATGTACATGAGCACCAGAAGAAAACCCAGGGAGCTCCATAACCTTCTTTTTAAGCGGGGAGTTTCTTTATCCTCCAGTACATCTGCTGGCTGACTGCTTATCCCCTTCCCTTTATTCACTTCCGGAATGATGATTCCGTAGCCTGCATCCTCTACTGCCTTTTTGATCAATGCCTCATCCACCTGTCCCTCCACGCTCATGGAGTTGGTCAGAAGGCTGACAGAGCAGGAGTTTACTCCTTCTACAGCCCCCACTGCTTTTTCCACTCTGGCACTGCAGGCAGCACAGCTCATCCCTGTTACTTCGTATTTTTTCATCTTTTTTATGTCCTTTTCTTTCTCGCCTTTAACGTTGCCGCTTTCTTCCGATATCATTTGATCAACAGTCCGTTATTTTCTATTTCATCAGTTTTCCCAGCAGAGTTACCAGCTCCTCAATAGATTCATCCTTCCCTGCCCGGATATCTTCTTTTACACAATCTCTTATATGATTACCCAAAAGCTCCTTACTGAAACCATCCAGGGCTGCTTTGGCTGCCGAGACCTGAACCAGAATATCAGGACAATAAACATTCTCCTCTACCATTCGTTTGATTCCACGAATCTGCCCTTCTGCACGATTCAGACGATGGATCAGATCCTTATATTCCTTCTCATTCCTGATCTTCAATCTATGGCATGGGCAAACCTGAACTTCCTTTTCATCCATATCCTCTTACCCCTCTTTCTTTATAAAACTGATCTATCTGGATTATATACCCCTATGGGGTATATTTCAAGTGACTTTATCACTTAATTTAACTCTATGCATAACTTAAACCATAGAAAAAGAAAAAGGAGAACTTTTATGCCTCCCTATCAGCTTACCCCCAGGGTATTTTTTGTAGAAGCACTTGCTAACGACAGACCCAAGGCCATGGCCTGGGTCGTAGATGACCGTAACAATCCCGTTACCAGCGGCCTGGTAAAATTTTATCAGCCTTCCAACGGCGGTATCCTTGTAGAAGCCGAGGTCTTCGGCCTGCCGGAAACCACTCCTGGCATTAACTCCAGCTTTTTTGCCATGCATATTCATAATGCTGAAAACTGCAGTCAGATCATGGACTCCGGCAATAACACCACCATGATGCCAAATACAGGTAATACTATGATGCCCGGCACCGGTAATAATATGTCCGGCGGCAGTATGATGCCTGGTTCCGGCAACAATATGCCCGGTGGCAACATGATGCCCGGTTCCGGCAACAATATGTCCGGTGGAAATATGAACAATATAATAGGCCACTTCAATCCTACCGGAATGTCCCATCCCTTCCATGCAGGAGACTTCCCTCCCCTCCTGTCCAATCAGGGCTATGCCTGGACGGCCTTCTTCGACCGCCGCTTTACTCTGGAGGAAATTATCGGAAAAACCGTTGTCATCCATGCTCATGCTGACGACTTTACTTCCCAGCCCTCCGGTAATCCAGGTACTCCTATTGCCTGTGGTGATATCCGAAGAACCTTTTAATGTGATGACACATTAATCTTTTCCTTTTTTGTCTCATTGGGAAACACTATCCTGTGAAGTAAAAAACCACCGTCAGACCTATATTGGTCAGACGGTGGCTGTATTATCATTAGGGTGGACACCGATTAATCCCGGCTCTTTTATGAGCTCATCATCCATAAAAAGCTGCACCTTACCTTCAGCGTCATTCAGCAGTCCAAGGGGAGTGACTGCTCCCGGAATCAATCCCATTATCTTCATCAATTCATCCGCAGAGGCAAAGGACAGGGCTCTCGTTCCATTACTCCTTCTAAACTCTTTTAGATCTACTCTTTTATTCCCCTTCACAGTAATAAGATAGTAATTCTGCTTTTTATCATCACGGACAAACAAATTTTTTGCATCAGCCTCCGGATAAGGTATCTCAATCGCTGCCAGCTCAGCCATATTATAGACCGCCTCATGCTCTGTGATCTCATGCCATATATTTTTATTGATCAGGTATTCATAGATTTCCTATCAGTATTATTATATCTTTTTCTTTCTGAAGCTCTTTGCCTTTTTCTTTACCAGCCGCTTCTCCCTGTTCATATCCCTCTTCCAGGTATGCCTCCTTAAGCAGGCGCATTTCCTTCTCTTCATCATATTCAAATATACTCACAGATACGACCTCCCTTCGGTTCTCCTCTAAAAACTCTGCCAGGATTCCCTCTTTTATGCATTCCCTTACTGCCAAAATAGAATTGATTGGTTAGCATAAGATTTTCTAAAGAAACGATTCAGACGGCTTGTGCCAGTAGATTAGAAGGTCATATGCTTAACGTAATAGTAGCATAAAGATTACGAACTTGTAAATCATTTTTCTTGACAGATAACTTAAAAAGTTTTATAGTGTATATACACGAAAGGAACTCCCTTATGGCAAAACGAAAATCTCCCTGTTATTGTATAAACCTGCGTCGGGCTGCCAGCAGCATTACCGCACTCTATGATGAAATACTGGCCCCTACAGGGCTGAGCACCACCCAGTTTTCTTTATTGGGCGGGCTGCAAAGTCTGGGTGAAAGTACCATCACTCAATTAGCTGATCATGTAGGGCTGGAACGGACGACTCTTACCCGAACCCTGAGACCTTTAATGGAGCAGGGCCTTGTTCAGGATCTTTCAGTCCCCGGTGCACGGAATCGGATACTTTCTCTAACGGAACTTGGACAACAAACTTTGAAGCAAGGACTTCCTTTATGGAGGCAGGCACAGACTGAGGTGGAGCAGCGCTTAGGTAAAGAATGGGTGAAATGGCTTTATGAATTAGCGGATAAAATATAGACTTACTTCCAGGTCTATATTTTTTAAATAAATAGTGTATATACACCAAAAGAAAGGGGAATTTATTATGTTAGCAGATGGAAAACATTTAGAGGAAGAAGGCATTTTGGATGTAGCTCGTAAAATGTGCATTGCTACCCGCACTGCTCCTAAGACTAAGGGCCAGGACTATATTGTGACCTTAGTCCTCACCGGAGAGGAAAAAAATACACTGGCAGACAAAACAGATGAAATTGGTCTGAGGGATTATGGTGAACAATCCTCATTTTGGTTTGGATCTGATGCCAATGCCATTCGTCAAAGCCAGGCCGTTGTGTTGATTGGCTGCCGTAAAGCTTATCGAGGTGTATTGCAATGTGGCTGGTGTGGATTTGAAAATTGTAAAACCTGCATAGATGCCGGTGGAAACTGTGCCTACTTATATGTAGATCTCGGAGTTGCTGCTGCATCTGCTTCCATGGTAGCAGGCCAGAGCCGGGTGGATAACCGGATGATGTGGTCAGCAGGAAAACCTGCCCTACCCCATTATACTGTAATGAGGCAGGGCAGTTAATTTTCAAATAATCTTAATAAATATTATATTGGGCGCCAAATTTTTCCAGTTCTCCATCTTCTGTATAGCCTAAAAATGCTTTGTACTTTCCTTTTTCCCAATATATTGTCTCCATAATTTTAGAATCTGATTTTCCGAACACTTCCGTGAACTTTTCCTGAGATAATTCTTCAAATGAAATACCATCTACAGAGGCCTTTTCATGTTCATAATGATCTACATAAACACTCACCGTACTGATCAAACATTCACCGTAAGGAATCTCTTTTTCGGAAGCATTGTATACTGATACCGATGCAACTACTTCTCCATCCTTGACCAGATACACCCCTGTGTAATTTGTCATTGCTTCGGCCATACCGGACAGATCGATAAAAGCACTTATTTTTTGATCAAAAACTGATGCACCTATCTGATTCCCCATATTGGTAAACGCAAGCCCCGCATCCTCCACATCCTGCATGGTGGTTTGCCCGGGAATAATGTCCACTCCGCCCACATTTACAACAATAGGCTCTCCGCCTGTTATTGCACATGCTGATAAAAATATGATCATGAGACTCAAAACCAAACATATGTATTTCTTCTTTTTTATCTGTATTTTCAACGTTGTATCTCCCTTGTTATCAATGTAGCGACTTAATTCTATTTCAGGATAATGCTTCTGCTCCTTTATCCCACATTAAGTGCCCTCAGATCATTCATAACCGCCTGTCTCATATTTTCGCTTTCAAAGCCAATGCACTTATCCTCATCCTTCTTGGATACATTACCATGATAATAAAAGAGGATCTGATAATTTATACTTATGGTTCTGACCTTTACACCGCTTCCTCTTGTGGTCCAGCTATGGCTGCTGTCTTCCGTTTTCATCGTTTCCACTTCCCGAAGCTTTACCAAAGAAGCATATCCTCTGGAATCTGCTGCCAAAAGATAATCCTGGGAAATAACCACCTTATCTTCACCCTTTTCAGAGTTGATCCAGCTATATTCCTTAACCTTTCCGGTTTCACACATCTGCTTGCAGAATTCTTCCCTTTCTTCAGCAGAAAGCTCTTTTTCCACAATCCTGCCCAAACGCTCAAGATATTTCTTGCTGATATATACTTTGGAACGGCTGAGTACCGCCGTAAGTAAAGAACAAAATACACCAAAGCCCAGACCGATCAGGGCATTACGGACGACGTAAGTAATCTCCACCGTCTCCGTCGCCATCAGTGCAATCCCTGCAAGTATGGCCATACAGACCAAAGGTGCGCCCACCATAATCAGGTATAATTGCTTTACCAGTCTTTCCTCTACCCTCTTTACCCAGGCGATTTCCTGTTCCTTCCATTTTGTAAAGTTATCCATTCGGTTTTCTCCTTAGATTCCTGATATAAAACTTCCAATAGCAGCTACTACACACAACACCGCCAAAATAAT
Organism: Lachnospiraceae bacterium; assembly: GCA_017439665.1. Lineage (GTDB taxonomy): Bacteria > Bacillota > Clostridia > Lachnospirales > Lachnospiraceae > SFDP01. Next base: position 11,634 of record JAFSIS010000001.1, read on the forward strand.
ATACAGTCTTCTTACCAGTTTGGGTGACTTGATCATAGCCTTTTTCCCTATCAGTTTTTCCTCCGGTAAACAAGCCATATAGACCATAATGGCCGCAAGCACCAATGAACAGATAACCTTTGATAATTCGTACATCATCTTTCCTCCTGTAAATTTTTCGTAAAGTATAGCACTTTTTGTCTCTTTTTACTGCTAAAAAGGTAAAAATAACCCTCTGGCAGGAAAATTCAGGAGGAATACAGGAGGATATCTGCAGTAAACCTGTTATTTTCTTCTGAAAGCAACATCTCTCCATTATATTTTTCTACTGTGCGCTTTACCGATTCCAGACCGATACCATGACTTTTGCTGTCATCCTTACGGGTAAGAAATTTTCCTTTTTTATCCTTTTTGACATAACCATCAAAAGAGTTTGCCACCTTCAGGCTTAATGCCCCTTTTACCTTTTTTACTGAGACTTCTATGTATCCTTTCGATGATCCCATTTTCTGTACGGCCTCCAGGGCATTATCCAGGAGATTTCCCAGAATAATACACAGGTCTACATCTTCAAAAGACAGGTTTCCCAAGGGCTCTATTTCACAACGTATATCCAGCCCCTGTGCAATAGCCACAGAATACTTATTGTTGATCAGGGCATCAATTACCGTATTACCGGTATGAGAAATTTCATTTCGATAAATCTGATTTTTTTCCAACAGGGAATTAATCCTGTCTGCCAGCTCATCCTGTCTGCCTTCTTTAAGGCAGATCTGCAGATCCAAAAGATAATTTTTCAGATCATGGCGTACCGCTCTCGTTTCCTGGTAGGCTGCTTCCCTTTCCTCCGCCTGTCTGCTGCAGAGGAGAAGCTGCTGCTCATAGATCATATTTTTTTCTTCTGTTTCCATTTGCTTTTCCAGTTCATCATAAAGGGAGAAGGTAAAGTAGTTGAGTAATAATAAAGATAGTGTAATTGTAATCAAAACAAAGGAGTCTGAAGACCGGATAGTAATTCGGTAAACTGCATCGATGATTAAAATACTGATTATGGGAACCACAAATAATCTAAGCCAGTTGCGAAAGGATATCATGAACTTATTTTTTGTTAATTGCTTTCTTTTTACCAACTGTGCCAATAAAAAATTGGTGATTTTTGAAACTACACTTCCTAAAATAAAGCCAAAACTATCATTTAGAACACCCATTTCTACTAAAATAACACTGACAACAACCTCCAATAATACCCAGACTACATAAATAATTCCTACTCTGAATAATATTGTAAGTAAATTACAAGGATGATAAGACCATATTATTATCACAAAAAAGGAGAAGGTTCCCAAAGACACCAGTAAGGTATTTGAAGCTTCACTTATATGTATCCACAGCTGAAAAGAAACAAACAAAACTGAAAAAATAATACTAACTGCTTTATTTTTTCTTTTTATCTCTCCGAAAATATCCATCCATGTCTGAATAATCACCAAAGAGAACAAAGACATTCCGATATTAAATAATAAATATTCGTTCAACTCCTCCCCCTTCCTGCCAACAGGCAGAACCGTTCTCTTACTTCCTTCTGTCTGTTCTTACTGATTTGTAAAACGGTTCCATCTTCCATGGTCAGATCCATAAACCGCAGTTCACGGATCTGGTCATAGTTAACCAGATAAGACTGATGAATGCGTAAAAAACTGGTTTTGGAATTTTCAAGCTGCTTCTGGACATCATTGATCCTTCCATAAAATTTAACTTCTACAGATTCTTCATCTTCCTCTGCCTTTTTCTGAACAAGATGGACTAAAACTGTTTTTCCCCTGCTTTCAAAATAAGCAATATCTGAAAGAATAAGTTTTCCCACAGCTTTTTGATAAGAAAAGCTGAAAAACTCAGGCTTACGGTTGATCCTTTGCACTGCTTTCAGAAAAAGAGCTTCGAATTCCTTTTCTTTTACCGGCTTCGTTAAAAAGCCAAAGGGTTCCGTAAAACAGATCTCCTTCATATACTCTTCATGGCTGGAAATATAGATGATCAGAAGCGGCCAGCCTTCTTCACGTATGGTATTTGCAATCTCCACACCATTCTGCTCAGGCATTTCAATATCCAGGTAAAGCAGATCAAAATGCTCGCCTGCCTGCAGCTTCTCCAATAGCCTCACTCCATCAAAAAAAATCTCGCACTCCACCTTCATCCGGTAACTTTCTGCAATACCACAGATTTCATTTTCTATCTGGCTGGCTATAGCAACATTATCATCACATATGGCAACCCTGATCATTTTCCTTCTTTCCCTTCTGTATCGGCAAAATCACAGCCTTTTCTCCACCTCATCCCAGTCATCCTGAAATACCACAGCTTCCATTCCTATACTGATAGCTGCTTTTACATTTTCAGGGCGGTCATCCACAAACAGGCATTCCTCCGGCTTCAGACCATAGACACTGCACAGATGCCTGTAAATCTCCGGATTGGGCTTGATCATTTTAACATCTGAGGAAACCATGACTCCATCAAAAAAATCCCGGGGAAAATACCTGGAAAAAAAATGATGAAAACGGTTGCAGGCGTTAGACAGTACATACATCCCATAGCCCTTCTTACGAACCGTGTCACAGAATGCTGATGCTCCGGGAACAGGGGAAAGGCACATATCCCAGCCATCGATACAACGTTTAAACGCTTCATGAAGATGAGCTGGAATACGGGGCAGGATCCGTTCATACCGCTCCTCATTGGTGATGATCCCCTCATCTCCCATGATCCATTCTGGACCGTTAAAAAGTTCACGCTCAATAATCTCTCTGTCCTCCGGCGTTTCAAAAAACTCCTCCAGGGCAATCCACGGCCGAAACTGCAGCAGCACATTTCCCATATCAAAAACCACCTGTCTGATCATCTCTTCTTCCTCCTATTCTCCGGTATTCTCCCGGTGTACAACCCTTCATTTCCCGAAAGGTCTTGGTAAAATAGCTTACATCCTGAAAACCGCAGAGTGCACCCACATCTCCAATCTTCTTTTCTGTTGTAACGAGAAGCTGCGCCGCCTTCTCGATCCTGAACTGCTTTACATACTTCATGGGACTTGTCCCTATGGTCCCATGAAAACAGCGAAGTGCCTCACTGACACTGATCAGGGAACTGTCAGCAATCTCCTTTATTGTCAGTTCCTCTCCATAGTGGCTGTGAATAAATTCCAGCATTCTTTTAATCCTCTCACTGTCCCGCATCAGCTTAGGTGAAGGCTCTGCTTTTCTCCCCGGCCCTTTTTGGGATAATAAAAAAATCAGACCGGACAGTGCTTCCCGGACTTGGAATTCAAAGCCTGCAGGCTCATGGACACAGCACCTCCAGGCAGTTTCAATCTTCTCCATGGCAGCCTTCTGCCAGTCTGCATTTACTCCCGTATTTTGAAAATGTACATATTTTAATCCACTGTTTTCCAAAAGTGGGGAGAGATAATTCTGCCAGAAAATACTGTCCATACTCCCTCCCACCAGCCGGGGATGAAAAACCAGGGAATGAAATTCTGTTTTTGATTTTCCTCTATCCCAGGCTCCATGAAGAACCCCTGCATTAAAAAACATCCCTTCTCCGGCCTTCACCACAAAACGTTCTCTTCCGGCGGCAACTACTGCCTGCCCCCTGATCACGATTAGAGCTTCCAGCTCATCATGCCAATGCCAGGGTACAGGAGATTTGGCCAGCTCATCATGATAACAGGCAATGGGAAAAAGGGCGGTTCCATGCTCAACCAGCTCCCTTCCCTCCATATTCACTGTTGTATTGCAGAAAGCTATAGCCATGGTATTCCCTCCTTTTGGTGAAATTATTATAAAAAATAAGTGATTTTTTCCTAATTAATCTTGTTTTTTGATGCTATAATCATAGCAAAATCCACGGAGGAACACAAGATGACCCATCTTCTTCTATTGATTATTTATCTCTCCTTTATCAGTCTGGGACTTCCGGACGCCCTTCTTGGCTCTGCCTGGCCCAGTATATATCCCGAGCTGAATGTTCCCGTTTCCTATGCCGGAATCGTTTCCATGATTATTTCTCTGGGAACCATCGTTTCCAGCTTAAACAGTGACCGGCTTACGCTGAAGCTGGGGACGGGAAAGGTTACGGCGATCAGCGTTTTGATAACAGCCATAGCTCTTTTTGGCTTTTCCACAAGCAGCTCCTACTGGATGCTCTGCCTTTGGGCTGTTCCCTATGGATTGGGAGCCGGCAGTGTGGATGCCTCTCTAAATAATTACGTGGCCCTTCATTACACCAGCCGTCATATGAGCTGGCTCCATTGTATGTGGGGAGTCGGGGCATCTGCCGGGCCTTACATCATGGGCTATGCGCTTACCGCAGGGTATGGCTGGCATCGGGGTTACCGGCTCATTGCCCTCCTGCAGATTCTCCTGACTGCTGTTCTTTTTTTCAGCCTTTCCTTATGGAAAAACCGACCCGTTCTGCAAAATGCTGATGGTCAGGAGATTCCCTCCCAGGCACTCAGCCTGCCGCAGATCATTGCCATCCCCGGAGTAAAGGAGGTGCTGATCACCTTCTTTGGATACTGTGCCGTAGAGCAGACGGCAGGCCTCTGGGCCAGCAGCTATCTGGTACTTCATCAGGGTATGACAGAAGAAACCGCTGCAGGATATGCCAGCCTTTTCTTCCTGGGAATTACGGCAGGACGCTTCCTCAGCGGTTTTCTTACCATGAAACTGTCGGATACACAGATGATCCGACTTGGGTTAACAATTATCCTGATTGGACTTGTAATCTTTTTTCTTCCTTTACAGGATAAGGGGTCTCTTTTTGCCTTATTGCTGACCGGCCTTGGTTGTGCACCGATCTATCCCTGTATCATTCATTCCACACCGGCCCACTTTGGGGCAGGCCGTTCTCAGGCCATTATCGGCGTCCAGATGGCCAGTGCCTATGTAGGAAGCTGTGTGATGCCGGCACTTTTTGGTCTTATTGCCAACCACATCAGCATTGCTTTATTCCCGGTTTATCTCATCATTATCCTGGGCTTAATGGCCGTAATGCATGAGCGGCTGGTAAAAATCTGTCCATAAAATTGGGGAATCTATTCTTTCGTTACCAGAACCAGCTTCAGGCTGCCACTTATCCGGCAGCCTGTTTGCTTTTGGGTTAAAAAATAAGTTTCTCCTGCCCCTATCTGCTGACTGCATCCTGCTGTATCCAGTTTTCCCTCTCCCTCCAGCACCACTATAGCTGCCGGATAATTTTCTTCGGGGATAACACTTTGCCAGATTTCATAAAGAGTAACCTTAAAATAAGAGCACTGTACCAAAAGGGTTCTGGCAAAGCCTTCTTCCTCTATCCGACATTCCATGGGCTCATGACCGAAGAAGGGGGGAAGCTGCTGACTCACCTGCAGAGCCTGTGTTTTATGAAGCTGCCTTGGCTGATTATCTGCCGTTTTACGTTCATAGTCATAAATCCTATAGGTAATGTAGGAATTCTGCTGTACCTCCAAAAGCCGTATTCCCGGACCGATAGCATGAATGATTCCCGCAGGGATAAAAAACACATCTCCCCGGTTTACTGCTACCTTTCGGCAGATTTCCAGAATACTTCCATTCTCCATCCGTTTGGCAATTTCTTCCGCACCGGCCCTGTGTTTCAGACCATAATATAAGAAAGAATCCGGCTGACAGTCCAGAATATACCACATTTCTGTTTTTCCCGGGCTCCCCTCTTCTTTAGCTGCATATTCATCACCGGGATGAACCTGTAAGGAAAGCGCTTCCCTGGATACAATTTCCTTGATCAGAAAGGGGACGGCAGGGAGCTCTTTATGAAGGGAAGAAAAAAGCCAGTTCTCCTGCCCCCAGATATATTCTTTTTTGATGGGCTTTAGAGAAAATATCCCCTCTGCCCTGACAGGCTCCTTATTCTGCTCAGTTTCTGTATTCTGCCTGTGAACAAAACCACTCATAGGTAGCCAAGATTCCTTCCTCCAGTGTAATCTCCGGTTTCCAGCCCTGTGCCCTGATCCGGGAAATATCGGTCAGCTTTCTGGGAGTTCCGTCCGGCTTCGTGGTATCAAAAACCAGCTCTCCCTCGTAACCTACCGCCTTCTGAACCATTTCTGCCAGCTCTCTGATGCTGACCTCTTCTCCGTAGCCTACATTAAAGAATTCATCCCCCTGATAGTTGTCCATTAAAAAGAGGCTTGCCCGAACCAGATCATCCACATGCAGAAACTCCCGCAGGGGTGTACCTGTTCCCCAGACGGTCACCGTAGGTGCCTTACTCAGCTTTGCTTCATGGAATTTACGCATCAATGCCGGTAACACGTGGGAATTTTCCAGAGAAAAATTATCCTCCGGTCCATAGAGATTACAGGGCATGACACTGATGTAATCCGTACCATATTGACGATTATAATAGCTGCACATTTTCAGCCCTGCGATCTTAGCCAGGGCATAGGCCTCATTAGTCTCTTCCAGATAATCACTGAGCAGATACTCTTCCTTTATGGGCTGGGGGGACATTTTCGGATAAATACAGGAGCTTCCCAAAAACAACAGCTTATTTACCTGATTCCGATAGGCACTGTCGATCACATTACATTGAATCTGCAGATTTTCCCGGATAAAGTCCGCCGGATAGACGTTATTGGCATGAATGCCTCCCACCTTTGCTGCTGCCAGGATCACATAATCCGGCTTTTCTTCCTGGAAAAACTCCTCCACATCCTGCTGCCTGGTAAGATCCAGCTCTCCATGGGTCCTGGTAATGATCTGCGTGAAGCCTTCCTTCTTTAATCCCCGTACAAAAGCAGAGCCCACCAGTCCCCGGTGCCCTGCCACGTATATTTTTTTCTTTCTGTCCAGTTTTTCCATTTTACTCTCCCTGCATATCGCAAGTTTTACTTGCGATACTGCTTAAATAAATAAGTGAAAAATCTCTGATTTTTCACACTACTCTCCCTGCATATTACAAGCTTTGCCTGTGATACTGCTTAAATACATGTGAAATATTGGTCTATTCGTTTTCTGCCGAACCTTTCCCGGCAGTCTTCGAAGAGTCTAGCAATTTCCTGACACCCGTTTAATATCAGCCTGAACCATCCGCTGTACCAGCTCTTCAAAGGAGGTTTTTCTGGGATTCCAGCCTAAAAGCTCCTTTGCCTTCGTGGGATCACCTAAAAGCAGATCCACCTCTGCAGGCCGGAAAAACTCTTCGGAAACCTCCACCAGTACCCGTCCGGTGGCCTTGTCGATTCCTTTTTCTTCCAGCCCTTCTCCTTCCCAAACCAGTTCTATCCCTGCTGCAAAAAAGGCTGCCTGGGTAAATTCCCTTACAGTCCGGGTTTCTCCTGTAGCAATCACAAAATCCTCGGGAGTGGGATGCTGCAGGATCAGCCACATACATTCTACATAATCTTTGGCATAACCCCAGTCCCGCTTGGCATCCAGATTGCCCAGGAACAGCTTCTCCTGCCTGCCCTCCAGAATATTGGCTACGGCCAGAGTGATCTTGCGGGTAACAAAGGTCTCCCCTCTGCGTTCCGACTCATGGTTGAATAAAATTCCGTTTACTGCATACATCCCGTAGGCCTCCCGATAATGGCGGGTCATCCAGTAGCCGTAAAGCTTGGCTACTGCATAGGGGGAACGGGGATGGAAGGGAGTAGTCTCCTTCTGGGGAATTTCTTCTACCTTTCCATAAAGCTCTGAAGTGGAAGCCTGATAAATTCTGACCGTCTCCGTCAATCCTGCAACTCTCACCGCCTCCAAAATACGCAATACGCCCAGAGCATCCGCATTGCCGGTATATTCCGGCTCTTCAAAGGATACGGCCACATGAGACTGGGCCGCCAGATTATAGATTTCATCGGGCTTGATTTCCAGTAAAAGCCTCACCAGGTTCAGAGAATCCGTCATGTCTCCATAAACCAGCTTAAACTGTTCTCTTTTGGGAAAGTTCTCCTTTAAAAGATGTTCGATCCGCTCACAGGTATTGGTAGATCCTCTCCGCAAAAGCCCATATACCTGATAATCCTTTTCCAATAAAAATTCTGCCAGATAAGAACCATCCTGGCCGGTAATTCCTGTAATCAATGCTGTTTTCCTCATTTTCTCCTCCTGCTGCCTTCGGCAGCCCTTTTTCTTTATTTGTAACTATTCAGAGCCATGCGAATTGATGAAAACAGACCGGGTAAGCTTGCTTACAGAGGGCTGTTTTTATCAATTCATATGGTGAAGTAACCACATGAGCAAAAGGAAAGCTTCGAAGAAGCGATTTTGCGAATGTGGCTCTGAATAGTTACCTTTATTTTATAAAATCTGACTGAGCCCGATCTCATCCCATTTGAAGGTGAATCGGTGAATATCCTCATTTCCCTGACTTTCTCCAATATGAGTCTCAATATATTCAAAATCCTTCAGGGCCTTTACTGCATGGCGCTGTCCTTTCCGGATGCAGATCACCTTTCCCGGTATCAGACGGATCTTATTTCCTTCCAGAATTAAATCTGCTTCTCCTTTAAGCACCGTCCAAAGCTCATTCCGTTTTTCGTGGTGATGATAGCTGGAATTCATTCCTTCGTAAATCTTTATTTTTCTGGTGAGAACCTTATTTTCTCCTTCCCCGTTCTCATCCAGAGTCTGCAGAGTTCCCCAACGTCTTTCCTCGAAACGGGGATTGGCATGAAAATCCTGTACCAGCTGCTTCAATCCTTCTGTATGGTTTTTATCAGCAACCAGAATTCCATCCTGGGAAGCCACCACTACAATATTCTTTAATCCTGCAGCCACCACCGGATAATCCAGCTCATTGATCACCTGGGTATTCCGGCAATGTTCATCTAAAAGGACTCTTCCCTGTGTATTGGTACTCATCTGCTCTGCCATGGCACTCCAGGTTCCCAAATCCTTCCAGAATCCATGATATTCCAGAGCCGCCAACCGGTGGGCCTTTTCCAGTACCTGATAATCAAAGCTGATAGAGGGTAAACTGTTATAGCCTTTTCGGATTGCCTCGTAGGTTTCCTCCAATCCAAATTCTCCTGCCTGAGAGAGAATTGAACCTATTTTTACACAAAATACTCCGCAGTTCCATAATGCCCCCTGCCCGATCAGTTCCTGTGCCTCTTTTTCCTCCGGCTTTTCCACAAAACGGGAGATCAGACGAAAAGCCTTTAATTGCTGCCTCTCTTCTGCCCTGTCAGACTCAGAGAAAAATTTTTCCTCTTCTTGCGGATCAGGAATCATATAACCATATTTAGATGCCGGATAGGAGGGTCGGGCTCCGATCAGTCCTACTTCGGCTCCCGAAAGGCGTACTACTTCTTCCAGCCTGGGCAGAAGCTTAAAAAAACTGTCCTGAGTGTAGGAATCCACCGGAAGAATGGTCACATAATCCTCTTTTGCAGCTCCCAAGACATCTTTAAGATAGGCACAAGAGAGCAGAATTGCGGGAAAGGTATCCCTTGCGGCAGGTTCGAGCGCAATTCTGGCTTCTCTCAGCTGACTTTTGATCAGCTCCTCCTGATTATCGCCTGCTGTAATAATGGTACCCGAAGACAGCCCGGCTTCTTTCATCTGCTGCCAGACTCTCTGTACCATGGAACAGCGCTCCATGGAATTACTCTCATGATTCACCAGCTTAAGATACTGCTTGGGCCTGGCTTCATTGGAAAGCGGCCAGAGCCTTTTCCCGCTTCCCCCTGATAAAAGAACATAATACATCGTCTTTTCCTTTCTCATTTTTGTATGAATTTATTTGATAAAACTATAAATTGAAGTATAATGTTGTTTATTGCTTTTGCCAGTATATTGCAATATAATTGAGCTTACAAGCGAATAGATTGCTAAATATAAGTATTATATTGCTCTATGGAGGTTTTATGCGTTCTTCTTATGACCAGCTGCCTGATATTTATTATGAAAGCTCCCGGCGTATTATTCAGACTCCCGGTGAGCTTGCCCGCAGGGCCTTCTATTATGTTCAGGAAACAGGATACCTTAAGCTGAAAAAAAGCCATCGTGCCAGCCGGAAAAATCTCCCCTCCTATCTTCTGGTTCTGGTTCTGTCCGGCAGCGGAATCCTGATGTCAGACGGGGAAAAATATCCACTTCAGTCCGGCAACTGCTTTTTTATTGACTGTACCCATCCTTATTACCATGAAAGCAGTGCAGACAATCCCTGGGAGCTGCTTTGGGTACATTTTTATGGTTCCGCTTCTGCAGAATATTATTCCTGTTTTCGGGAACACAGCCTTCCGGCCTTTACTCCCAATTGCTTTAACGAGCTGAAGATGAGGCTGGAAGAATTGTTTTTACTGAATGAAGCCTCTGATCTTCGGGCGGAAATCGAGTCCTCCCGTCTGATCGTGGAAATCCTCTCCCTGCTTCTTTTGGAAATTACCGAAAAAGAAGCAGATGAAGAACCTGGTCAAATAAAGCAAAGGGAAATTCGTGCCTGGTTGGATGAACATTATCTGGAAAAATTTTCTCTGGAAGAATTGTCAGAGCGTTTTTTTATCAGTAAATACCATCTTTCCCGCCAGTTCAAGCGCTACTGCGGCAGCAGCCCTAACCGTTATGTGATCGGTAAGAGGATCACCCATGCCAAGAAGCTGCTTCGATTTTCCGATTACAGCCTGGAAGAAGTGGCCAGAGAGAGTGGTTTTTATGATGCCAGCTATTTTAATAAGCAATTCAGAAAGGCTGAAGGAATCAGCCCTGCTGACTATCGCCGAAAATGGATGAACTGACCTGACATAAAACTTGCTCTGATTTTTTTCTCATGTTATACTAATCAATACCTACACAAAAAGATGTCTACTGCTGTACAGGCATCTTTTTTCTTGCTGTTATTTATCGGAATAAAGAAAGGAACAAAAGAAAACTATGTCAGAAATACAGAATTCCGCTCACAAGGAACCGGAAGAAAACATCATGGGTACCATGCCCGTGAACAAGCTTCTTTTATCTCTATCCCTGCCCATGATGGCTTCCATGCTTGTGCAGGCTCTTTATAATGTAGTAGACAGTATTTTCGTATCCAGAGTCAGCGAGGACGCCTTAACCGCAGTCTCTCTTGCCTTTCCTATCCAGACCCTGATGATCGCCCTGGGTGTAGGCACCGGTGTAGGAGTCAATGCACTGCTTTCCCGCTCCCTTGGTGAAAAAAACCAGAAGAGAGCCAATCACACCGCTATGCATGCGGTTTTCTTAGGAATAATCAACTATCTGGTCTTTCTTATTGTAGGCCTGACGGTGGTAAAACCTTTCTTCCTCAGTCAGACAACGGATGAAATTATCGTAAAGTACGGGATTGACTATTTAAGTATCATCTGCTGTCTTTCTATGGGAATGTATGCTCAGTTTACCTTCGAGCGCCTTCTCCAGTCCACGGGAAAAACCTTTTATGCCATGATCGGCCAGCTGATCGGTGCCCTGACCAATATCGTTTTAGATCCGATTCTGATCTTTGGTCTTTTCGGATTTCCCAGGATGGAAGTGGCCGGTGCTGCCCTTGCTACAGTTATCGGTCAGATTGCTGCCGGAATCGCTGCCTTTATTTTCAATAAGAAATTTAACCATGAGGTTCAGCTTTCCTTTAAAGGATTTAAACCCTCTGCCTCCATTATCCGGCAGATTTATGTAGTGGGTATTCCTTCCATTATTATGCAGTCCATTGGTTCTGTGATGGTCTATGGAATGAACCTGATCCTGATGGCCTTCACCTCTACTGCTGCTGCAGTTTTCGGTGTATATTTCAAGCTGCAGAGCTTCATCTTTATGCCGATCTTCGGCCTGAATAACGGAATGGTCCCTATTATCGCCTATAACTTCGGGGCCAGAAGCAAAGAACGGATCCTGAAGACCAGATCCTTAAGTATACGCTACGCCATCCTCATTATGGCTGCAGGTGTCCTGATCTTCCAACTGATCCCGGATAAGCTTTTCCTGCTCTTCGATGCTTCCGAAAGTATGTTGGAAATGGGTACTCCTGCTCTCAGAATCATCAGCCTTGCCTTTATTCCGGCAGCCTATGGTATCATTTCCAGCTCCGTTTTCCAGGCTCTCGGAAACGGGCTTTATAGTATGGTTATCTCCATCTGCCGACAGCTTGTGGTACTCCTGCCCTCCGCCTGGCTTCTTTCTTTTTGGGGGAATGTAAACTATGTCTGGCTGGCTTTTCCCTTTGCAGAAATAGCCTCTGTTACCTTAACCAATATTTTTATGAGAAGAATAAAGAAAAAGGTTCTGGATCCTCTGGACAGGGTTCTTGACACTGTCTGAAAAATGACCTAAACTGAATTTATACCAATTCCAAAAGAAAGAAGGGCTCTTATATGGATGGAATGTTTTTACTTTTAGGCGGCGGATTACTGATCATTATCTTTGCGGTTGTCGTTGCGGTTGTCTCTTCCGTTACCTCAGCAGTAGCCGCCGTAGAGTCCGACGACGAGGACTGATTATTAAGGTAAAAGAGCTGTAATATGTTCTCAATAGCTTATGAGAATATATTGCAGCTCTTTTATATGCCATAAAAAATCCTGTAAAAAATCCTGTATAGAAGGGAACTTATACACGTTACCCCGACAGTTAACTCCGCCAGGCACCCTTGCGGCACATAGGAGGTTCTTCTTATGGCTGCTGCATTCCTGCCCTGACCAGATTCGTAGATTCCTATTGCGCAAGACCCAAACTTCATCGCCACTTATCGGGGGCGGCTATATAAGCTCCATCCTACACAGGATTATTTAGCATAAAATACTTTGTCAGTATACTGAAAAAACCTCTCTTTGTCAACCTTCCTGTTTTTTAGCCTTTTCCAATCTGTTTCTTATCCGCAGGGCTTTGAAAAAATCCTGCAGAATGGCACTGCACTCCTCTTCCAGAACTCCCCTTTCTACCTCTGCCTGATGATTAAACTCTTCCATCTCGAGAATATTCAATATACTTCCTCCACAACCGGCTTTCGGATTCATAGCTCCCATGACTACCTTGGTAATCCTGGACTGTATGATAGCACCTGCACACATCTGACATGGCTCCAGCGTAACATAGAGAGTACAGTTCTCCAGACGCCAGTCCCCCATTTTTTTACTGGCTTTGTTGATCGCCGTTATTTCTGCATGGGAAAGGGTGTTTTTATCCGTATTTCTCCGATTATATCCTCTGCCGATGATCTTATCCTCATAGACGATCACACAGCCAATAGGAACTTCTCCCAATTCATATGCTTTCCGGGCCTGTTTCAAGGCCTCCTTCATGTATTTTTTTTGTTTATCCATCTTTACTTTCCTGTATGCAGCCTTTTGCCTGGCCACACCTAAAACTACTCTTTGCTTCTTCCTGCCTTTTCTATTATACTAAAATCATCTTTGATGTCAAAGAAGATTCAGGAGGCTTTCCCTATGCTGATCTGCGGTTATCAGAAAACGACTCTTTTAGACTATCCGGGCCATCTGGCCTCTACCGTTTTTACCGGCAGCTGTAATTTTGCCTGCCCCTTCTGCCACAACAGAAGTCTGGTTTTACATCCTGACGGCTATATCCCGGAGGAAGAATTTTTCTCTTTTTTAGTCAAAAGAAAAAATATACTTACCGGCGTCTGTATCAGTGGCGGTGAACCTACCCTTCAGCCCGATCTGATCAGCTTCATCCGTAAAATACGGGAATTTGACCTGTTGATCAAGCTGGATACCAACGGCTATCGCCCTGATGTGATTGAAGAGCTTTTACAGTTAAACCTTCTGGATTATATTGCCATGGACATAAAATCCGGCTGCTCCCACTATTCTCTTCTTGCCGGAATCGATGATCTTGATCTGGAAAAGATCAAAAAATCCATCTCTCTTATCGAGCATTCCGGTATAGCCTATGAGTTTCGCACTACTGTTGTAAAGGACTATCATACTGCCTGGGATTTTGAAGAAATTTCTCAATTTCTCTCTCCCCAATCCCCTTATTTCCTCCAGAGCTTTAAGGACAGTGGGAATATTCTTACTCCCGGCCTGTCTGCCTGTTCATCGGAGGAACTGAATGCCTTTCTTTCTCTGGTAAAAAGAAGGCTTCCCAAAGCATCTCTTCGGGGTGGAAACTGATTTTTCCATGCTGCCTTTACAGGGCAGGGACTGATCTTTTTGGGACTGCTTTTATGGGATGAGGGTTCGGGCTGCTTTTGTGAGTTGGCGACTTAAATTTTAACCTCGATCATATAATAGCCCTGGCTTCCGTTTCTTACCGGATATTCCGTGCCTTCAAAGCCTGCAAACCCGAAGAGGCCGGCGGCCTGTTTTTCTTTTTCATAAAATAATCCGGGCACACCGATATAGTAGGGCTGCTCCTCTCCCTCCTCCAGCTTTCCTAAGATCATATGGCGGTAATTGTAGTAGCCATGGAGAAGAAAGCTGTTATGAACCAGCTTCTGGTAGTTTTCCTGTAAAAGAACGAAGTCCTCCGGTCTGATGGACAAAAAGGTCCTTCCTCCGGGAAAGGGATGTACCTGTGGATAAGACCTGCAGAGCTGCTGCCATTTATCCTCTTCCAGGGGCAGATGTACCTTTTCTGTTGTTTCGATTCCTACGGTTCTATCTACCATTCTATCTGCGGCTTCTGCTCCTGTATTTTGCTGTATCTGCCTTTCTGTCGTTTCTATTTCTATATTTTGCTGTATCTGTCTTTCCACAGCTTCTTTTCCTGTATTTTGCTGTACCTGTCTTTCCACAGCTTCTTTTCCTGTATTTTGTTGTACCTGCCTTTCCACAGCTTCTCTTCCTGTATTTTGCTGTATCTGTCCCTCCGTCGTTTCTACTTCTGTATTTCTTATCCTTTTTTCTCTTTCTGCTTTATCACTTACCTGTTTTCTACTTTTATTTTCTTTTTCCTTTTTTCCGGTGTTCTTTCCTTCCGATGGTGACTGTATGGTTGGGACAGCTTCTGCTCTTTTCTTCTCTTGCTCGGGCAGCGGAAGCTCCAGGGGGATTCTGAGTATCCTGTCTTTTTCCAGCTCGATCCTGAAGGCTCTTATCCGGTAGAGATCCAGTTCTTTCTCTGACAGGCGTATAAACAGCCCTCCGTCCCTCTCAATGGAGGTATAGTTCTCCTTCATACTTCCCTCTCCGTTAACCAGCTGAAGAAGGGCAATTTCTGCTCCGCTTTCTTCCTCTTCAATGGGATAATATCCGGTACCTGCTCTTGTTTCCTTAATCTCTATTTCCAATTGATGTCTGCTTCCTGTCATCTTCCAGCGCAGATACCCTGCATTACTTATCCGCAGGCCCTTTTCATAATAGTCAACATAGGCGATATAACGAAAAAATGATTCCATGGATTATCCTCCTATGAAATCATTTTATTCATCCTATGCCATATTTATGACTGTAATTTATTGTATCTATTCAGGACAGCCCAAATTTTACAAAATAGGCCGTGAAAGTTTACTTTCTAAGGACTATTTTTAAATAATAGACAGTTACTTTTATTCCTATTCTTTACCGGAAAGAAAGTTCAGATAGCTGACTACCATAAGAGCAATTTTAAAGGTCAGAGCATCATCAAAATTGCGAATATCCAGTCCTGTTTCCTTCTGCAGCTTCTCGATCCGATAAACCAGGGTATTTCGATGGATGTAAAGCTGCCTTGAGGTTTCTGATACATTCAGGCTGTTTTCAAAAAACTTCTGAATGGTGATGAGAGTTTCTTCATCCAGCTTGTCCGGAAGACGATCACCAAAGATCTCTTCCATAAACATTCTGCAAAGATTATCCGGAAGCTGGTAGATCAAACGTCCGATCCCCAGATGTTTATAGGAGATCACTTTTTTACCTGCATCAAATATTCTTCCCACATCCATAGCCATCTTTGCTTCCTTGTAGGATTTAGAAAGCTCCTTTAACTCATTTACCTCAGTTCCATAAGCTACCCTTGCCTTCAGCATGGCTTCCGTATTCAGCATATCTACGATCATCTGTGCGACTTGATGGATGTCCTGATCATCCTCTTCCTTCTGCAGGGATTTGATCAGAATAACCCCCTGTTCATCCACAGCAACTACATAGTCACCGTTCTGCTGGGAAAAGAGGCTGCGCATCATTTCCATTACCCCATTTTCTTTTTCCATCTTCGTCTCAATCAGAAAAACTACCCTTCTTCCTTCCACATTGATGTGAAGGCGTTTGGCCCGGTTATAGATATCTACCAGTAAAAGGTTATCCAAAATCAGGTTTTGAAAATAGTTGGTACGGTCATACCTTTCCTTATAAGCCACCGTCAGAGTCTTAATCTGACTGACGGCAATTTTTGCCACCATATAGACGTTATCATCATTTCCGCAGGCAGTAAGAATATAGGCCTCTCTGCCTTCCTCTTCCACCTTTAAGAGATGGCATTCGCCCACTACCTGTGACTGAGCTGCAGAATCAGCAAAAGAAGCCAGTACCTCGTTTTGAACGGGTGCAGCCCCGGAGGTCATCGCCAGGCGTATTCCTTCTATACTATATAAAGCCAGTTCGACTTTGGTAATATCCCTTAATTCTTCCAGACAGTTCTGTATAATTTGATTTGTCAGCATGCACAACTCCGTTTCTTTCATGGCCTTAAGTAACAAGGGTGCCAGAAGTCGTTGCTTCTGACACCCGCTTTAGTTTGGCCTAATTAGTAATAACCTGCTCCGTTTCTTTATCGAAAATGTGAATCTTTTCAATATCAAAAGCAAATTTAATCTGATCACCGGGTCTGGAATTGGTACGGGGATCAACTCTTGCCGTAATCGGATATTCTGCAAGATCGAAGTATAAGAATACTTCTGCACCCAGCAACTCATATACCTTAACGGTGGACTCAAATACACATTTTGCATTGGCAATATACACTTCGGAATCATATACATCTTCAGGACGAATACCAAAGGTAACAATCTTGCCGTCGTATCCGCCTTCAATCACCTTCTTAGCCTTTGCAGGAGGAAGGGGAATGGATTTATCTGCAATTTCCAGGCTTGCCTCTTCTCCGTTAACCTTAACCTTCGCATCCATAAAGTTCATCTGAGGGGACCCCATGAAGCCTGCTACAAACAGGTTCTGAGGCTTCTCATAGAGATTCTGGGGAGTATCTACCTGCTGAACTACACCGTCCTTCATTACTACGATTCTGGTACCCAGAGTCATGGCCTCTGTCTGATCATGGGTAACGTAGATGATGGTGGTACCCAGTCTCTGATGTAATTTTGCAATTTCGATACGCATCTGCACACGAAGCTTTGCATCCAGGTTGGATAAAGGCTCATCCATCAGGAAAACCTTGGGGTTACGAACGATAGCACGTCCCATGGCAACACGCTGTCTCTGTCCACCGGATAAAGCCTTGGGCTTACGATCAAGAAGAGTGGTCAGATCCAGGATTCTGGCTGCTTCCTTAACCATCTTATCGATTTCGTCCTTAGGAACCTTTCTCAATTTCAGACCAAATGCCATATTATCATATACGGTCATATGGGGGTATAATGCATAGTTCTGGAAAACCATGGCAATATCTCTGTCCTTGGGTTCAACATCATTCATTACCTTATCACCGATCTTCAGTTCTCCGGAAGAAATGTCCTCCAGACCTGCGATCATACGAAGTGTAGTAGACTTTCCACATCCGGAAGGACCTACGAAAATGATGAATTCCTTGTCTTCAATTTCCAGATTGAAGTTCTTTACTGCTTCAAATCCGTTAGGGTATACCTTGCAGATGTTGGTTAAAGATAAACTTGCCATTATATGCTTCCTCCTGTTTTCACGGCATTCGCCTTATTTTTCACAATCCGGTAAAAACCAAACTGTTACCTTTATTTCACTGTTTTCAGTATAACGAATACCCGTTTTTCTCACCATGCCACTATTCCACAAAGATTTTTAGTTTTTCTATACATTTTGCCAGAATGACTCCTGCTTATTTTTTCCACTGGAGTAAAACGGTTTTTCTAAGGAAACGCTGATTAAATCAGTGCTTCCTTAAAGTTATTCTCTTTCTGCGCATTCCTCTTCCTCACCGCCTTCTTCCCGGGGCTCATACCGTTTGAAGATTCCCTTCCAGATAAAGCTTGCCAGATAGGCCGGACCGGAAATCCCCAATAAAATCCACACTCCCACCAGTGTTCCGTGAAGAGGAACAACAAAAACAGGCAGGATATAGATAATGGCCAGCAATATGGTACGCAGCAGATGGATGATGCTCATTAAAAAAGCATTTTTTATGGTATTTAGTATGGTATTGTTAAAACGGCTGAGCAGAGGAAAAACATACATTGCCGTAAGACAGACGAAAAAATAAAGAGCATATACGATTGCGATTACCAGCCTTGGAAAATCCACAAGATTAAAAATCCTGATATCCAGAAAAAACAAAAAACTGATCGCAAGAAAAATCAGCCAGATTATTGTGGCCTGTTTAAAATTCTGTTTAAAAGCCCTGAAAAAATCCTTAATAATATAGCCTTCCTCATCTCTGGTCATTCTCAACGTAACGTAGTGGAGTGCGGTTATGGATGCCCCTATGGTAACGATTGGTATGCAGCATAACAGACAGATCAGATTTAAAACGACTACATCCGTTAAATCATTTAAAAACTGGACCAAAGGATTGTCCAGACTAAATAACCCTTTCAACCTTTCCCTCTCTTTCCGCCACCGAAGCAGCTAAAAATTCATTTTCATGGGTGTATAGAGTATACCTTCTTTTTCCTGCTGGTCCGCCAGATCCCAAAAACCAATCTTATGATAAAACCCAAGGGCATAGGGAGCAGCATTCACCGTCATATAGTGCATATCTCCTTCTTTGGACAGCCAGGTCTCCAAAGCTCCTACCAGAGATGACCCAACTCCCTGCCTGTGATAATCTCCATCTACAAATAACAGAGAAATATGGCATCTGCTTCTCAGGGTGATCAAACCAATAATCTTCTCTTCGTCCAGAGCCAGTATCATGGTATATTCTCCTTTAAGAAACATCTTTTTCAGCCACTGGTCAGAAATAAAATCCCGAAAGCTTTCTATTCCCTCTGCTGTATAATCTCTGGCTTCAAACTGTAAAAAGGTTCTCCAGGCCAGCTCCATAGCCTCTTCCCAGTCACTCTCAACAGCCATCCTTATGGAATAATTATGTGTTGTTTTCCTTTGCATAAGTGGTTTTCCTTTAAAAAGGGATAAAACGATATCTTCGTCTTATCCCTCTAAATTTTACTGCCACGTTAACAGATTTCTGCCCCCGACGGCATATCCTTTTCCGGTGTAAGAAGGGCAAGCTTCCCTTCCTCATCCTCAGCACAAAGGAGCATTCCTTCTGAAAGCACCCCTGCAAGAGTTGCCGGTTTCAGATTTACCAGAACCATTACCTTCTTACCTACCATCTCTTCTGCGGTATAGTGCTGTTTGATTCCGGATACGATCTGTTTTACCTGGCTGCCAATCTGTACCTGGCTGCACAGCAGCTTCCTGGATTTTTTTACCTCTTCACAGGCAATAATCTTACCAACCCTGAACTGCAGCTTGTCAAAATCCTCATAGGAGATCTCTGCCTTGGCCGGGATATCGATCACCGGTTCTGCCGGTTCTTCATTTACCTTATTTCTTTCGGCAAACATGGCCTCTGCTTTTTCCAGCACTTCCTTTTCATCCAGACGGGCAAAAAGAATCTCCGGTTTGTCAGTTACCTTATTTCCCTTCGGATAGAGACCAAAACGATCCAGCTCATCAAAGCTCCTCAATGAAGTATTCAGCTGGGAAACGATCCGGCCGGATGTAGAAGGCATAAAAGGCTCCAGTAAAGAGGCCCCGATAACAATGCTTTCCACCAGGTTATACAGTACCTCACTGAGACGGTCCTTCTTTGCTTCATCCTTGGCCAATACCCAGGGTTCAGTTTCATCAATATATTTATTGCAGCGTTTAAACAGGGCAAAAATTTCGGTCATGGCATCTGCTACCCTGAGCTCATCCATTTTTGCCGTAGCCTTTGCCTGTACGGAAAGCACCAGAGATTTAAGCTCCTCATCTACTGACTCGGTTATTCCGGTACGCTCTACTACTCCATCAAAATATTTATTGCTCATGGAAATGGTCCGGTTCACCAGATTCCCCAGAGTATTGGCAAGGTCAGAATTCATTCTTTCCACCATCAATTCCCAGGAGATCACACCGTCATTATCAAAGGGCATTTCATGAAGGACAAAATAACGGACAGCATCCACACCAAAAAAGGAAACCAGGTCATCTGCATAGAGAACGTTTCCTTTGGATTTACTCATTTTTCCATCACCCTGTAAGAGCCAGGGATGGCCGAAAATCTGCTTAGGCAGAGGCTCACCCAGAGCCATCAGGAAAATTGGCCAGTAAATCGTATGGAAACGGATAATATCCTTTCCGATCAAGTGCAAATCTGCAGGCCAGAGCTTCTTATACTGCTCACTGCTGCTTTCTACATCATAACCAATACCGGTAATGTAGTTGGAGAGGGCATCCAGCCACACGTAAACTACATGCTTGTCATCAAAATCTACCGGGATTCCCCATTTAAAGGAGCTTCTGGATACACAAAGATCCTGAAGGCCGGGAAGAAGGAAATTGTTCATCATCTCATTCTTACGGGATACCGGCTGAATAAATTCAGGATGGGTATTGATATGTTCGATCAATCTGTCGGCATATTTGCTCATTTTAAAGAAATATGCCTCCTCCTGGGCAGGCTTTACCTCTCTGCCACAGTCCGGACATTTACCATCCACCAGCTGAGAGGTGGTCCAGAAGGACTCACAGGGTGTACAGTACATTCCTTCATAGGAGCTTTTATAGATATCTCCCTGATCGTAAAAGCGTTTAAAAATCTTTTGTATCTGCTTCTTATGATCCTCGTCCGTTGTACGGATGAATTTATCATAGGAAACATCCATCATATCCCAGAGGCCTTTGATCGTAGCTGCAACATCATCCACCAGCTCCTTGGGCGTAATGCCTGCATCAGCAGCCTTCAGTTCGATCTTCTGCCCATGCTCATCCGTTCCTGTCTGAAAAAAAACATCATAGCCTTCTTTTCGTTTGTATCTTGCAATACTGTCAGCCAGAATTGCCTCATAGGTATTTCCGATATGAGGTTTGCCGGAACCGTAGGCAATGGCTGTAGTCATGTAAAATTTACCTTTATTCATTCTTCCTCACATTCTGCTGCCTGGCAGCATCTTCCTTTTATATCGTTTATTTCTCTTCACTGCTCCTGCCATCAGGCCAGTTTTTCCATAAACAGAGCTGCTTTCTTTCCCGTCTCTTCTCCGAAAACTGCAGAACCTGCAACGATGACGTTGGCACCCGCCTGAAGAACCGTATCTACATTCTCCAGATTGATTCCTCCATCTACCTCCAGATCAATATCTCTGCCGCTTTCTTCAATCATCGCCCTTACCTGTCTGATCTTCTCTGTGGAGCTTTCAATGTATTTCTGTCCTCCAAATCCCGGTTCCACACTCATCAAAAGAATCATCTCCACCTGGTCCAGATAGGGCCTAAGACTCTCTGCGGGAGTATTGGGTTTGATCGTAAGCCCGGCTTTTATTCCACAGGCATGAATCTTATCCAGAGTTTCCTTCACGTCACTACAGGCCTCCAGATGAACGGTAATAATATCTGCTCCCGCCTTAACAAATTCTTCAATATAGCGGATGGGCTCTTCGATCATCAGATGTACATCAAAAATAATTTGGGATGCCTTCCGAATGGATGCGATTACCGGCATACCAAAGGAAATGGATGGAACAAATTTACCATCCATAACATCCACATGAAGATATTTTGCACCGGCCTGTTCCACTGCCAGAATTTCTTCCCTGAGACGGGTAAAATCCGCTGACAGCATAGAGGGTGATAAAATATTCATAGTTTCCTCTCTCTTTCCTCGCTGAAGGGTTCAAAATTCATCCTGTAAAAATTCTCTACAGAACTGACTCGAAAATCCTGCTGATTTCCTTACTTTAAAAAATCTTTCACCTGTTCATACACACCATTTCCATCCAGTCTGTATTTTGCCAGAAGCTGGTCAGCGGGACCGGATTCTCCATATACATCCTGAATACCAATACGGCATACCTTCGTAGGCAGTTTCGCTGATAAGACTTCACAGACTGCACTTCCCAGACCGCCAATTACGGAATGCTCTTCTACCGTCACTACTTTTTTGGTTTTTCCTGCAGAGGCAATGATCATATCCTCATCCAGGGGTTTGATGGTATGAATATTGATCACTTCTGCACTGATCCCTTCTTCCGCCAGCTTTTTGGATGCTTCCAGAGAAGAGTTTACCATCAGACCGGTGGCCACGATGGTTACATCCGTACCTTCCCGTAAAAGCTGTCCCTTGCCCAGCTCAAAATGGTAATCCTCATGGTCATTAATAACCGGTACATTGGCACGACCAAAACGCAGATATACAGGCCCCTGATATTCAATAGCCGCCTTCACTGCTTCCATAGCCTCCACATAGTCTGCAGGATTAATGACTACCATACCCGGAATGCTGCGCATCAGAGCAATATCCTCATTACACTGATGGGAGGCTCCGTCTTCTCCTACGGTAATTCCCGCATGTGTGGCGCCAATCTTTACATTTAATTTTGTATAACCAACAGAGTTACGGATCTGCTCATAAGCTCTTCCCGTTGCAAACATGGCAAAGGAACTGGCAAAAACCACTTTTCCTGCTGCTGCCAGTCCTGCAGCCACACCGATCATATTTGCTTCAGCGATACCACAGTCAAAAAATCTGTCCGGATAGGCCTTCTGGAACATTCCGGTCTTGGTAGAGGCTGCCAGGTCCGCATCCAATACTACCAGATCAGGATAGATGGCTCCACAGTCTACCAATCCCTGTCCATAACCTTCTCTGGTTGCTTTTTTCTTTATTTCCGGCATAATTCTTCACCTGTCCTTTCCAGCTCCTGCAAAGCAGCTTCACACTGTTCATCATTGGGTGCACTGCCATGCCATGCGGCATTGTTTTCCATAAAGGAGACTCCTTTACCCTTTACACTCTTTGCAATGATCGCAGTCGGCTTATCTTTCGTTTCTTTTGCTTCCTTAAATGCAGCCCTGAGAGAGTCAAAGTCATGGGCGTCTGCAGTTACAACATGAAAATTGAAGGCTGCAAATTTGTCTTCCAAAGGATAAGGAGAGCAGACTTCATCTATCTTACCGTCGATCTGGAGATTATTGTTATCTACGATCACAACCAGATTGTCCAGCTTTCTGAAACCGGCAAACATTGCTGCTTCCCATACCTGGCCTTCCTGAATCTCTCCATCTCCCAACAGCGTATAGACACGATAATCCTTTTTATCCATCTTCCCGGCAAGAGCCATTCCCACAGCTGCAGATATTCCCTGACCCAGAGAGCCGGTTGACATATCAATTCCGGGGGTCTTTTTCATGTCCGGATGTCCCTGCAGATAAGATCCCAGCTTTCTTAAGGTCAACAGATCATCCACCGGTAAATAGCCCTTCAGAGCCAGAGTCGAGTAGAGTCCTGGAGCTGTATGCCCCTTGGACAGTACAAACCTGTCTCTGTCAGCAGCTTTGGGATCTTTCGGATCCACATTCATTTCTTCAAAATATAAATAAGTAAAAATATCGGCTGCTGAAAGTGAACCACCGGGATGCCCTGCCTTCGCACTGTGTACGGATCTGATAATATTTTTGCGAACTTCATTCGCCGTTATCTGTAGTTCTAAATTCGTCATGACTGACCCTCCAATATAAATCTTCTGCGACTTTTATAGAATACTATACTCTTTCTCAAGAAACAAGCCCTTCATTATACAGAATATTCCTGCTCTTACGGCTGCTTATGCCCTATTTTCCCGTATAGGCTTCGTAAAAAATGAATATTTTATTCCCCTTTTTGGTTTCTGTCATAAAGTGATCCAGACTGCTCATCAGCTCTTTTCCTTCAACCGTATTCCTGACCAGTTGTCCAATGGCTTCTGCCATTCCCCCGGCATCCTGCTTTACCGTCCCTGTCATCTTTCCTTCAGTGATCAGCCTGACCGCAGCCTCAACTGCATCTACTCCGAATACAGGAATCGTTGTACTTTTGCTGTTTCCCAAATTATAACCGGCTTCATTTAAGGCATTAATTACCCCTATTGCCATCTCATCGTTATTACAGATGATCAATTCGATCATGTTTCCATTGGCCTCATTGAACTGGATGAGATTATCTGCCATATGACTAAATCCGGCCGTTTCACTCCAGGTTCCCTTCGGATCAGCCTGATACTTGTCCCCATTGGATGCATCAAAATATTCCAGTTCCGGCTTACCTACATTGATCAAAAGCTCATTCGTATCCTCTACACTGTAGCGTGTACGGGCTTCTGCCTCTACATTCCCGACTTCTCCCATAAACATGGCATATTGAATAATGCCGTCACCATTCAGATCGATGGTAGAATAGTTTCTCATCAGGTAATCCCCGATCATTTTTCCCTGGATATGGCCCGCTTCAGGTGCATTGGTTCCTACGAACACACTTTTCTCATAGCTCATCAGGACAGCTTCTCTCTCCTCTGTTTCCCCCATTCCCCGGTTAAAGAAAATTACCGGAATATCAACCTCTTTTGCTTTATCAATAATCTCCATGGCAGCTTCTGGACTATTAGGGGTAACAATATTGACGATAAGGATATCGGCTCCCTGGGAAATGGCTATATCAATCTGCCCATTCTGTGTAGTCTGATCCTTATTGCCATCAAAGTTCCAATAGGTTATGCCCAGCTCATCCAAAATCCCATTTAACGTCATACGTACACTTTCAATATAGGTATCTTCATAGGTATAATAAAAAACTGCAGCCTCGATGTCTTTGGCTATCTCTTTTACTTCTTCGGTTTCTGCAGTTTCTTCCGGTTTTATTTCTTCCTCTGCCGCGGTCTCCTCCTTCGGGTCGGAGCTCTCCGGTTTCCCTGACTGTCCACAGCCTGCCAGGAAGACCAGTATCATTGCTGCTGTCAGTAAAGTCTTCACCAATCTCTTTTTCATCCTTCTCCCCTCCCGGTAAGCTATTCTCCGGCCTCTTTATCGCTGCCATCATCATATGCTTTGATCTTCCACAAATATATACTGTGACCGAGAATGGTTAGACCAGCTACCAAAAATAATACAATACAGATAATTGAAATTATTTTTGTATTTCCTGTGGCCGTATCCAGGCCCGATATCATCTGATAAACCAGATACAAAAGCCATCCCCCTGCAAGTATCCGCATCGTCAGACTCGCCTGGGTAATGGTTTTTCTGCCCTGGTTATCCTGTTTATTTTCCATCTGCTTAATTATCTCCTTTTTCCTGCTTTGCCTATAGATATCTATATTATACACTTTTTTTTAATAATTCCAACCAGAAAGAATCGGCCTTCCCCCATATTCTTTTTATCAAAAAAGCCCACCATCAGGTGAGCTTTTTCCACTTTCTTATGTAGTTTTTCTTTATTTTTTAGCCACATATTTACGGATATCCAATGCGATCGCAGTTACGATTACGACACCCTGTGCAATGTACTGCGCGTTGGTATCCACGCCCAGGAACTGAAGACAGGATTTCAGCAGCTCGAATACGGCAACACCGATCACAACACTGGAGATCTTACCAATACCACCATTTACGGAAACACCACCGATGGTACAGGCAGCGATGGCATCCAGCTCATAGCTGAGTCCCAGGTTAACGGATGCACCACCAGCCTTTGCACCCAGAAGGTAACCGGCAATCGCATACATTCCTGCTGCCAGGGTATAAATGATCACCTTGGTTCTCTTTACATTAACACCGGAAACCTCCGCTGCATTTTCATTTCCACCGATAGCATACATATATTTACCATGACAGGTATGATTGTAAAGGAAGTACATGAATAAACCGATGATAAAGGCAATGATGATCAGGTAGTTGGTCGGTCTGAAACCGGGAATGAGTGTACCTGTTGCAATAGAGGTATACTGAGGAATATATCCGCCCAGAGGAGTTGCATTGGTATATACCAGACAGATTCCGTATACAATCAGCTGCATGCCCAGAGTTCCAATGAAAGGAGGAACGTTCAAATAAGAAATTACCAGACCGTTGATCAATCCAAAAACTGCACAAACTGCAATACAGATCAACAGAACCAGAATAATATTCATTTCTCCCAGATTAGGATAAACCTTACCGGAATAATCTGCTCTCTGCAGCAATGTACCGGCGATACAGGCACTTAAGCCTACCATTCGTCCTGCGGAAAGGTCTGTACCCTTAGTAATCAAACATCCACTTACACCAAGGGCAATGATTACACGGGGGGCCATATTAATCAGAATATTGATCAGGTTGTTGGGGCTTCGGAAGGTGGGTTCGGTAATACTTACATAAATAGCCATAACCACCATCAAAATAATGATACCATTATTGATCAGGATATCTTTTATATTCGCTCTCTTCGTCATTCTTTTTTCCTCCTGCATTAAAACTGTGTCGCATACTGCATAATGTTTTCCTGCGTCATCTCATCTTTTTCCGTGATCTCTCCGGTAATCTTTCCATTACACATTACCAGAATCCGGTCAGACATACCGATCAGCTCTGCCATTTCCGAAGAAATCATGATGATTCCTTTTCCCTGCTTAGCCAAATCCAGCATGATCTGATAGATTTCGTATTTTGCACCTACGTCAATACCTCGGGTAGGTTCATCCATGATCAGTACATCCGGATTATTTGCCAGCCAGCGGGAAATGATTACCTTCTGCTGGTTACCACCTGAGAGGGATTGAATCTTCGTTTTACTGCTGGGAGTCTTGATACTCAGCTTTTTCACATTATCCTGAACAAGGTCTTCAATCTGTTTGTGGTTCAGTTTGACTCCACCCTGCACATATTTTCTTAGGGATGCAATGGATACATTATCTGCGATGGATAAGCATCCCAGGATTCCGGTTCCTCGTCTGTCCTCTGTGATCAGTCCGATTCCCCGATTGATTGCATCTGCAGGTCGTTTAATCCTTAATTTTCTACCATCTTTGATTACTTCACCGGAAGTAATATTACGAATACCGAAAATTGCTTCCATCAGCTCGGTTCTCTGGGCTCCTACCAGACCACCGAAGCCTAAAATCTCTCCTCTGCGAAGCTTAAAGCTGACATTCTGAAAGGATCTGGGATAAATACTGCTGAAATTATTGATCTCCATCAACACTTCACCCGGCTTATTATCCTTGGGCGGAAACAGTGCGGTAAGTTCACGGCCTACCATCTTGGCAATGATGTCGTCCATACTCATTTCTGCCGCAGGCCAGGTTCCTACATAGGTTCCGTCACGCATGATGGTAATATCGTCTGCGATACGTTTGATCTCACTCATCTTATGAGAAATGTAAACCAGCGATACTCCTCTGCTTTTGAGATCCTCAATGATCTTAAACAGAGCTTCTACCTCGTTATCAGTCAATGAAGAGGTGGGCTCATCCAGAATAACCACGCGGGCATTCATGGAAACTGCCTTGGCAATCTCTACGGACTGCATCTGGGAAATGGACAGCTCGCCCAGCTTCGTCCTGGGATCAAAGTCGAGTTTAACCTCTTTCAGCCACTTTGCTGCTTCTTCATTCATCCGTTTTGCATCTACCATAATTCCTTTGGTAGGGTAACGGCCACAAAACATATTTTCTGCAATACTTCGTGCAGGGATTGGCTGCAGTTCCTGGTGAACCATAGCCAGACCTTTTCTCAAGGCGTCATCAGGATTGGCTACGTCCAGTTTTCTTCCATCCAGATAAACCTCTCCTTCATCCATTTTATATATTCCGAAGAGACATTTCATCAGAGTGGATTTGCCCGCTCCGTTCTCCCCCATGAGAGCGTGCACAGTACCTGGGCGTAGATTCAAGTTTACATGATCAAGCGCCTTTACACCCGGAAAGCTCTTACAGATCCCTTTCATTTCAAGCCTGTATTCTGCCATCCCATTCTTCTCCTTTCAAAAAAATTCGGGTACGCCCTTATGGACGTACCCGAAAGAGCATTTACATGCTAAATAAAATATGTGTATTACTTACTGTAAAGAGGAAAGAACCTCTGCTGCGTTTTCAGTAGTAACCTTTACATAGTCAACTACATAAGTGTTCTGAACTTCTTCACCATTGATGAATGCAACTGCTGCATCTGCTGCCTGGTGAGACTGTCCGATATGATCGTTGAATACGGTAGCGGTCATTCCGCCGGACTGTACTAACTCAAGAGCTTCGGTAAGAGCATCTACACCAAGTAAGAATACGTCTTCACCAACGGTACGTCCTGCTGCATCCAATGCCTGCTTAGCACCTAAAGCCATTGCGTCGTTGTTACAGAATACAACTTCGATCTGCTCGCCATACTGAGATAAAGCATCCTGAACCTTCTGCTGAGCGGTAGCCTGATCCCAGTCTGCTCTCTGAACAGCACCCAGTAATTCTACTTCCCAACCTGCATCGGTAAGAGCCTTAACGGAGTACTCTGTTCTGTACTGAGCATCGATGTTTTCAGGATCACCCTGGATCATGATATAGGAAACTTTGCCATCGCCGTTGATATCAACTACGTCCTGGCCAAGGTCGATCAGAACTTCACCCTGGAAGGTACCGGACTGTCTTGCATCAGCACCAACATAGGTAGCTTTGATTCCTTCGGTTGCCCATCTTTCTTCTTCAGCAACTTCAGGCTCACGGTTGATGTAAACTACAGGGATACCGGAAGCATTAATGGTATCGGTTACGGTTGCTGCTGCAGAAGAGTTAACCAGGTTGATGATCATAACGTCAACACCTTCGGTGATGAAGTTGTTGATCTGGTTGGTCTGCTCTGCCTGGTCATTCTTGGAGTCCATAACAGTAATGTTGCTCTCGGTAAATCCAAGGCTTACCAGATAGTTAACCAGTTCTGTACGGAACAGGGTCATAAAGTTGTCATCGAATTTGTAAATACAGATACCAACTTTCTTGTCTGCATAGTCACCTGTTGCTACAGCCTCTGCTGCTTCTGTTGCTGCCTCAGTAGCTGCTTCTGTTGCTGCGTCAGTCTCTGCCTCAGCAGCGGTAGTTGATTCAGTGGTAGTAGTAGTGGTACTGGAACCGCATCCTACTAACAGAGAAGCAACCATTGCCACACTTAAAAGTGCGCTAAAGATTCTCTTTTTCATTTTTCTTCCTCCTTAAATCTTTTCTTCTATATATACAGAAGTGATTCTATTATACACCATTTACAGGAAAAATCCAGTATTTTTTCCATTTCTGACAAATAATTCACAGATTGAACATGAATTATCTCTGTTTTGCCCTGTTTTATTCCTCTTCCATGGATTCCAGATACCCTCTGTCCCAAAGTAATATCTTCAATTTTCTGGCAGCCTCCACTGCAGGAGCAGTGAAGTACTGATTCGTCAATACAGCTCCCACCATCCTGTCATAAAAATCTCTTCCTGCATAGGCTTCCTGAACTGCCCTCACTCCCACCGGATCACTATAGCATTTACACTGGATGGCATAGGTAACTCCATCCTTTTCTGCCAGGATGTCTACCCCATAGTCTCCGCTTCCCGGAGTTACCTCTACCTCCAGAAACCCATTCCGTTTCAGCAGATCTGCACAATAGTATTCAAACTCATGCCCTTCCAGGGAATCAAAGGGTTTGCCGGTCCTGCTCTTCCTTCTTTGGTATAACCATACAATCAGGGCAAGACAGAGAAGGAACAGAGCACCCCCTGCTGCTATAAGGTTATGCGCTGTTCCTTCCATAAATTCCTCCTTTAATGATGCCGGATCACTTCCGACCAGGAAGAGATTCCGATAATTCCTTTGGCAAACTCCGTTACCTCCTGAGACCGTCCGGTATCGATGTATTTAAATACATTATAGATCTGTTTATGAGTACCGTCCACATGATCGATTCCCAATGCCAGTCCCTGAGCCAGCTCAGCCGCTGCATCCGTCTGCCGGTTAAGAAGCAGGGCATCGATATGGCTGTTGGCATCTGCGATATAATAAGCATAGGCATAAGCCGCCGCCTGAACCCCCTCGCCGGAGGTAGAGGTAAAGCCTAACTCACTTAAGGTTACGCTCCTCACCTCTCCTTTAGGATTTAAAAATTCCTCTCTCTGCAGGTAATCTGTAACCACATGGATGTTGGTCATAGTTACCATGGGGGTGTCTGCACTGTTACGGATCAGGTTCATCCTGCGGTAATTGGAAGGCATATTCCAGAAGGCCGCATGGGTCAGAGGCACGGGGTAGGGATGATGGGACAAATCCCAGTCGATATTTCCGTATTCCTTAATATAGGCATTAAAATAATCCAGCACATCACGACCATCATAATCTCCGCCTTTCAGGTTGCGGTTCCAGGTCTGGTCAATAGGCATATAGACCTTTGCATTGGCATTTACACTTTTAATGGCATTATAAAATACCCGGAAACCATCGGCATAGACCTGGGAATAGGTCTGAACATCCACTGCCGGATAGTAGTTCCATGCTACTCTGGCATTGATCTCATTGGCAATTACCCAGTTCACTACCTGTCCGTGACTGGTTCCCGAATACCGCTCTGCCAGAAAGGTGGCTGCTGCCGCCAGATAGTCCACTCCTGCTTCATCCGATGCGTTAAACATATAATAGGACTTTCCTGCAACCCGGGCCTGCGGGTGCACCAGATCCAGATAACTTCCGTTCCAGTCATTCAGAATTATACCGGTAGTCTGGATCCCCAGCTGGGTGAGCCGGGAAAAGATACTGTCATATTCTGCTACCACCTGTCCGTTAAAGGCATAGGTTTTTCCTGCATAGTTATAGTAGACGGTAGGATAGTGGGCATTGCTGGTCTGCCCCATCAGCCTTCCCAGGGTAACATTATAGGCAGCCTGTTTTACACCCAGATCCTGAAGCTCGCTGCCGCTTAATTTATAAGGATCCACCAGAAGGCCTTTTATGGAGGCTGCCTGGGGATGGGCATACTGATACTGTGCCCTTGCCTCCGGATTCGTAATATAACTCTGATCGGATAAAAGCACATATTCCCCATTCAGCTTGATTCCCATGGCAAACTTATCAAAAAGCCGGGTGTCTGCCTGCTTATAATTCAGATTTACCGTGAAGGAAAACTGGTCATCCGATTTTTTCATTGAGGTAATGGGCTCCTGTCCCTCCAAAAGGGTGTTGCGGTAAATCGGAAGACTGAAGAGATAAAGTCTTCTGTCATCACTTTTCGGGATTCCTTCCATGGTGCCGCTGATAACCACCTTACTGATATCCTCCGAGGCAATCTCACAACGCTCAATCCGGGCAAAGCCATTCCTGTTTTCCGCAGTGATCACCGTTTCCTCCGGCCACATCTGCTGCCAGGCTGACTGCAGTCCCTGGGCAGTTTCATTTCGTGAAGCAGCCTCATTTTTGATTACCTCCAAAGCCTGCCCGGATACTCTCTCCAAAGCCTGGAGATTATACTCCCGCAGCTCTTCCCTGGCCTTGTCCGCATGGGTTTTCAGATAGTTCTCTCTGGCCCGGATGCCAATAAAGATACCACCTGCCAGAAGGACAAGAAAAAGCAGCACCAGGGGAGGGAGAATGCTTTTTTTCTCTTTCTTTTTATTCCTGTTTTTCTTTTTTTTGGGGGGACTCTTTTTTTCTTCCATTTTACCTTTACTTTCTTTTTCTTCTGTTGGCATCATGCCTGTATTCAGGCACTTACATCTTCAAACTGGGACTGGTAGAGAGAAGCATAGAAGCCATTCATTTTCAGAAGCTGTTCATGACTTCCCTGTTCCACAATATCTCCGTCCTTCATTACCAGGATCATATCTGCATCCTGAATCGTGGAAAGTCTGTGGGCAATCACAAAGCTGGTTTTTCCCTTCATCAGATTACTCATTGCCTTCTGGATCCTTCTCTCCGTACGGGTATCCACACTGCTGGTGGCCTCATCCAGGATCAGAATGGGGTTTCCTGCCAAAATTGCTCTGGCAATGGTTAATAACTGTTTTTGTCCCTGGGAAACATTGCTGGCATCCTCATTTAATTCCATCTGATAACCTCCCGGAAGAGTCTGGATAAAATGATGGGCATGGGCTGCCTTTGCCGCCTGGATAACCTCTTCATCACTGGCCGAAAGTCTTCCGTAACGGATATTTTCCATGATGCTTCCTTTAAACAGCCAGGTATCCTGTAAGACCATGCCAAAGGCTTCCCTCAGCTGAGAGCGGTTGTATTCCTTTACATCCCGTCCATCCACCTTTATAGAGCCTTTATTCACATCGTAAAAACGCATCAGCAATTTAACAATGGTTGTTTTTCCTGCTCCCGTAGGACCTGCGATAGCCACCATCTGTCCCGGCTCAACATGGCAGGTAAAATTGTGGATAACCTGCTTATCCGGCTTATATCCAAAGGCCACCTGTGTAAAATCCACCTCTCCCCGGATATTTTCCACGGATGCGGGATTTTCCACAAACCGGTCCTCCTCTTCCTCATTTAAAAACTCAAATACCCTCTCTGCCGCTGCTGCCATGGACTGCAGCATGTTGGAAACCTGGGCGATCTGGGTAATGGGCTGGGTAAAATTCTTTACATACTGGATAAAGGCCTGAATATGTCCTACCTGAATACTTCCCTTAATGGCCAGATAGCTTCCGCTGATGGCAACTGCCACATAACCCAGATTTCCTACCAGATTCATGATGGGCTGCATCATTCCGGAAAAAAACTGGGACTTCCAGGCAGACTCATAAAGCTTATTGTTGGTAGCTTCAAACTCCTCGATAATGGTTTCCTCCCGGTTGAATGCCTTAACAATATTCTGTCCGCTGTAGGTTTCCTCCACCTGCCCGTTGATCTTACCCAGATAGCTTTGCTGATCCACGAAGTATTTCTGGCTGTGCTTTACCATAATTCCGATCAATCCACCGGAAACGGGTAAGATCACCAGAGCGATCAGGGTCATCACGGGACTGATCAAAAGCATCATGATCAGAACTCCCACCAGGGTGGTTATGGCCGTGATGAGCGTAGTCACACTCTGATTCAGGCTCTGCCCCAGGGTGTCCACGTCATTGGTGATCCTGGACAGTACCTCACCTACGGTTTTTGACTCAAAATAGCCTAGGGGAAGACGGTGTATTTTTTCGGAAATTTCTCCTCTGAACTTATAACAGATTTTCTGGGAAATCCCTGTCATGATCCATCCCTGAATAAAGGACAGGGCTGAGCTGATCAGATAGAGGATCAATAATAGAAGGAGAACCATTCCGATCTTTTCAAAATCTATACCGCCCGTTCCCGAAAGCTTTGCCACAAGACCATTATATATCTCCGTCGTGGCTATACTTAAGACACGGGGTCCGATGGTATTAAAGGCTGTTCCGCCCACAGCAAAAAAGACAACGGCCAGCAGGGCAAATTTATAATTCCCCATATAGGCCAGAAGCTTCATTGAGGTCCCCTTAAAATCCCTGGCCTTTTCTCCCGGCATCATGGCTCCGTGAGGACCATGTCCATGGCCAAAGCCGGGGCGTCTGGGAGTATTTTTCAGTTCACTCATCCTGCAATTCCTCCCTTCAGCTCTGCCTCTGACAGCTGTGACCCTGCAATTTCACGATATTCCTCACAGGACTCAAGCAGCTCCTTATGGGTCCCTTTTCCGATGATCCGCCCATCCTCCAGTACCAGAATCTGATCTGCATGCAGAATGGTACTGATCCGCTGGGCCACAATGATTACCGTAGCATCTTTGGTCTTTTCGTTCAATGCCTTTCTCAGAGCCATGTCCGTTTTATAATCCAGGGCAGAAAAGCTGTCATCAAAAAGATAAATCTTAGGGTTTACCGCAATGGCTCTTGCAATAGACAGTCTCTGCTTCTGCCCTCCCGATACGTTGCTTCCTCCCTGGGCAATTTCACTGTGGTAACCCTCTTTTTTTGCTTCGATAAACTCCCGGGCCTGGGCGATCCGGGCGGCGTCTTTCATCTCCTCTTCACCGATATCATCTCCGCCAAAGCAGATATTGGAATCAATGGTTCCGGAAAATAAAACTGCTTTTTGCGGAACGAAGCCCAGCATACTGCGCAGCTTTTTCTGGGAAAGCTGCCGAATATCAATCCCGTCAATTTTAATACAGCCCTCCGTTACATCATAAAAACGGGTAAGCAGGTGCAAAAGTGTAGACTTTCCACAGCCCGTACTTCCAATAATCGCCGTTACCTTGCCGGGCTCAGCCTTAAAGCTGATTCCCGAAACGGCATCCTCGTCTGCATTAGGATAACGGAAGCTGACACCTTCAAAGCTGACCTCCCCTTTGGGATCACTTAACAGCTCATCCTTCACCACTGCTTCATCCTGTATCTTCACTTCAGTATACAGAACCTCTTCAATACGGTCCGCTGCCACCCCTGCTCTGGGCAGCATAATGGAGATCATGGTCAACATCAGAAAAGACATGACGATCTGCATGGTATAAGTGATAAAAGCCATCATATCCCCTACCTGCAGCCTTCCCAGATCCACGCCCTGGGCCCCTGCCCAGACGATCAATACCGTAATGCAGTTCATGATCAGCATCATAGTCGGCATCATAAAGGTCATTACCCGGTTGGTAAACAGCTGAGTCTTCATTAGATCCTTATTGGCTTTTTCAAACCGCTCTGCCTCATGCTCTTCCCGGCTAAAGGCCCGGATAACCGGTATACCCGTCAGAATCTCTCTGGAAACCAGATTCAGCCGGTCGATCAGGGACTGTACGATTTTAAACTTGGGCAAAGCCACCCTCATCAGCGTAAAGACCAATAGAAAAATCGCCCCTACAGCCACACCGATGATCCACTCCATTCCCGTTCTGGTCCCGGCCACCTTAATGATTCCTCCAATAGCCAGAATAGGAGCATAGGCTACCATTCGAAGAAGCATAACACTGACCATCTGGATCTGCTGGATATCGTTGGTGCTTCTTGTAATCAATGAGGCAGTAGAAAAGTGGTCGATTTCTGCATGGGAAAAAGAAACTACCTTACGAAATATTTTTTTTCTTAAATCCCTGCCGATCCCGGCACCTGCCCGGGAGGCAAGAAGGCTTACACTTATTGCACATACCAGCATGATCAGGGTCATCCCCAGCATTTTTGCTCCGGTGGTCAAAAGATAATTTAACTGAATCTCCCAACTGCTTCCTGCAGCAGCTACACCTCCGTTTTCTATACCGCCCTGCATGATTCCAATATCGATAATATCCGCCGTATAACCGGGCAGAGAAAGATCACAATATGCCTGTATGATTAAAAGGAGGACGATAGCAAGGGCACTTCCCTTTACTCCTTTCAGGTATTTTATGATTTTGAACATTTATATCATCCTTCCGCTATAATGCTTTACATAATGGTTATGTTCCAATAGTTTATCTTATCTTTATCACAAATTCTGGTCAATTAATTTTCTATAAATTTTACTGCTTTATTTCGTTATCTTTTTAACAAAACATTTTATTTAATAAATTGTATAAAATTTGCAACATTATGCTGATATCCTTGAGTTTACCAAAGTGCCATGTTATTCTTATTTTATAGGTTGCAGGCTATTCAGGGAAGTATTCTGCATAAATTTGAAAAACCATATGATGTATACTTAAGGAGGAATTTGATATGTATAAAATGAACGAGGAATACTCTATCGGTATTCCTGAGATTGATGAACAGCACGAAAAACTGTTTGGACTGATCAACGATGCACAGACTCTGCTGAAAGATGAAAATATTCTTTATAAATATGACAGGCTGGCTGCCATTCTCAAAGGAATGAAAAACTATGCGGATCGTCATTTCCGGACGGAGGTTTCTTTAATGGAAGCTCTGGCTTATCCTGAACTGGAGTCCCACATAGAAGCCCATGACGGTTTCTATGAGAAGGTTAATTCCTTCCATCTGGATATGGAAACCATTTCTCTGGGAACCCAGGATAAGATCATTTCCGATTTGCTGGCGTATCTGGAAAGCTGGCTTCAGGTTCATATTAAAGATTGTGACCGGAGGATTGCCCTGCATAGTAAGGAGCTGGCTTCCAGATATTAATCATCATCTCTGACCCGGTACAGGTAAGCGTTTCCTCTTTTTCCGATCCGCTTAACCTGACCAAGATAATAAAGTACACTCAGGACCTGGCTCGCCCGGTCCTGTTTTATTTTTGCTGCCTTTGCAAATCCTTTGACATCAAAGGGCTCTTCCAGCTCATAAGGAATCAGCTGCAGATAATCTTCAGGACGGGTCAGCTCCACCTCCCGGACCAGTTTTAAGGGGATGCGGTCATAACGGTGGCTGCCTCTTTTTCTATCCCGGCTCCAACCGTTTAAAAGACGGTATTCTTCCATATCCAGAAAAACTATTTTTATGGTCAGATTTTTATGATCGAGAAATTCTTTGATCCTCCCCAGCTCTTTAAAAGCATCATAGAGATTTCCTGTTTTTGGAGACTTCCGTTTTTCACTGAATTCTCCGGTTTCAGGATCGATCCAGATAAGCCATTTTTGGGCGGGCAGAGGGTAGATGATCGTCACCGGATATAAGGAAAGAAAAACGCTTAATTTCTTTTTTAAAGAAAAAAAATTCCTGGTCTGAATCTCCAGGATTTCTTTTCCGGTAAAAATATCTGCCACCATACGTTCCAGTTTAACTTCCTGACAGGACTCATCCGGCTGATAATAGTTTTTTAAAACAGCATGTACCGTTTTTTCTGACAGAGTACCGATACCGGACCGTTCCCGCTTGGTTTCCAGTATCCTCTTTTTTACCTCTTCAAAACGGACTTCATCCATATCCACTGCTTTTCTCCTTCTGCTTCTCTCTTAAGTACAACAAATATAAATCAATTCATATCCTGGCCCGTCCGACCCTTCGCTGGGTTAATATCCCCTTATCTTATCACTACTGTCATCGGTGGTATTGTCAATATTTTTGATGGTGACAAAATAGCTGTAATCCGTATTCACCCTGACCTCTACATGGTCTCCCACCTTATGTCCCAGAAGGGCTTTTCCCAGCGGTGACTCTATACTGATCAGGCTGTTCAAAGAATCTCCCCTTACCGTGGTTACAATACGATAGCTTTCAGTTATCCCCTCTTCCTCAAAGTAAACCTCCACCCTGTTATTCATTCCCACTTCATTTTCCTGTGAGGTATCTTCAATGATCTGAGCCGTCCTGATCATTCTTTCCAGGTAACGGATCCGGCTTTCATTCTTATTCTTTTCTTTTTTTGCTGCATGATACTCGAAATTTTCACTCAGATCTCCATGGGCCCTGGCTGTTTTTACATCCTCCAGAAGCTGTTTTCTCAGTTCTACCTTGCGGTATTCAATTTCTTCTTCCATTTTCTGGATATCTGATCGGGTTAATTTATCAAACATAGCTTCCTTACACGGCCGCTTTGATTTTGCAGCCTGTTCCTAATATAATTTTTCTACTACGGCCTTGGCGGTCTTTCTGTTATTTTCCTTGGAAATATCAGGATTCCTGCGATAATACTCCTGGAACAGCACATCAATAATATAGAGCTGGCTCAGCTTTGCTCCCATGCTCCCTCCATCCAGGGGCCCTTCATTGGAACCACAGACCAGCAGCGTATCCGTATAGCCGGTTAAGGGTGATTTTAAAAAGCGGGTGATTCCCACAATCTTTGCTCCGGACTTCTTTGCAATTTTTGCCACATGGACGTTGTCTTTGGTGGAGCCGGAATAGGAAACGATAAAAATCAGATCATCTTCATTTACCATAGATGCTGTCATCGCCTGCATATGAGGGTCATCCACACAGATTACCTTCCCGGTGATTCTTAAAAATTTATTCCTTGCCTCCTTCGCCGTAAGAAGAGAATCTCCTACCCCGAAAAAATAAATATTCCTTGCTTTTTCCATCATCTGCAAAGTCTTTTCCAGTTCATCCTCCTGCATCAGCATCCTCGTTTCTTTCAATGCGCTGATGTGTACCTGTAAAATCTTGTCCAGACTGAAGCCCAAAGAATCTACTTTTATTTGAGAAGTATCCTGCTTCTCTATGTCCGTCTCTTCCGGGGAGAGGCTGAGGGAAAGCTTCATCTTAAACTCCTGATAACCCTTCAGCCCCATGGTCCGGCAGAAACGATGGACGCTGGCGTCTGCCACTCCACAGGCATCTGCCAGATCCGTAATAGACATAAACAATACTCTGTTCGTATTCTTGATTACGAATTCAGCTATCTTTTTTTCCGTTTTCGTAAACTGATTATAGGATACCTGTATATCCAAAAGTAAGCTTGAGGCAGTAACCATAAGTCCTCCATCTTTTTTATTGAAAATGGCATGGAAGCCTCCATGCCATTTTTAATTGTCTGCCTTTGATCAGCAGTATTTTTTCTTAGCTTCTTCAATCATATCAGCTGCCTCTTTGCAGATCGCTTTATCCGCTTCGATCAGCTCTGCCAGAGGTGCACGTACACTTCCAATATCCGGCCCTCCCTGCATACGGATCACTTCTTTGATCACTGCATACATATTGCCGTGAGGTTCACAGAGTTTATAGATAATTCTGCAGATATCGTTCTGGATCGTTCTTGCTTCCTCCATCTTTCCTGCCAGGAAGAGCTCTCTTACCTTGAGGAAAAGCTCCGGCATAGATGCATAGGTCCCACCGATTCCACCAATGGCTCCTGCTGCCAGACCGGAAAGGAACTGCTCATCCGGACCGTTGAACACGATCACATCCTGATCCCTGAACATCTGAATATCCTGTACCGGCATGGAAGAATTTTTAACCCCGATCACTCTGGGATTCTTCTTCATTTCCTTTAACAGACTTACCGTCAGGGATACTCCGGCAAGCTGCGGGATATTGTAAATAATGAAATCGGTACCAGGCGCTGCCGCAGAGATATCATTCCAGTATTTTGCAATCGCATGATCGGGAAGATGGAAATAAATAGGCGGTATGGATGCTATTGCATCTACACCCAGGCTCTCGGCATGGGCTGCCAGCTCCTGGCTGTCTGCCGTATTATTACAGGCAACATGGGCAATAATCACGATCTTACCCTTTGCCACCTCCATCACTGCCTCCAGCGTCTGCTTCCTGTCTTCCTTGCTCTGGTAAATACATTCTCCGGAAGAACCTCCCACGTACAATCCCTGTACACCCTTATCCATCAGATACTGTGTAAATTCCTTTACCCGTTCAGAGGAAATCTGACCATTATCATCATAACATGCGTATAATGCAGGGAATACACCCTCATACTTTTTTAAGCTCATTTTATTGCCTCCTGTTCTGCCTTTTCAAAGCAGTACCCATATATATTTATCCTTAAATCAATGAATGCTTCAGTCTTTATCCCTTTACAGCACCCATGGTAATCCCCTTGGTAAAGTATTTCTGGAAAATGATAAATACGGTAATAATCGGAATTGCTGCCATGGTAGCACCGGCCATAAGCAGACCATAATCCGTTGAATACTCACCCTGCAGCTTGGCAATTCCCAGGGATATGGTCCAAACCTCGCTGTTTACCAGCATGATCAGCTGCATAAAATAATCATTCCAGGTATTAATAAAGGTAAAGATCGCCAGAGCACCTACACCGGGCTTAATCATAGGAAAAACAATATTGATAAAGGTCTTAATCTCTCCTGCACCATCAATTCTTGCTGATTCCAGAATCTCTCCCGGTATGCCTTCAGAAAACTGTTTGATCAGAAAAACACCAAAGGGCCAGCCCACAGCCGGGAAGATAACCGACCAGATCGTATTATACAAATTAAGATCCGACATTTCTCTTACCAAAGGAATCAGGATAACCTGCTTGGGCAATGCCATAGCACATACAATCAGGGTAAATAAGACTGTCCGGCCCACAAATCGTTTTTTAGCCAGTGCATAACCTGCCATAGCCGCTGTTACACAGGTAAGCAGCATGGCTGTAACGGCCATGAATACCGTATTGATCAGCCACCGAATAGCTGCAGGAGCCTCCGGACCTTCCCAGAAAACAATGGGTTTTCCGTTTTCAGAAAAAAAACTGCCGAAGGGAATATGCAGCTCCCACAGCGGAGCTTTTCGATTGCTCATCAGCTTTTCAAAATGGGTTGTTACCCATTCTGAAGGCCACCATTCCGGTGTAAGTGAATTGATCGCTTCATACGGCTTGAATGCTCCGGTGATAATCCAATACAGAGGAAAGGTAAATAAAAATGCAAAGATTAGAATGATCACAACAGAGATAAATTTATAGACTTTATTACGTGTTATTTTCATTTTTTCCCTCCTTCCTAGGTATTCGACTGTGCCAGCTTAAACTGAATTGCAGACAATACCGCAATAATGATTGCCAGAATTACACCCATAGCATTGGCATATCCATATTTATACAGGGTAAATGCCATATAGTAAATATAGTACATGATCGTATCTGTACTGTGCTGCGGTCCGCCTGAGGTTAAGAGCTGAATCAGGGCAAAACACTGGAAAGAGTTAATCGTGGTGATTACCAATATGTAAAGCGTAGTAGGCATGATCTGCGGCCATTTAATTTTCCAGAAAAGCTGAAAACGGGTGGCACCATCTACCTGTGCTGCCTCCACTAAGGAATTGTCCACATTTCCCAATGCAGAAACATACAGCACAATAGGCTGGCCCACGGAGGTGGTAAACAGAATCAGAATGATACACCACAAGGCAAAACGGCTGTCTCCCAACCAGTTGATATTTGTGTCCAAAATTCCGGTCTTCGTTCCCACGTAATTCAATATTCCGTAATAGTTATTGTACATCCACTTCCAAACTACGGTAACGGCTACTGAGCCGGTAACAACAGGTAAATAAAAGATACAGCGAAATGCAGAACAGGCTGCACCCTTCATATCATAGATCACCGAAGCAACCCATAGAGAAAAGGCACATACTGCAGGTACGGAAACGACTACAATAATAGTGGTATTCTTTAGTGCACCCAAAAAAATCTCATCCTGAAACAGATTCACGTAATTGGTAAATCCGATGAAGATATCCTCCCTGCCCATGGTGGAATCAAAAAAGCTGGTATAGATACACATAATCATAGGATAAATGACAAAAACGACGAAGAAAAACAGGGAGGGTAACAGGAATAAGTAAGCGGCAGTGGTTTCCCTGCGTACCAGTGCCCGGCTTCTTTTTGTATATACTTGATTCGTCAAGGATCATTCTCCTTTCTTTCTATGGGTCAGCGGCCCTGCCTATGCCCTCATTTCATTTTAAAACGCACTCCCTCTGTATGATTACAGAGAGAGTGCGCAACATTTACTAACGCTTATTACACACTAGCCCCCTGCATATCGGAAGCTTTGCTTGCGATATGCCTGAATAAGAAGGTGAAAATCGGAGATTTTCGCGCTATCTGCCAATATTTATTGTGCAGTAGCTGCTGCAGCCGCAGCATTTGCAGTGGTAACAAATTCTTCAACAGCAGTCTTTACATCGGTACCGCCGCCTACCTTCTGGAGCATATTCCACCATGCGGTACGAGCCTCTGCCCAACCGGGAACAACCTGATAGTAGTCGCCCATGTACTGCATAAATTTACCATACTCGGTCATGATTTCGTCACCTTCATAAATGGAGATCTCACGTACCGGCCAGTAGGTAGAAGTCTCAACTGCTTTTGCGTAGTCAACATCATCCTGAGTCATATACTGAATGAATACCTTAGCTGCTTCAATACGGTTAGCATCCTTGTTGTCAAAGATACCGAATCCCCAGATACCACCCTGAAGAGCAGGAGTTCCATCAGAAGGGAAGGCCATGGGAAGGATATCAAACTGTGCAGACTGTCCATCTTCACCCTTCTCAGCTCCTACGTTCCAGCAGAATGCCATTCCTAAAACACCCTGGCTGAACAGCTTGATCTCATCTCCGCCTACGAGAGAAGCGTCAAAGTTGATGCCTTCCATGCTCTTTAACAACTCAAGTGCTTTAATATTTTCTTCGCTGTTAGCCGTATATTCTGTATGCTCAGCGTTGGTGAAGGTTCCGCCATACAGATTGTTCACCAATGCACGGGTACCCTGGTCTCCACCCTGATCTCTACAGAAAACAGCACCTGCATTGGTGTGTCCGTAAGCTACCAGAGCCTCAACGGCCTTCTGGAAATCTTCTGTACTCCAGGTACGGGTCTCTTCATCAATGTACTGAAGTGCTCCTGCAGCTTCAAATAAATCTCTGTTGATTGCCATACAATGAGCAGTCATACATACAGGATATTCATAGTATTTTCCGTCTGTACCCTTACATGCAGCTTCGATGGAATCGTAGATGCCTGCAGAAACATCGGTAGACCAGATATCAGATAAGTCAACCATCAGACCCTTGGCACCCCAGTTGGCAACCAGACGCTCCGGTCCTTCAAAGATCAAATCAGGTGCATTTCCGCTTTCAATAGCTGCGGTAACGGTCTTGTCACCCTCTGCATAGTCCAGAATCTGAACATCAACGGTGATGTTGGGATAAACCTCGTTGAAGCCGGCAATCAGCTCTTTAACAGCATCTTCCTTGCCCCAATCTCCTACAGGGTAGGTCCACAGGCTGATCTCAGCAGTGATGTCCGGATTCTCTCCGGTGATCTCGGCTTCAGCCTCAGTACCTGCTGTTGTAGCTGCCTCAGTTTCAACAGCTACAGAAGAAGCTTCCGCTGCGGGTTCGCTGGTGTTAGAGCCGCCACAAGCCACTAAGCCAAGGGACATAGCACCAACTAAGAGTAACGCGAGTAACTTTTTCATCTTAATTT
The DNA here is from genome assembly GCA_017439665.1 of Lachnospiraceae bacterium. GTDB lineage: Bacteria > Bacillota > Clostridia > Lachnospirales > Lachnospiraceae > SFDP01. The sequence continues at coordinate 54,453 of JAFSIS010000001.1, forward strand.
TCCTCCTTTAAGATTATGTAAATAGCTGTCTGCTATTTGTTCAAATTCTACAATGTGCCCCCCGGTTTGTCAATATGACTTTAAAAATATTTTTCATTTTCATTTTATAAATGGGGCTTTTTTTCATCATTTTTTACAAAATATTCTATTATTATCTTTTATTCCTCCAACAGTTTAAAGTATTCCACCAGACTCTTCAGGTTTTCTGACTGTGCCAGTAATTCTTCACTGGTTGCCGAGGTTTCTTCGGCTGCGGCTGAGTCATCCTGTACCACGTCTGCAATCTGTCTGATTCCCTGTCGGATCTCATCCATGATAATAGCCTGTTCATTCAATATTGTACTGGTTTCAGAAGCTCCGGCTGCCAATCCGCCTATTCCACCCATCACCTGATCCAAAGAAGCCGCAGTTTTTTCCGCGATTTCATTTCCTTTGGAAATCTGTTCAATGGATTTTGCAATCAGGTCTCTGGTATCCACTGCATATTGTGCACTGTCTGCCGCCAGCTTGCCGATCTGGTCTGCTACTACTGCAAAGCCTCTGCCTGCTTCACCGGCCCTTGCTGCCTCAATGGAGGCATTCAGGGATAAGAGATTGGTCTGGGAAGCAATGTCTTCAATCTTGGAAATAATTTCTTCAATTTCCTTGGAAGTCTGGGTTATACTTTCCATAGCCGTAGTTAAATGTTCCATTTCCCTGCTGCCGGCCTCCACTACATGGGCAAACTCATTAGCCTGAGTGAAAGCTGTCCTGCTCCTGCTGCCACCTGTCCTGCTCCGTCATCAATCTGCCTGATCGTCCCATTCAATCGTATAATAATATTCTCTATAGCTTCTTTGATACGGATAAACTCACCATGGAATTCCACGTTTGGCCGTACCTGGAAATTTCCTTTTCCGATTTCCTCCAGGCCATAATCGATACATTCAAGGTAACTGTGCAGCTTAGCTATAGATTTATTAAAATAGCCTTCCAATTCTCCAAATTCATTTTCTCTGTCCGTTTTCAAATGGACATCCAATTCACCATCAGACATTTTCCGAATAGCTTCTTTGATCTCCAACAGTGGTTCTTCAATGTCATTTGCCGTATAAAAAGCGAAACGCATACTGGTCAAAGCTGCAATAATGATGCAGACCGCAATAACGATCAGCATAATAAGACTCAGCCGGCCTAATGTATTTGAAACAGAATCTCCCATTTCCACGTTCAGGGCAAGCAACTGTTCACTGTCATCCATGATCTGTTTTAAATGCGGAGCTGCTTCATCACGAAATACCGATATTCCTTCCTCGTTATGGTTCTTCGTTCCCAGTTCAATGGCTTCCTGCCTTTTTTCTATGTATAAGGAATATTCTTTTTTAATATCTGCCAGAAGCACTCTTTCTTCATCTGTTTCTACCTTACTTTCAAAAAGATTCAGATAGTATTCTACCTTTTCATCACATTCTTCAAGTGAAGCTTTGGCTTCATTGATGTCGTTCTGGTCGGTCAGCATAATGATATCCCTTACCATTGCTCCTCCCCGGTTCAGATAGGTATTATACTCACCAATCTCTCCCTGAATAAATCCATTCAGCTCCAAAGCTCTGCTATAACGGCTGTTCAGTCCCCAGATCAACAGGATACTGAGTATGCTCGCAAAGCTTGCTATTACTAAAACACCGGTAAAACTGACGATTAACCTTTTTCTGATATTCATATGTCTTAATGCTGTCATCCTGACTCCCTCCTCGTTGTAAAGGCATCTCGTCTGCCTTTATTTCGTCTAAAATGATTAACAGCTGAAAACAGTATTTTCAGCCGCTTTATAATCTCATTTTACCCCCCCCCCAGATGTTCTATTTTATATATAATTCTATCAATTTATCAGTCTAAACTTATTAAACCGAATTTTTCCATAATTGTCATTATTTTTTAATACATTTTTTATTTTTTCTTTTTTTTCTGTTATTTTTATAAAAAACACACAAATATTTTGTCTATTATTTATAGATATAAATTCACTTCTTTTGACAATTTTTTTTATTTGTTGAATATTCTTGAAATTAATTTTCATTTGTAATTGCCTGTAATTCTTCTGTCTGTTATAATTTGGGAAAAGAGTCATATTGTTTTAAAATTAAGATGAAAGGATGAAATATTATGAAAAAGAGTTTAGCAGAAATACTGGAAGCGACCAAAGGTTCTATTATCGTTTCCTGCCAGGCCCTGCCCAATGAACCTCTTTACTGTGAGGAGATGTCTTTAATGCCTTTTATGGCAAAGGCAGCCAAAGAAGCCGGCAGTAAATGTATCCGGACCAGCAGTATCCGGGATGTTATAGAGATTAAAAAAGCCACCGGTCTGCCTGTCATTGGTCTGGTTAAACGGGTGGTAGAGGGCTATGCTTCCTACATCACTCCCACCATGCAGGAAGTGGATGACCTGGTTAAAGCAGATTCTGATATTATTGCTCTGGACTGCACGAATCGGGTAAGAGGAGACGGCACCACCATCAATGAATTTATTGCTCAGATCAAGGCTAAATATCCTGACATCGTTCTTATGGCAGATATCTCTACTTTTGAAGAAGGGGTAAACGCACAGGAATGTGGCGTAGACATCGTGGGAACCACCTTAAGCGGCTATACCGATTATTCCCCCAAGATAGACGGCCCGGATTTTGCTCTGGTGGAACGTCTGGCTAAGGAATTAAAGATTCCGGTTATTGCTGAGGGCAAGGTGCATTATCCCGATCAGGCCAAAAAAATGCTTGAACTTGGTGCCCATGCCGTAGTTGTGGGCGGAGCCATTACCCGTCCTCTGGAAATTGCACAGAGATTCTATAAAGCCATCGAACAATAAAGGAGGAGAGATAAAATGATTTTTGATAAATTGAGTAATATTGGTTCCTACAAAGGATTAATAAAGAATCTGGATACTGCCATTGACTATATCATGAACCATGATCTGGCTGCCCTTCCTCTGGGAAGGACCGTAGTAGATGGGGAGAATGTCTATATCAACTGTATGGAAGCTGTCACCGGACCGGTGGAAGATAAACAATATGAAATGCACCGGGAATATCTGGACATCCAGATCGATCTGGAGGGTACTGAACGTGTGATCACCGGTGATCAGAGTCAAATGAACATGAATGAATACAATGCAGAAAGTGACTATGCTCTGGGAGAGAGTACTCCTCTTGCCGATTGTACCATCGGCCCCGGTAATTTCGTGATCTGCATGGTCGGTGAGCCTCACATGCCCGGTGTTGCCTTAAAAGAACCTGCAGCTGTTAAAAAATGTGTATTTAAGGTACATAAATAGGATCCGGAACAACTATATTTTAAAGCAGTAGAAATCCCTTTGATCAAAAGCTGCCGGGGCAGCAGAATGCGAGGAAAAATGACTATACTTGTTTTTGATATCGGTGGAACGTCTATCAAGCACGGTATCTGTATCGACGGAAAACTGAACAATGTAAACGAGACCCCCACGGATGCCCGTAAGGGTGCCCGCCACGTAATGGAAACGGTGATTTCTTTAATTAAGAAAACGGATATAGCATATGGAGCCATCGGCATCAGTACTGCCGGACAGGTTAACGCTTCCACCGGCTCCATTATCTATGCCAATCAGAATATTCCCGGATATACCGGTACGAAGATCCGGGAGGAACTGGAAGAATTATTCCATGTTCCTGTTATGGTAGAAAATGATGTAAATGCTGCTGCCGTAGGCGAAGCCATCTACGGTGCAGGTAAAGATTTTGAAAGCTTTCTTATGCTTACCTACGGTACCGGTGTGGGTGGTGCCGTAATCCAGAATAAGCAGGTTTATCATGGTTCCAGCTTTTCAGCCGGTGAGTTCGGTGCCATCATCACTCACAGCGATGCCAGGCTTAAGGGCAGTGATTATTTTGATGGCTGTTATGAGAAATATGCCTCTACCACCGGCCTGGTAAAAATGGCCATGGAGTATAATCCTTCTTTAAATAACGGTAAGAAGATATTTTCTTCCCTGGACGATCCTGGGGTAATGGAAATCCTGGATCATTGGGTAGATGAGATCATGCTGGGACTGGCTACCCTGACCCATATTTACAATCCCTCCTGTATCATTCTGGGAGGTGGGATCATGGTTCAGCCGTTGATTCTGGAAAAGATAGAAGAAAAAAAGAACCGCTTCATTATACCAAGCTTTGCACATGTAAAGCTTCTTCCCGCGGGACTGGAAAATTTAGCCGGACTTTTAGGTGCCAATTATCTGGCAGAAGAATACGTTTCCCACAGGTCTTCCTCTTTTTCTCTATAAAAGATTACTTAATTCTGCAAACTGTTCCAGCGACAGTGCCTCTCCCCGAATGGCAGGTGGAAGTCCCATACTTTCCAGGGCTGCTGCCACCTGCTCCTTTGTCAGGTTCAGGCTGGCTGCATTACCCAGACCATTTACCAGCGTTTTTCTTCGCTGATTAAAAGAGGCCCGGATCAGATCGAACATAAATTTTTCATTTTTTACCTCTACCGGAGGCTTCTCATGGCAGGTCAGGCGGATCACCGCACTACCAACATTCGGACGGGGCATGAAACAGTTGGGAGGAACATTGGCCACAATTTCCGGCTTTGCATAGTATTGTACAGCCAGGGAAAGTGCACCATAATCCTTACTTCCCGGCCCCTCCTGCATCCGGTCCGCTACTTCCTTCTGCACCATGATGGTAATACTGTCCAAGGGAACACGGCTTTCCAACAATCCCATTACGATGGGCGTGGTAATATAATAAGGAAGGTTTGCCACTACCTTTATGGGCCTTCCCCCGTTCTTTTCCTCTGCCAGTTTATTGATATCCACTTTCAGTACATCTTCATTAATAATGGTTACATTATCATAGGCAGAAAGCGTATCCTGTAGAATCGGAATCAGATTCTTATCGATCTCAATGGCCACCACTTCTCTTGCCTGCTCCGCCAGATACTGGGTCATCGTTCCGATTCCCGGTCCGATCTCGATCACACAGTCTTCTTTCGTAATCTGTGCCTCACGAATGATCTTTTCCAGTACATGGGTATCAATCAAAAAATTCTGTCCGTATTTTTTTTGAAAATGAAACTGATATTTTTGTAAAATCTCTATGGTATTACTTGGATTTCCCAAAGTTGCCATACTTTACCTTTCCCCCACCGTTCTGCTATTCTTTCTTTTTATCAACAGCCCGCTTTCTACTGCAGATCATATAATTTTTTGCTGTTTTTTCCTGTGATTTCAATTACCTTATCCACATCCATCCCCTTAATCTCTGCCACTGCCCGGGCAATAATGGGAAGATTTAATGGTGAATTTCGTTTTCCCCGATAAGGAATGGGTGCCAGATAAGGACTGTCCGTCTCCAGCACGATATTTTCAATAGGAATGTATTCCACAGCCTCCTTCAGCTTTTTTGCGTTCTGAAAGGTAGATACTCCTCCGATGCCGAAATAATAATTCCAGTTCAAATAGTCTCTGGCCGTCTCCTTCGTATAGGAATAGCAATGGATCACTCCCTTAAGCCTGCCTGCCCCTTCTTCCTTCATAATCCTATAGGTATCCGCTGCTGCATCACGGGAATGAATAATAATAGGAAGATTTACCTCATGAGCCAGCTGCAGCTGCCTTCTGAACCATTTATGCTGAATTTCCTTTTCCGGCTCATTCCAATAATAGTCCAGGCCAATCTCTCCCACTGCCTTTGCCTTGGGATGGGATAACTGCTCCTCCATCCACTGAAAATTTTCTTCATTCAGCTCCTCTGTTTCACAGGGATGTACCCCCACAGAGCTGTAAATAAAATCATTTTGTTCTGCCAAAGTCAGGCTGCTTTTAACAGAAGAAAGGCTTGCTGCAATATTCACTACATATTCGATACCGGCTTCTTTAAGCTTTAAAATCAACTCTTCTCTATCTTCATCAAATGCCCGGTCATCCAGATGGGCGTGGCTGTCGATCAACATCCTGTTTCCTCTCTTTCTAAACTCTCATCCTTTTATCGTAGACATACGGAATTTTCACTTTATACTTTTTTCACTGGTCAAAACCGGAAAACAGTCCTAAAATAAGAATAAGGAAAAGCTTCTGCCTTTCCTTAAGAAAAAAGAATCGGGGCGACAGGATTTGAACCTGCGACCTCCACGTCCCGAACGTGGCGCTCTACCAAACTGAGCCACGCCCCGATAAACAACAGATGTATCATACACCATTTTATTCAGAAAATCAAGAGAATTGGAGAAAAGTCTATGGAAAATCCCACGAAGATAAAGCTGCCTGTTCCCACGATAGCTCCTTCCGCTTTCATTGCAAAGGGTGCAGTGGTAATGGGTAATGTAACTCTGGAAGCTGATACCAGCATCTGGTATAATGCTGTTGTCCGCAGCATCGACAAGAGTATTCATATTGGTGAAGGAAGCAATATTCAGGACAATGCAGTCGTTCATGTAGATGAGGATCACGGAGTAAGTATTGGTAAGCATGTAACCGTTGGCCACAGTGCTATTATCCATGGCTGCAGGATTGATGATAATACCCTTATCGGTATGGGTGCCATTATCTTAAACGGTGCCACAATTGGAAAAAACTGTATTATCGGCGCTGGTGCCCTGGTTACCCAGGATACCATTATTCCGGATAACTCCCTGGTCATTGGCCGTCCTGGCAAAATTATCCGTCAGGTCAGCGATGAGAATGTTGCAGGCAGCTTACAGAATGCTCTTCACTATATTGATGAAGCCGCATTATACAAAAGAATGGAGGAAGAAACATGACCGGAGAAAAAAGACGCAAGGAAATCATCAATATCATTTCCAGTGCACACAGACCCATTTCCGGTACTTCTCTAGCTGATCTATTTCAGGTCAGCCGGCAGGTAATCGTACAGGATATTGCTCTTCTCAGAGCAGAAAACAAAAATATCATTTCTACTAACCGCGGATATATGCTCTATCAGGGTTCCTCGAATATGAATATCTATCGCCGTATTTTTGAAGTAAGGCATAATGGCGATCAGATCCTGGATGAATTTTATACTATCGTTGATCTGGGTGGTACCATCGTTAACGTTTCTATCGACCACGAGCTGTATGGCATTCTGGAAGCTTCCCTATTTATCAGTACCCGCATTGAGGCACAGGAATTTGTGAAAAAAGCTTCTACAAGCAAAGACCAGCCTTTGAGTGCTCTTACCGGAGATACACATTACCATACCATTGAGGCCCCCAGTAAAGAAATTCTGAATGATATTGAAGCTGCTCTTAAAGAAAAAAGATTCCTGGTTTCCTGAATCTTTTAAAGCTATTATAAATTCTGATACATAAAAGGTATTTTCCAATCTGATCAAAAATTGGAAAATACCTTTTTTTAGCACAAAAAAACACCGTCCCCACAGCCTATATACTGCAAAAACAGTGCTTAATGCGCCTCCAGGGGCTCGAACCCTGGACACCCTGATTAAGAGTCAGGTGCTCTACCAACTGAGCTAGAGGCGCTTCTCTTTTAACGCAAGACTCATTATATAATACATTTTTTAGAATTGCAAGTAGTTTTTTTAGAATTTAGGGCAGATTTTTTATTTCTGCCCTTTTCCTTTGATTCCTAACCGTTTAATACCTTCACAGTTACTTAAGATCTTAATTTATAATTTTAATAGCTTTCGCAAAGAAGCAAGCTTTTCCTGGGTAAAAGGCGGAAAACGAAAACGATCAGCCAAAAGCTTCCGACTTTCCAGAATTGCCTTTTCATGGGAAAAGGTCTGAAAGCTGTAGTAACCATGATATTTTCCCATTCCGCTGTTACCGACGCCGCCAAAAGGAAGGTTATCACTGGCTACATGCATGATACAGTCATTGATACAGCCTCCTCCATAGGAAAACTCAGTCACTATTTTTTCTGCAAAGCCCATATCCTTCGTAAAAATATAACAGGCAAGGGGCTTTGGTCTGCTTTTCAGCTTGTCCAGGGCTACTTCGATCTGACTGTATCCGATTACCGGCAGGATTGGACCGAAAATCTCTTCCTTCATGCTTTCACTTAAAAAAGTTGCCCTGGGTAAAATGGCCGGTGCAATGATTCTCTTTTCTTCATCCATCTGGCCCCCGATTACCTCAGCTTCCTTTTCCATTAGCCGTTTAAGCCGCATAAAATGATGGAGATTAACGATCTTAGGATAATCCGGATTGGCTGTAGCATTACCGCAAAGCGTGGCAATCTGCTCTTCCATCTCTTCGATCAGATCTTCCTTGATCTCTTCCTCGACAAGAACAAAGTCCGGAGCCACACAGGTCTGTCCCGCATTTACGATCTTTCCCCAGATGATCTTTTTTGCCGCATCCTTCAGATCGGCAGTTTTTTCCACAATACAGGGACTTTTCCCACCCAGCTCAAGGGTTGCCGGAGTAAGAGTTTCACTGGCCTGACGCATAACGATCCGACCTACTCTGGGACCTCCCGTAAAAAAAATATAGTCGTATTTTTCCTGTAAGATTGCATCATAGGAGGTTCCTTCTTCTACCACATAGAAATAATGTGGCTCAAAATTTGTACGGATCATTCTGGCGATCACATCACTGGTATGGCTGCTGCTTTTTGATGTTTTCAGCACAATACAGTTGCCTGCTGCCATAGCTCCTACTACCGGTGCCAGAGCCAGCTGAAAAGGATAATTCCAGGGGGACAGGATCAAAGTCGTCCCATAAGGCTCAAATATGGTGAAGGTTCTGCTTCCCCAAACACTGGTGGTCGTCTTCTTCTTATTAGGACGTATCCATTTATCCAGATGTTTGACGGCAGTTCGAATCTCATTTATCACCGGACCAAGCTCCATCAGGCAGGTTTCATATTCGGATTTATTCAAATCCTCCCTGAGTGCCCGGTATATCTCCGGCTTATACTCTTCTATGGCCTCTGCCAACTTATACAGTTGATTTTTTCGAAATTCTATTCTCTTCGTTTCATTGGTCTGAAAAAAATCTTTCTGGGCCTGAATTACTCTATTTAACTGCATATTTTTCGGACCTCCTTTCGCTTTCCATTATAACCCACTTTTCCTTTTTTTGACAGCAGGAAAAAAAACAGATAAACTAATAGTTAATACAATAATTGGGGAGGAAATTATGGAAATATATATGATTCGTCATGGGGAAACCCAGTGGAACAAAGAACGAAGGCTTCAGGGAAGGGCAGATATTCCCTTAAATGAATATGGGATCCAGTTAGCTGAAATTACGGCAGATGCTTTGCAGAGTATTCCTTTTACCAAAATATACTCCAGCCCTTTAAGCCGTGCTTATGAAACTGCACGGATCCTTGTTCATAAACGGCCTGTAGAGATTCTTACTGATGACCGCCTGGTGGAAATGGGCTTCGGAGAAGGAGAGGGAGCCGGTATTGAGTCAATCCATACACATCCTGAGCTGGCTGTCTATGACTTTATCCACCATCCTGAGAATTATATTCCTCCTGCCGGTGGAGAATCTTTTTCACAACTCTACAGCCGCTGCAAAAACTTTATGGAAGAGGTGGTTATTCCGGCAGAAAAATCCTGTGACTACATGATGATCGTAGGCCACGGTGCCCTTATCCGGGGACTGATCCACTGCATTAACCTGCGTCCTACCCGGGATTTCTGGATCAAGACCCATAAAAACTGCTGCGTGTCCATCGCATCCTGCATTGATGGAAAGCTTACTTTGAAGGAAGAAGCAAAAATCTATTATACAGAAAAAGTGGAGGCAACATGGTAGCATAAAGCTGCCTTCTAGCCTCCACTTTCTTTTTTATTTTTCCCGATAAATAATATATTTGAAAATAGGGTGTCCCAAAGAGGAAAATTTTTCTTCGTATTCTGTCATTACATTGCCCTCCCGCATCCTTTCATCCTTATGCAGATCGTAGGTTGCTTCCTGAAGCTTCCAGCCGGCAGGCTCGATCTCTTCCATGGCAAAATCAAAGAGAGCCCGGTTATCCGTTTTAAATTCCAGTCTCCCATCAGCCTTTAAGATCTGATCAAACAGCTGCAGAAACTGGCGGCTGGGCAGCCTTCTTTTGGCATGTCTGTCCTTGGGCCAGGGATCAGAAAAATTCAAATATATCCTGTCCACCTCTCCGGGAGCAAAAATCTCTGTAATTTCTTTTGCATCTATTAATAAAAAACGCAGATTGGGCAGAGGAGTCTGCTCCATTTTCTGAACTGCACGGATCAGGACACTGGAATACTTTTCGATTCCCAGATACTGGATATCCGGATGCAGGGCCGCCATATCCATAAGAAATCTTCCCTTTCCCATTCCGATCTCAATATGCAGCTCCTTTTCCTTTGCCAGATACTCCTTCCAGCTTCCCCTGTGCCCCCGGGGCTCGTTGATCACATATTCACTGTTTGCAATGACTTCTTCCGATCCTGTAATATTTCTTAAACGCATGGCTTCTCCTTACTTTTCTTTCTTTAAGCATTTATTTTACTCCTATTTTCTGATAATGGAAACAGGATTTTTGTAATTATACAGGACTGTTTTAATCTATTTCTATTGGATGGATTTCTAAAGCGAAGAAATCCGCAGGATTTTCGAGCCTGTCCTGAATAATTACTCTATTTATCTTTATCCTTGTGGTAATTTTATGAAGAATCAGGAATACCCATAGTCGAAAGCCGTTTTTTTGTGTAGAATAGAGATACATTTGACCGTCACCCGGCTTAGCTGCCGGAGCTTTGTTTTTCACAGAAAGGTTTAACTATGCGGTTTCCTTTTTCTTTCTTTAAAAAAAATAGATGGGCTGCTTTCTTTTCTCTTATTCTCTGCCTCAGTCTTTTCTTTTCTTCTACTGCCCTTGCAGTGGATTATGAGGCACTGGCTGAAGAAAGAAAATCCATGCCTGTGGAATCCAATTCCTACAATAACTGGCCTCTGGGTCCTCAGATCGGCGCTCAGTCTGCCCTGCTGATTGATGCACAGACCGGTACCATCCTCTATGAAAAGAATATCCACGAAAAACTTTATCCGGCCAGTATTACCAAGCTTTTAACCACCTACATTGCCATTAACCATTGTGAGCCGGATGAGATGATCACTTTTTCCCAGGCAGCCATCGACAGTATCAACTGGTGGGAGGATGCCAACATGGGGGTCAATGCGGGAGCTTCCCTGCCTCTTACCGATGTCCTTTATGGTATTTTGGTAGGTTCTGCCAACGAGGCAGCCTATGCTCTCGCGGAACATATCAGCGGAAGCATTGAGGATTTTGCTGTTTTAATGAATGAGACTGCCCGCGAGCTTGGCTGTACCAATTCCAACTTCGTTACCCCTAATGGTATTCATGATGAAAATCACTACACTACAGCCTACGATATGAGCCTCATCGCCCGGGCCTTTTTTTCCAATGAAACTCTGGCTAAAATAGCAGGAACTACCCGTTTTGAGGTGCCGGTTACAGATACCCAGACCAGAGAGGGAATTATCCTGACAGCAAAAAGTCAGCTTCTTCCGGGTAAGCCCTATGCCTACGACTCTCTTATCGGTACAAAAACGGGCTATACAGAAGCGGCCAGGCAGACTCTGGTCTCCTGTGCTTCCCGGGAAGGAATGAGGCTGATCTGCATAATCCTGAAGGAAGAAGCTCCTGCACAATTTACCGATACTGTTTCCCTTTTTGACTATGGATTCGATAATTTCGAAGCCCTTCACATCAGTGAAGTGGATAATCAATATACCATTGATAACTCTTTTTTTACTACGGATATTGATATTTTCGGCAGCAGTAAGCCTATACTGGAGCTGGATAAAAACGACTATATCATTCTTCCAAATACTCTGGATTTCAGAGACGTCAGATCGGAGATTTCCTATGATAATATTTCTGGGGATGAAATTGCCTCTGTAAACTATTATTACCGGGATATTTTTTTAGGAGCGATCTCTCTTAAACTTGCAGTAGATGAACCCTATCGTTTTGACTTCAGCCAGGATATGGATGAATCCTTTATTCAGACTCCCTCAAACGAAGGAAGAGTCATATTCATCAATGTTGTCTACATGGTTTTACTCATTCTTCTGATTTTGATAGGTTTAACCTTTCTCTTCTTTCTCATGTCCGGAAAGAAGCGGAAAAGAAGCAGCAGAGGCTCCCTTAAAAAAAATAGTAAGCGGCGTATTTTCAGCAAAGACCGCCATTGGCATATTGATCGATTTTAAAAAAAGCTGTCGAATCTTTGGAATCCCTATTCCTCTTTCGACAGCATTTTCTTTTTGTTCTTTTTTATTTCTTTATCCCTGGCACGCAGTTCACGGAGCTTTTCTACCTTTTCAATCGTAGTAAATTTGGAAGTTTTAACAGCATAATATTTTTCTTCTTCGGATTTTTTCACCCTTACCTTATATTTAATATAGCCGTGTTCTTCACAATAAGCCACACTATAATAATTCTTGCCATTAGGCGTATACCAGCGCATCTTCTTTTTTACATTTTTACGACAGAGATAGCATTTGGTAGAGGCTACTTCCCTATCCTCCATCACTTCTTTTTTTTCTTCAAAGCCTCTGCTGATATACTTGGCATAACCGGGAAAGATTACCTTGATCTCTTCCTTTTTATTTCGCGGCAGATGAAAGGTATCATAAGAAACCAGTGCAGATACTCTCTCCCATTCCATTTTTTCAAGTACCTTGGCTGTATAATAGGCATCACTGAAGGCACGGTGGAAGGGAACCTTTTTCTCAATCTGGAAATAATCGATGGCAAATTCCAGAGTTTTTCTGGTCTTATCCTTTATCACTTCCAGGCTGAACAGCTTTTGGACATCATAAAACTTAAGAGGCCCCTTCCCTAAGGATTCCATTCTGTAATAGTTCATATTTCGCTGGAGCTCCAGAAGATCCAATGGTCCCCAGGTAGCAAAAACGTAATCTTTTCCACACCACTTAAGAAATTCTTCCATCACTTCAGGAAAATTCCTTCCGTTTTTCAGCTCATCCATTTCCAGATTGATAATATCTGCTGTGATCCTGTGCATAGTATGGTAGATCTGGGGACAGATAAGCTGGGAAAAACAATCTGTGATCTCCCTGTTTTCATTCAGCTTTACTGCTCCGATTTCAATAATTTCAAAAATGGGAATCTCAGGATCTCTGTTTTTTTTCTGATCCCTGTTACTCTGGTTCCATTCCAGATCCAGAACGATAATTTCCATAATCAATTCCTTCTGCTGCCGGGGCAGCCTTCTTACTTCCCGATTAAATAAGACCGGGAATTATTCTTGCCAGCTCTTTAGCAAAGTTATCATGTGCATCCAGACTTAGGTGCATATAATCATAAGGATACATATCCACACCCGGAATCCGGCCTGCATCCAGATAATGAATTTCCAGGCGCTTAGCCACGGCTTCATATAAGGGTGCAAGTGCCCTGGATTTTTCTACACAGCTTCGTCCCATCTCTCCATAAACCTCCGTTGTTTCATAGCCCGGCTCAATAGGAGGGGGAGTAATAAGCAGAATATTCGGCTTATTTCTAAAGGCTATGGGAGTATCCTTTGCTTTCTGGCAGAGACGCTCAATTCCCTTTGCTACATTTTCCGGTGTAGAAGAAAAACGTTCCTTAACATCGTTGGTACCTAACATAATGATCAAAAGATCAATTGGTTTATGGGTCATTATACAGGGATAGATATAGTTGAATCCACACAATCCTTCAAACAGGGGATCTTCAAAGCAGGCTGTTCTTCCTTCCAGCCCCTCTTCTGCCACAATATATTCTTCCCCCAAATATTTATTTAAGAGACAGGTCCATCTCTCTTCCTCTGAAAAGCGTCCCATCGTTTTGGAATTATATCCATGGGTATTGGAATCTCCAAAGCATACGATTTTTTTATAGATTTTCTCTGCCATATCCTCTATTCCTTCCTTAAGATAACGCTATATATCTTGAACCAGTATATCATTCCGGAAAATAGATGTAAACCTTATCTCCTTCCTGACTTTTCCCTAATTTGCACTCATGACTTTTTCTAATACACTGTAAAAATGGCTGCCTGTTTAAACAGACAGCCATTTTGATTCATTTCTTATTTACTTTCTTACTTAAAAGGATTTTTCTTATGCAATTCCGTTATCTCTTAAGTTAAGAAGTCTCTGATAACGATATTCTGCATCTTTTCTGGTCTTCTCCAGTAACTGCTTAGCAGCTTCTTCTCCCTTGATCTTAGGAAGCTGAGAGAAACGTGTCTCCGTCTCAAGGAATTCTGCAAATTTATCGAAGTCAGGCTCCTTAGAATCGATGGTCAGAGGCTGTGCATTTCTGGGATCGAAACGATATAACTGAACGTATCCACATTCCACTGCCTTCTTCTGGCTGATCTGATGGTTCTGAAGTCCACCCTTGATACCATGCTCGATACAAGGAGAGTATGCCAGAATCAGGGAAGGTCCGTCATAGCTTTCAGCTTCTTTGATTGCTTTAATCGTCTGTACACGGTTTGCACCCATGGAAACGGATGCTACATATACATGGCCGTAAGCCATAGCGATCATACCCAGATCCTTCTTAGCCTCATTTTTACCACCAGCAGCAAACTTTGCGATGGAAGCTGCAGGTGAAGCCTTGGAGGACTGTCCACCGGTATTGGAATAAACTTCTGTATCCAGTACCAGAATATTCACATTTAAGTTATTTGCCAGTACATGATCCAGACCGCCATATCCGATATCGTATGCCCATCCGTCACCACCGATGATCCATACAGACTTACCTACCAGATCACGCTCATGGTCGAGAATTTCTTTTACCTCAGCACAGCTGCTGGCTTTTACACCATCAATGATCGGCTGAACCAGCATACGCTGTTTGTCTCTGTCATTTCCTGCTGCAATATAGCTTTCAAAAGCAGTCTTTAAGGGTGCTTCCACCTTATCCAGATTGCTTTCCATTAACTCTAAAATACGGGCTTCTTTTACGTTCTGTGCCAATGCCATACCGTAACCGAACTCTGCATTATCCTCAAAAAGGGAGTTAGCCCAGGCTACACCACAGCCATCCTTGTCGTTTACAAAAGGTGAAGAAGGTGTACTGGAGGAGTAGATCATGGAACATCCGGTAGCGTTTGCAACCAGCATATCCTTACCAAAGAGCTGGGATACCAGCTTGTAATAAGGAGTCTCACCACAACCGGGACAAGCACCGGATACTTCAAAGTAAGGCATAGCAAACTGAGATCCTTTAATGGTATCGGTATTGAAGTACTCTGTCTTGTAAGGCACCTCTTTGTACAGATAGTCTGCCAGAGGTACTTCTTCCAGCTGAGCCTTAACATCAGTCATTTCCAGAGCCTTGTTTCCAGCCTTACCGGGACATTCAACCGCACAGAGGTTACAGCCTACACAGTTATCAGGAGAAACCTGAACACGGTACTGTAATTCTTCTACACCTTTACCCATAGCCTTAATCGTCTCAAATTCCATGGGTGCATTCTTTACTTCCTCGTCAGTCAACAGGAAGGTACGAACGGTTCCATGAGGACAAACCATGGAACAGATACCACACTGAATACAGTTTTCAGGAATCCACTTCGGTACCTGGGCAGCAATGGTTCTTCTTTCCATATAGGAAACATTATTTCTGATGGAACCATCCAGCAGATTGTGCTTGGCAAATGCACTAACCGGTAAGTCATAGCCTCCCAGATGATTGATCTGCGTAACATGCTCATCAAAGTATTCATCCCCGGTTTTTTTAATTTCCAGCTTATCGGTGAACTTAGCCCATTCGGGATTAACAGTAACCTCTTCCAGTCCTTCCTTACCCAGGTCGATGGCCTTCCAGTTCAGCTGAACGATCTCATCACCCTTCTTGGAGTAAGACTTCTTGGCTGCTGCCTTCATATAATCTACTGCCTGATCATAGGGCAGAATCTGAGGATTCAGGGCAAAGAACGCAGACTGTAAAATAGTGTTGGTTCTTCTTCCCATACCGATTCTCTGTGCAATCTCGGTAGCATCGATAATGTAGAACTTAGCTTCCTTCTTTGCCAGGTCAGCCAGCATCTTCTTCGGCAGCTTTTCTTCCAGCTCATCCTTCTTGAAGGTGGTATTCAACAGGAAGGTTCCGCCTTTTTTCAGGCTGGATACCATATCATATTTATAGACATAGGAATCCAGTGAACAGGAAACGAAGTCCGCATTGTTAATATAGTAGGTTGAACGGATAGGTGATTTACCAAAACGCAGATGGGAACGGGTTACACCACCGGCCTTCTTGGAATCATATGCAAAGTATGCCTGTACATACTGCTCGGTATTGTCACCGATGATCTTAATGGAGTTCTTGTTGGCACTGACGGTACCGTCACTTCCCAGACCATAGAACAGACAGGAGGTATAGTCACTGTCTACGGTGAAGTCTGCTTCTGTCTCCAGGGAAAGGTATGTTAAGTCATCCTCAATACCGATGGTAAACTCTTCCTTGGGAGCATCCTTCTTCAGTTCATCATAGACTGCCTTGATCTGAGCAGGAGTAGTATCTTTGGAACCTAAACCATAACGGCCGCTGATAATGGTGAGATCTTTCTTATCCTTAAGTGCGTTGAGTACATCCAGATATAAAGGCTCTGCTCCACCAATCTCCTTGGTACGGTTAAGCACAGCGATCTTCTTTGCGCTTTCCGGTAAAACAGCAGTCAGATATTTTACGGAGAAAGGACGATACAGATGTACCTTGATCAGACCAACCTTCTCTCCTCTTGCATTCAGAGTATCAATGGTTTCCTTGATGGTTTCGGTTACGGATGCCATAGCTACGATCACTCTGTCTGCATCGGGTGCTCCATAGTAAGTGAAAGGTGCATAATCACGACCGGTAATCTCGGAAATCTTCTTCATATAAGCTGCAACGATATCCGGAACAGCTGCATAGTGCAGGTTCTGTGCTTCTCTTCCCTGGAAGAAAATATCGTCATTTTCCGCACCACCGCGGGTAACCGGATTGGTATGGGGATTCAGGGCACTTGCCTTAAATTTCTCTAAAGCTTCTCTATTCAACAGTTTGCTGAATACTTCATAGTCCATAACCTCAACCTTCTGGATCTCATGAGAGGTTCTGAAACCATCAAAGAAATGAATAAAGGGTACACTGCCCTCAATCGCTGCCAGATGGGCAACACCGGCAAGGTCCATTACTTCCTGAACAGAGTGGCTGGCAAGCATGGGAACACCGGTCTGACGGCAGGCAAAAATATCTTCGTGGTCACCAAAAATACTTAATGCACGGCTGGCAATAGCACGGGCCGCAACATGAATAACACCGGGAAGACATTCACCCACCATTTTATAAATATTAGGGATCATTAACAACAGACCCTGTGATGCGGTGAAGGTTGTGGATAAGGCACCACCCTGAAGGGAACCGTGTACAGCACCTGCCGCACCACCTTCGGACTGCATCTCAACCACTTTTACGCTGGACCCGAAGATGTTCTTTCTTCCTCCGGCGCTCCATCCATCTACTACTTCTGCCATAGTAGAAGAGGGGGTGATCGGATAGATACCGGCTACTTCGGTAAACGCATAGGCGCAATGCGATGCAGCAGTATTACCATCCATTGACATAAATTGCTTGCTCATAAGACTTTCCTCCTTATTTTATACATACCTGTAATTTATTTCTGTATAAGCAGATAAGACAAACTACTGAAACGATTATAGCATATGTTAGTTATTTTTCCTATCATCAATGTTCTTTTCTCAATACATTTTTTAAATTTATACAATTTCTGACAGGAATTTTTTCTATATTAGACAAAATTTATTCAATTAATCCAGCTTTTCCAGTTTTTTCTCATCAATGATCTCCACCGTACCTCTGGTCAGCCTGATCATTCCTTCACTCTGGAAATACCTCAACATTCGGGTAACAACCTCCCTTGCTGTTCCTAAATGATTGGCAATTTTTTCATGAGTAATTTTCAATACAGAGCTTTCTTCTACCCTGCATTCCTCCAAAAGAAATCCCGCCAGCCGTTTGTCAAAGCTTTTCCACATGATCTGTTCCATCAGCCACATCACCTCGGAGAGACGTCCGGCCATGATCTGATTCATAAAATTAGCCATGGGTGCCGATTCCTCCATCAGCTCCTTTAATACATTGGGGGGAATGATCCAGACTGCAGAATCCTTTTCTGCTTCTATGGTGATGTCAAACTGGATATTCTGCATAACACAGGAGGCGGAAAACATGCAGATATCCATATCAAATAGGCGGTATATGGTAACCTCCCGTCCCTCATCTGAATAAATATATGCACGAAACTGACCCGATTCCACCAATAACAATCCCAAACAGGTCATGGATCCGTTATGTACAATAGTTCCTTTTTTTACGGTTCTGTAGGTGACCGTCTTTGTCAGCCTCTCCTGCTGCTTCCCCGTAAGCTTATCCCAGATTAAAAAATTATCCTTAAATTCCATAGTATACCTCATATATATAGCAAATTTTATTTAAAAAATCCACTATACCGATAGTTATTATCAGTATAGTGGATTTATTTGCCTAAAGCTTTTCGCCCCATCTAAATTACGTCACCTCAGTTCTTATATCAGATTCTGTATTCCTATTATCTTATCTATCCTAATATATATCAATTCAAAAATCCAGTTCTATTTATATTTTTCAACCGAATAATTGAATCTTTATGATGTCAGGATTGTTTTGCTTTTGTTCCATCACGATCCTTATAGTAAGCAGTAATCAGGGGGCGGTATCCGTTTTCTGTCAGCATATTATAAGAAACCTTTCTGTAATTTGCCTTATTATGCTTCCCTGTCACAATATACCTCTGCCAGTCCTGCATATAGCGATCGATCACATGCAGGGACTGATCCGTATTGATCATGGGAAAGTACCAGCGGCTCCAGCAAAGCTCATTGTGCATCTCTGTATCATAGAACTTCCGGTTAAATCTTCGGTTAAAGGCTTTGAGGGCACGTTCCGGATTCGCTCCCTTTTTCAGCATCCATCTTCTCATAGCTCTGGCTGCCCTCCGTATTTTATCCATAAGCTTTTTGACCGCAATAGCAGATATATCTATGGTTTTGTTATCGTAATCAAAGCCCAGGAAATTCCATTTTTTCCCCGGTGCGAAATACTGTTCCTTGGATGGGTTCGAAGTAAGGCGGTATTTCTGTAAAAATGCCTTGTATGCCGCAATATGCTCTTCCATCTCCTCCGGCCTTCCGAAAATCAGGGTATCATCCGAATAGCGCCCATACAGTACATCTTTTTGGGCAAAATATTCATCCATCTCCATTAGATAAAGATTCGCAAAAAATGGTGCTGTAGGTGTCCCTGCCATTACACCTCTCTGCTCCCGAATTTCTTTTCCCTTCCATATCGCCCGGTCATCCTGTAAAAGGTTTGTAAGCAGCTGCAGCAGTGCCGGATCATCTGTTATCATCTTCTGAAGTATGGGCAACAGCAAGGACACATCAATACTGTTAAAATAATTGCTGATATCAGATTTAAAACCGGACAGACTGCCAATCTCAGGAGCATTTGCCATCTTCCTGAAAGCCTTTCTCGGCCCCATATGCTTACGGAAGGCATAACAGTTGTCAGGAAACATCTTATCATACCGGTAAAGCATCCAGCAGATCATTTTTAAAAGCATATTTTCCTCCTCAGGAAAACAGTAAACAACACGTTTTTTGGAGGTACCCAGCTTATTCAGTTCCTTTTTTTCAGGTATAGAAAAACAGAACTCACCCGATATCACCTTCTGTGCTGCAGGCAGATACTTTTTGTTTTCTATAAAATCTCTCAGAAAAAGTTCTTCCTCTGAGGAAAACAGCCTTTTGGATATCTTATAATCCAAGAACTCCAGCCATAATTCGTGGGAAAGAAGATTCTCAAGCATAGTCAATAAACTCCTTTTAAAAAAAATGGCAGCCCTTCGAAAAGGACTGCCTGTTGCGGGAAAGGCTTTGAGGCCCTGTAAGGGCCACGAAGTCACACTAATGCACAGCCGTCTGCACAGCCGTCTATATGCATTGCTTCACTCCGATGCAGACATTTTAAAAAAATATCCCACATTTTGATTTTATATCAGTCCACTACTCTCGTCAAGAAGATTTGTCGATCTGCCTACTTTAAGATTTTTATTCCTCCGATCAGCGGCAATGGTTTCATTTCTCCTTTGCAGACATTTACGATACCAAGCACTGCCAGAACAGTGAAAAGAATGCCTACAAGACCAAGGATGGATATAACAAAGTACAGCCGCCAGGAAATAGCCAGAATAATGGCGCTCAATATGGAATAAGCAACACTATAGGCTATAGCAGCCAAACACAGTACCAATCCCTGATTTGCATGATATTGGGCAAAAGGAGATTCCTTTGCCGCAAAGATGGGAACCAGCACCAGGGGACCCAGATAAGCGAGGATTCCCATTGCCTTATTATCCTGAGCATCCCTGATGTCAGCCTGCTGAGGTGATACAGTTGTATCGGCTCCACAGGAAGGGCAAAATCTTGCTCCGTCTTCATATTTTGTACCACATTTTCCACAAAAAGCCATAATAAAAACCTCCTTCGTGATTATCATTTATTTTTTCTTTTTATACCAGCTTATTTCCGCATCCTCCGCAGAATCTTGTTCCCGGTGAATTCTGTGTTCCGCACTTTGCACACTTTCCGGCAGGCACTGTGGCCGCTACTGAAAGATTTTCTCCACAATTATTGCAAAAGCGTACATTCCGGGAATTTTCTGCACCACATTTCGGACATTTTTTCAATTCCATGGAAGCCCCACAGTTATTACAGAATTTTCCGCTGCCCGCAGGCTTTCCACAGGTAGGGCAAACAGTAGTACGGCTACCGATTTTACCCTGCCATACCGTAGCAGCGGCTCCGGCAGCATCTATATTCCTTTTCATAGCTTCTGCCCTGGCCCTTGCTACATAGATTTCCTGACGGGGTGCACATTCAGTACACAGTCCCTCATCTTCATTAAAACAATGGCTACAGACATATTTGTTACAGGAAGGACATCGTTTAAAATGGCGCATTGCCTCATTTTTGGCTCTCTCAAAAGCCTGCTCATGTTCCTTCTGCCACTCCGGAGATCTGCCTTCAAATCTTTCACCTAAAATATCGCTGGCCCGGTCTGCACCATAACCTATTCTGCTGGCTCTTCCCCCAAGCAGACTGCCCAACGCACTGGCACCTCGTCCAATATTGGTGAAAAGCTTTCCTTTTTTGTAGGTTTCACTTTCAATAAAGCTGCTTCGGAAACCATCGTTGCAGATATCACAGTAAAAAGTGAACTGGAAACCTGCCTCCGTAGAATTATCCTGATAATTTCTTGTAAATGATGTCAGCATTTTGGTATCTCCTTTCTGCCGCCAATGGCTGCCTTTATCTTTTTACCACATGCAGTACATTTGGTATTCTGGAAAAACTGCAATGCTCCACAGCGTTTGTTTTCACAATAAACCATCAAACCGGCACCGCAAACCTCGCATCTTTCCTGCACAAAGGTACTTCCCCCACAGGTAGGGCATGCCACGTACAAGGCTCTGGCACAGCCGGAGCATATTGCCTGCCCCTTCTGGATTGGCCTTTTGCAGGATGGACACAGATACCCAAAAGGACTCATGCTTCCACAGCTAATACAAATTCTTGCATCCGCTTCGATAAAAGTACCGCAGTGAACACATGGTTGTTTATAATCTGCCATAAAATTATGCTCCTTTCATTTCGAAGAAGATTATCCCTCTAATTTTGTTCCACAGCCTCCGCAAAACCGAATTCCGGGGGAATTCTCCTGTCCACAGGAAGGGCAGATTGCTGCTGTCTCTTCTGTTTGAAGCTTCGTTCCGCACTCCTGGCAGAATTTCACACCGACTGCATTTACCGCACCGCAGGAGGGACAGAGATTCTGTACTCCCAGCTTGCCTCCACACTCCTGGCAGAACTTGGTTCCTTCCGGATTCTCATGGCCGCACTGGGAGCAGGTCCGTTCTGCTTTTGCTGCCTTTGCTGCATTCTCCCTGGCCTTTGCTTCACCCTTGGCAGCAGACAGCTTCTGTTCTGCAGCCGCAAGATTGGTCTGAATCAGTTTAAGCCGGTCTGCCACTTCACCAAAGCTCTCAAGTCCATATTGCTCCACAGCTTTTTGACCGATTTCAGTGTAAATTTCTGTTTCCTGTTTTTTCAGATCTGAAACTTCAGTCTGCATCTTTAATAGCTGCGCTCCCGGATCATCTGCAGGCATTATACTGCTCAGTCCCTTCATCAATCCACCTAATCCACTTAAAATGTCCGCCATAAGTATACCTCCGTTGTTTTTATTTTTTATTGATTCCCTTGAATAATTTTATCCACCCATCAGACTGCTTAAATCCGGCAGTTCATACATATGATCAATGGTAACAGTACCTTCATAGTAAGACAGACTCACATACACAGTCCCATCCGTACCCCACCATCCATAATCTGCCATATCTTCCTCGGATATGCCCATATCATAAAAATCCTGAAACTCATACCCGTCTGATTTCAGATCATTAATATACTCCCACATTTCTTCATGAGAAGTACCTGAAATCTCTGTGCGATAGGATGTAACCGCTGTCTGGGTTCCTCCGGGATATGAACGGAGTTCCCTGGGCCAGCCGGTACCGGCAGCCTCTGCTTCCGTATTGATTTTTGTTACATTATCCACAAGCTCATCCAGACCATTGGTACTTCCTTCACCACTGATACCCTCCAGAGTACGAAGAAGATCACTTAACTCTTCCAGCTCCTGAATATTCTGGTTGGTAACATTATTGTTGTTGGAATCGGTTCCTCTATCAAGCTGGGTTATTGCCGCACCAAACAGGCTTTTGATGAGTAATCCCAAAATCAGACTGATAACAAGTCCAATGGCTGTCATGATGAGGGTAGCTCTCGCCAGATTGCGTTTATTGATCTTTTTACATCCTCCAAAAGCCCAAACCAGTGTCAGGATCAATCCCACAACAGGTATGCACATTAACAGCATTATCCCTATGTATCCTCCTGTTGTGATCGGATCATACCTGCTTCCCTTTGCCGGAGTTACATCTGCACCGTAAACCGGTGGCGGAGTCTGCTGAACCGGTATAACCGGCGGCGCTGCCTGAACGGTCTTCTGATAGACAGGCTGCACATTCGTTATCTGCTCTGTATCCACCTGTGATTCTGCCTGTATTGGTATACCGCATTCCGTACAAAATTTCTTATCATCAGATAGAGTTGCTCCACATTTCGTACAAAATTTTGCCATATAATTACTCCTTTTTAATCTATCTATTTCACACGTGTATAGGTTGCTCCGTCAAAGATTAAGGTATCTCCATCCAACTGATATTTTACCGTAGCAGATTCCTTTGCCAGCCCCAAAAGTGCCTTCATGGTAATTTCCATCTCTGTATCACTCTTAATCTTATATTCCATACTCATAAGCATATCCAGACCTTCCAGTGCCTCTTCTACATCCTCTCCATCCGCATCTGATAATCCGGTAAGCAGTTCCTCCGTCAAACCATAACGAAGGGTACCATCCTTTTCAAATTCAATTCCCAGACCGTATTCAGTTGCCGTTTCTTCATCCACAATATGCCAGGTGCCAACGATATTTTTCTTATTTTCTCCTCCACAGGCTGTCAGGGATATTGCAAATAACAGCGTCAATAATGCCAAATAAATTCGTTTGTTTTTCATGATTTCAATCCTCCTTAGTAGTGTTTTGTGTCAGCTTTTATAAACGGGTACCACAGGTGCCGCAGAATTTGGTTCCTGCTGTATTTTTCGTACCGCACTGGCCACAGAATACCGGCCTGGCTTCCTTCGCTACTGCCTGCTGTGGCTGATGGTTTCCGGTTGGAGCCGTTTCCTGTGCTATATAACCGGCTCCCGCCGTACCTGACGCGTAGCCCGGCTGTGGACTTTCTTCCTGTCCCCTGGTAAAAAGCTCCTTGAATTTTTTAGACAGGCTGCACAGCTTGCTATATAAATCAAAAGTAATTGTAGTTGTAGGTGCAACACCCATGTAGGATGCCATCATCTGAATCATAATGTAGCTGTCCATTACTGCAAACTTCACGACCCATGCTACCAGACATGCCAGAAGAAAAGCTAACAGTCCCGGCCAGTTTAAAAGCTTAAACAAAAGTCCGATAGGGATAAAAATAATAAGTGCTACTACGATAGTCAGAAGAACTACCTTCAGCATGGTTTTTGCTGCATCTTTTAAAAGAACCTTCCAGTTCTGTGCGTAAATTACCACACCATCCGCAGCACTCTTAAATGCTCCCTGTTCCTTATTATAAAAGGTCCATCCCAGGCAGCACTCATCCACATACCCAAGGGCAATACTTACAAAGAACTGTGCTGCACTGGCAGCGGCCTCCATACCGGGGATAAAGTCCAGGGCATTTCCCACCTTTCCAATTCCCTTCTGGATTTCACGCACTGCCGCAGTAACCAGCTTGTCTACTGCAAGATAAACGTTGGCTGTGGCAAAACGCTTAATTACCATATCTTTGCCATAAGCGACCTGATTATCAGGTACCGTGCCGGTAAAACAGGCTTCGGCAATTACGGCTATGTGGCCGGCTTTGATCAGATACCCAACATACTGCATCAGGAAAAAGTGAATACCCTTCACTGCTGTCACCCAGATAATTGCCATAATAACCAGGATCAGTGCACTCTCAAACAGCCATCCTATGAGCATCAAAATCACAAGAAGAATACTTGAGATCAGCACCAGTGCTCCGCCAAGTAAAAGCTTTGCCCATATGAACGGTGTAGTTTTGGAAAAAAGTTGCTTTGCTGTCATTGATTTATCCTCCTGCATTTTTTCTTATTTAACTTAGTTTGTGATCTGTTTTTCTTTTACGGGTTTTACCTGTGTACTGCACTTAGGGCAGAATAACATGTTTTTTGATAAAACAGTATCACAGTGGGGACAGACCGTATGCATATGCCTGTATATCTGAAACAGAGTATACCGAGGCAGACGATGCCCGCATTCTTCACAAAATTGCCGGTCTGCATGGGACAGGTTTCCACAGTTCTTACATACTTTCTGTTTTTTCATGGAAATTGGCCCAAAACCAAAGTGTTCCATATTTTCTTCCCATATTTGTTCAATTCTTTTTATTTCCTCCGGGGTCATCATATTGTCACCTCCATATAGCGGAGACGCGATCCACATTCCTTGCAGAAGGTATCACCTGGAGATATTTTTGTTCCGCACTGAGAGCAAAACTCCGGTCTTGCTTCCCATGGAGCACAAGCTACACACTGAAATACGTCTGCGTTGTACATTGCATCACCAACCCAATTTCCACATTTGTGACAATGATTAAAGTACTGTTTCCCCTCTTCCCAGGCAATTTTTAATTCTTCTTCCTGCGTATCACCGCACACAGGCTTTGTTGTACATATTGCCGCACCGCTTAATGCACAAAAAAAACGATATTTATTACCTCCTGTATCTGTTATAATTCTGTACCGGGCTGTGTTGCTTTTTCCCTCCATCTGCACCCTCCTTTCGTTTTTCACAATACACCTTATTTTTTGTATATATTTTCTGTTTTTTTGCATTTCGTTGACTTTTTTAGCAAATTTTATTATAGTATAAATTCAATAAAATATAGAAACAGCTCCGGTCAATCATTATAGTTTTACTATACAGATTCTCCTTATTTTGTCCCCCTACTAAATTGCAAAAAGTAGGGGAAAAGATGAAAAAAATCTAAAAATTTATAATAATTTATGGGAATTACTGTAGTTTTCCCATCCAGGAGGTACCAATACGATGAAAAAATATCTGCTAACATCTATGCTGCTGTTTATACTGTCTGTATTTCTGACAGGCTGTACAGAATACACAGAACTTAGTTCCAGGGATCCCGTTACTCTTATCATGTGGCACAATTATGGCGGTGAGATGCAAAAAACCATGGATTTACTCATTGATGAGTTTAATGCCACCGTAGGAAAAGAAAAAGGAATCCTCGTTACAGTATCTGCGATTTCCTCCAGCTCTGACCTGAACAATGCTCTTGATATGATCGCAAATGAAATACCCGGAGCCCCACAGATACCCGATATCTCTACCGGGTATCCAAAAACAGCGATCCAATTACAACAAAAGGATATGTTGGCGGATCTGGATCAGTATTTTACAGATGAGGAATTATCAGAGTATGTAGATGCGTTCATTGAAGAGGGCAGGCTGCCTGATGGCGGGCTGTATGTATTTCCCCTGGCTAAGTCTACAGAAGTACTCTATATAAACCAGACCCTGTTTGATGAATTTGCTGAACAAACCGGTGCCAGTGCTGATTTGCTTTCCACCTTTGAAGGAATTGCCGAGCTGTCCCGGATGTATTATGAATGGTCCGGGGGAAAACAATTCTTTACTTCAGACTCCTGGTTTAATTTGGCTGAGGTTGGAATGAAACAGCTGGGAACCAGCCTTTTTGATGAAGAAAACAATCTTTCCCTGGAAAATGACTCATATATGCGTATTTTAGAGACCCTCTATACTCCTGCCACAGAGGGTGGTTTTGCTATCTATGACGGATATTCCTCTGACTTAAGCAAAACAGGAGATATTATCTGCTCCACGGGTTCTTCTGCAGGTATTCTGTTCTATGGTGATACCATAACTTTCCCGGATTCTTCCACCAGGGAAGTAGAATACAACATTCTCCCCTATCCTGTTTTTGAGAATGCCCAAAAATGGGCATTACAAAGAGGCGGTGGTCTGATTGTATTTAAATCGGAAGATCGGCGGGAATTAGCGGCGGCAGAATTCCTGAAATGGCTCACTGCACCTGAACAGAACATGAGCTTTATCTCCCAGACAGGATATCTGCCGGTTACTAAACAGGCATTTGAATCCGACCTGTTGACACATTTGGAGAATATGGAAGATGGGCAGATTAAAAAAATGTTGACTTCTGTATTATCCATGTATGAGGAATACCGGTTTTTTGCCGCACCAAACTTTATGGAATTTGATGAAATCAGTGAAGGCTATGAGACAAATTTTAAAAATCAGATGACAGAAGGACAAAAGGCATATCAGGAAAACTCTCCTGTCTCTGTCTTGGATGTTCAGAGGGAGCTTATGAAATAGATAATCTGAAAAAGGAGGAAACGTATTGTTTCTGCTAAAGCAAGTAAAATCCTTGTGTAAAAAAAATACAACCATGCATCGTAGACTCATTCTGTTTTTTTCTCTCCTTGTGATTGGTATTATACTTTCATTTTCCCTGCTTTTAATCATATTTGGTATTACCGGCAGCGGTCATCAGGCTATACAACATTATCTGGAAAGTGAGCTTACACATATATCTCAGGAAATAAACAGTGATTTTGGAAATCTGTCGGTAACAGGGCTCTCCCTGGCCAGGACATTAGCCGAGGATGCGGACAGCTTTTTTATGCAGAACAATCTTGAAGCTGATCAGCTGTCAAACCATCCTGAATATATTGAACAGCTTCTTTCCATACAAATGTCCACTCTGATTTCTGTCGCAGAAAATAATTCCTGTGGCGGTGTATTTGTAATACTGGATGCTACTGTCAGCCCAAAGGCTGAGCATACAGAAACAAAAAAAGCCGGTATTTTTTTAAAAAAAACCCAGCCTGTAACCTCATCTGCCCTCGGTGCAAAGGAATACTGGCTAAGGGGTCCTGCATCCATAGCAAGAGAACATGGAATTGAACTGATGGGACAGTGGATTATGGAATATGACATTTCTGAAATCCCTTTTTTTCATACGGTGCTCGAAACTACAAAAAAATATCCGGATGTATCTTTGTCACGATTGTATTATTGGTCAGACAGTCTGCGTCTGATCGGCAACAGCGAAGATGGAATCCTGCTTTGTGTACCTCTCCGAAGTCAGAACGGCGTAGTTTATGGGGTATGTGGAATTGAAGTAAGTGAACAAATGTTTAAGCTGCTTTACAGTCCCAGTGACGGAGCTTATTTCAATATCTTTACTCTTCTTTCACCATGCGGGGAATCCATCCTCTATGCAGGGAGAGGTCTGTATGCCGGAAATACATATCTGACAAAGAACCAGTTAAAAGAAAACCTTATTTTTGCCAGGAAGGAACAGGCTTTTTCTATTTATGCGGGGGAACAGAATTCCTATGGAGGTTCTGTGACCTCTTTAAGTCTATATCCTGCAGAATCTCCTTACAAAGGTGATTCCTGGTGTATTGCCGTTCTTTTATCTGAAAATTCTCTGGTAAATGCCATAAAAGGCAATTCAATCTACTTTTATTTGATTATTGCAGGGCTGATTTTCATCAGTCTGATAGGAAGCTTTTTCATTAGTAAAAAATACCTTCAGCCGATCAAAAAAGGTCTTGCCTCTATTCAGGAAAAGGCCTATGAAAAAAATGTTCCTGAAATTGGCCTTATGGAAATAGATAATTTATTTGAATCCCTTGCCAGAGATATGAGAGAACACCGAGAGGAAATGGAGCACCTTACCAATGACGTCAAAGTACATCAGGCAGAGATGGAACGTCTTACCAATGATGCAAGAGATCATCAGGAAGAAATGGAGCGTCTTATCAGTGAAAAGCAGTGTGTACAGAATAAATATGAAAAGGCACAGCGTAAAATCGAACGCCTCTCCTTCTCCCTTAAAGAGGATATAGATCCGGAGGATTACCAGCATGTTGCAGACAGTCTTCATACCCTGACCCAGACAGAGAGGAAGATATTTGAATACTATTTTGCCGGTAAAACCACTAAAGAAATTATCTTACTCATGGAAATTAAAGAGTCAACTTTAAAATTTCATAACACAAATATCTATGAAAAGCTTGGTGTAAAAAATCGAAAGGAGCTTCTGCAGTATGCTACACTGATTCAACATGAAAAAGAGAAAAAATGATTTTTTAAAGTACATTTGAAAATATGATATAAAAAATATAATGCCGAAAATCTTTAAATTTTCGGCATTATAATGTTCCTGGCGGGATTCGAACCCACGGCCTTCCACTTAGAAGCAAGCGATATTTAGATACCTGCGAAGCCCTTACACCGCAAGCTGTGTCGTTTCTTATTAAATATGTCTCTGTAGTATTCAGATGGGACTGCACATTTTTGTGCATTTCATACAACTTCATACCCTCTCGTTGCGTTTGGTTCCATTAGCAAAAAATTAGCAACAGCCATTTTTGCAGGCACAAATTAGCAAAAATTAGCAGAATAACTGTGCCTTTTCAAGTGAAACCTGTTTATAATTTTAAATCAAAGCAGCACATCATTGTCAATCAGTCCGAGCATTTTGTTTGGGCTGATTTTTGCTGCACTTTTATGGAGGATACTATGTCTGAATACACTTTACAAATCAAGCAAATCGTGGATTATCCACGCTGCCGGATCTACCGGCAATTCATTCAATCCCTGATAAACGACCAGAGCATTCGCGCAAGCGGTGGCACTGGCCTTTTTCATTATACGGTGCTTTGCAGCTATGCCAACTTCCGTACCTCCTACCGGTGTATTGACGGTATCAGCTATACTGTCTATCCCGGAGAATGGATCTGTACTGCAAAAGAATTGGCCTCATGGTTTCGTACCCGTTTCCAGTGCCAGTCCCTTGATATTTTAAGGAAGCTTCAAAACCGTCACCTGATCTCCTTCCTCCTGCTTGACCGCGGGAAAGTCATCAAATATAAGATACGGGACTGGAGTAAGCACAATACTGTCCTTGATTACAACTGTCCCTGTCAGAAGGATACGGGGTTTTTCTTCCTGCCTGTTACTGTCGCAACCGAGTTGATCAGCGTGGGACGCTGTTCGGAAATGGATATTGTACTGGATTTGTGGCTCTCCACCATCTACAACGATGAACAGATCCAGGGTTCGGAGATTGGGCCGGTAGTCTATCTGCGCAACGGCACCGGCATCCCCCTGGTGAGCTACAGTGAATTATCCGCCCGCTGGGGTATATCCAAAGCTTCTGTTGGCAGGATTCTGAAAAAGCTCGTCGGTAGTGAGTACATTTCACTTATGTCTTTTCCCGGGCGGGTGGGAAGTGTGATCTATCTTCAAAACTACTTATCCACCATACAAAGGCGTGGTCTATATCCGCCTCTCCAACGGCATGAATGCGGTGGCACACTCCTGCTTTGATTACCGTACTCCCGGCAAGAAGGATGACGTCAGTTTTGCCGTTACTAAGCTGGACGAGGAGCGCGGCGTGGCGGTGGGGATCATTACGCGGATTATTCGGCAGAATTTGTAAAACCTCAAATATCAAAGCTCCGCATGGCATTCTATTTTGTCATGCGGAGCTCCTATAGCGGATATTCAAATATATTGTATTATACAACCTCTAATGATACTTATACTGGAACAAGACCAAGCCATCCCTCGACATCTTCCACAGAAGCATCTAAAAATTCAGCTATTTCATTTATAGAATCGCCTCTCTTATACATTTTTTCGGCAAGATTTTTAGATTTTTCATTGACACTGGCTTCAGCCGCTTCCTTTTCCTTACTCTTAACATAAGTTTTCAAGATATACTTATCATCAAATAAAGTCATCATAATGTTCACAACCTCCTGTTCCCTGTTTTCCAGATATTCTTTCAATAAAATGCAAAAGACAAGTATATAGACGAAAAATGGCCTTATCTTTCTAAAATTTCATTGATCATTCTGCATCTTCCACAATACCATGGGATGCTTCTGCAAGCACTCCAGTTTCTCCGGGTCACTAAAGAGATATTCAGGGTGATATTGCTTATTTCGAAATGCCTCCCAGAAACCCCTTTCTGATTCTGTCAGACACATTGTTTCTTTCAGAAAATCTTTCACACGCTGCTTTGTTTCATCCAAATCAAATTTTTCCTTCCGGCGTTTTACGGGAATTAGGTCTGTCTTTATCCGGTACCATGTAATCTCATCAATTACATTGAAATCAATTTCTCTCGGAACTTCTTTATTTCCCACAGCCATGTAGAATACGGCACATTTGCGCAACTGTTCTCTTTCTTCATCTCCATAAAACAGCCCTGCCTTTATCATATTATCCACATCATACAGATCTCGTGGCGCTGCACGGTCCAATAATGCTTTTATTTTACTTCCAAAAATCTCTACACCATAAACCGAAAGAACCTCAAATTCATCAAATAAATTTCCGGTCTGAATTTGCCTATGTACCAATGGATAAATATGAGTACGCATGGAATAATTGATTTCTATTTTTATATTATCATTTATCCCGGCTGTGTTCTGATAGGAAAACAGCATACTGTCCAGTGTATAGCTCGCCTTGGATTTTGGAGATAGCTGATAGCCCTCTGCAAGCATATATTTTTTGATATCTTCGGCAATCTCTACGCGGTCTTTTAGCATTTCGTTCTTTTCTACTTCTCGACTGTAATCCAGATCTATATCCACCGATAACCTCGGCAAATTAAAAACGGTAAGGTTGATAGCGGTCCCACCTTTTAACGCAAGGCAATCCTTCATAAGCGGGTGATTGTTTATAAAGTGCAGAATCTTAGTCAATCTATATACTTTCTCCAGTGTATCCCGCACGAACCCTTCTTCCGCTGCTGTTTTGCTCAGCCATTTTTTATCAATCCACATAGTACATTACCATCCTATTCACTGATATAGAGTAAATCTCTGGGAACCATGAGACTCCATTTCCCATTGTAGACCATGTTATTTTTAGCCATGGATGATGAAAAGTAGCGTTTACTCTTCCCTTTTCTCTGACTGCATACTTTAAAAAAAGTATCACTTAATTTAAGGCTCTCTTGGAAATGTTCCAACACATACCCTGCTTTTTGGTATAAAATTGCTTTGTCATATAGCTGCAGATAGTGTAACAATTTATCCTCTGACAGATATGGCATCATCTCCAAGCCCTTCAGTAACTCCTCCAAACCACCAATATGGTCAAAATCATCTATAAAATCAAGCGTTGTCCGTTCCTTATCTGTGACTCGGATCATTCCATCTTTTTCTACTCCGGCAGATATCCGAGAAGAAATATAGCGATAGGTGGTTCCATCAAACTCAAATTTTCTAAAAGGGGTGTCACTGGATACGGTCATTTCATAAGATACCTGATTTGTGTAACCGTAGTAGGCAAATGCACTGCGGTGCGACACATAAGAGGTAGGGGTAATACAACTGGCAATCAGGTATGGTATGGCTACCGGCATACCGGTTTCCAGACTGACAGCCGCATAAAGATTTCTTTTTACAGATTGGATGTACCCCTTTTGCATATATTGACGTAGCAATGATTTGGCTGTATTTTGATTTCCACCCACAAGGGAGATAACATCCTGTAAGGTAAAACATTTTAGATCCAATATTTTTTCATAATATTTCATAGTGACCCTCCAGTTTAATTATATAACGAAAAGATGTGTTTTTCAATTCTTTTGTTGATATTTTAAAAATTATTTGCAGGGATTTCTTTATATATCTTTTGGAAGTAAATTTAAACCAAGTGATTTTTGTTTTTGTGTTTTTCAGTTTTGCTATTTGACAGATAGATTACCATCGGATTTTGTGATAAACTTAATATAGTTAATATCATACGAAAGATTGCATACACCGGAGGAATTATAGATGGACACACATGATAATGAATTTATTACATCAATTCAACTGTCGCATTTACTTGCTATGGAAATAGGTGTAATGGGCGACGAAGCAACCATAATTGATACGATTGAGAATACCGAGGAGTTTCTTACTTTAGAAACCCTTCCAAAAGCAATCTCTGCTTTGTTCCATATAAATATGCCTAATGAAAAAATCGAATCTGCAGTCAATTCTTTATTGACACAACAGAAATTATTTAAAGACGGGCAAACATTACTTATATCCCCTCAGACACTGGAGGATATTAAAAAAATAGCGTTGGAGAATGAACGCATTGAAAACGCTGCATGGAGATCATCAAGTGCGTGGAGAAGGATATTAAATACCTGCCAAGTGAAGACAGCATCATGGACCATCTCTATGATGACTGGGAGACCACCAGTGACAACATAGGGTTCCTGGTAAAGTCCGCACCCAGCAGCAAGGCGGTTACCCTGGCGGTAGCCAACCTGTACCTGCGCCAGCAGATTATTTTTGAAAGGATGTGAGTATTATGCTGCAATGGATTCGGTGCCCGCCCCTCTTAAAGTGGAAGCTGGCTGGTACCCTGCTTGTGGAGATTGGAAGTATCTGTATCGCCCTGGTAATGTTTTTTCTCTTCCAAGACCGTATGTTACTGGTACTAAGCGGCCTGATTTTTCTTGGCTGCCTGTGCCAGTGCGAGAGCCTTTGGTGTACCATTATCAAAGCTATTCCGATATCGTGATAGTCTGGACAACGGCAAGTCCTACCGCAATAAACAGATGGAGCTTTTGGCGGCAGGAATCGGCTCCGTACTGCATTTTGACCAGCCTTACACCCCGACACAGAAGGCGAAAATCCAGCGGTGGTTTCGTACCATGAAAGACCAGTGGATGGCTTCCCTTGATATCCGGGATTTCCATTCTTTGGATGAGCTGCGTGGAAATCTGCTTGCTTATGTGAATACCTACAATAATTCCCCACATTCCTCGCTGAAAGGAAAATCTCCACAGGAACGTTTCTTCTCGGAACCGGAATGCTTTCACCGGCTCCCGGAGGATGCGCTTGATAAGGATTTCCTTCTGGAAATCGAACGCCGGGTTTCTGCTGACAGTGTTATCGTGATCGATCAGGTAGAGTATGAAGTAGACTGCCACTTTGCAAAGCAGCGTATCAAGCTTCGATATTCCCCTGATTTAAGAGATATCTTCATCGTAGAAGCCGACAGGACACTCACACCCATCCGTCTATTAAATAAAACGGAAAACGCATTTGTCAAACGCCAAAAAATTCATTTATGCAGAGGAGACGAATCATGATGGAATACTTCACAAGGTACGGTCTGGAATTCAATCCGTTTTTAAAGAATTCCAGGGAAATCTTAGTCCATACCAATGAACGCAGGGAGACTCTCTTCCGGCTGGATTATCTGGCGAAAACAAAGGGCTTCGGGCTTCTGACCGGTGGTGCCGGACGCGGCAAGACAACCGTCATCCGTACATGGGCTGCCGGACTGAACCCTTCCCTTTACAAGGTAATCTATACCAGCCTTTCCACGCTGACGGCCAATGATTTTTACCGCAATCTTGCGCAGGAGCTGGGGGCACAGCCTTCCTTTCGAAAGCCCGATAACTTCAGAACGATTCAGGAGGAGATCACACGTCTCTGCCTGGAAAAGAGAAAGACACCCGTCATCATCATTGATGAAGCCAACTATATCAACAATGCCATCTTAAATGACCTGAAAATCCTGTTTAACTTTGAAATGGATTCCAGGGACAGGGCTGCCAAAACTGAATTTCACCCTGCGGCTGGCAATTCATGAACCACTTTATCAGAGATTGGTCATGAATTATAACCTGGAAGGGCTCTCCAAGGAGGAAGGCCGCTCCTACATCCACGAAAAGCTGAAAGGCGCCGGCTGTAACCAGACCGTCTTCCATGAAGCTGCCGTGGAAGCCATCTTAAACGCTGCTGACGGAACCCCGCGTATCATCAACAAGCTGTGTAGTGCCAGCCTGCTCATCGGTGACAGCAGCAAATCTGAAATCATTACCGCCGACATCGCCATGCAGGCAATCAACGACTGCGAACTTGGGTGACTCAAAATCCTTCACGCATTTAATGTGCGTGGGGGATTTTGAACTTTTAAATAAAGTGCTGATTTGGCTTTATATAATCTGCCAGATACTTCTCTTTTCAAACAGAAACGGCTTCATTTAATGTGACGTTGACAGTATCATTTAATTTGCGGAACAACAGCATGGCATATTTTCTTGAAAATGAAGACATAACAAAGTGCTAAGCCACGGATTTTAAACTACGGCTTAGCACTACTTTTTTAATTCTGTAAATTTAAAATTATTCTATTTTAATGTCATATTTACCGTTTCATACGTCTCATTTGTATGATAATCATATATCTCTATAATAAAACCATCTTTAAAATCAATTTTATTCATAATGTATCTTTCACTACAGCTTCCGTCTTCGTTATAGATTATTCCGGAGCCTCCAATGGTTTCTATAGCCCTGCCATCTTTACTTTTAAATTTAAATGACATACCTTCTGTTCTGCTGTTTTCACAGACAAAATGGACATCTACATAGGTTCCCAACTCTGTCTGGATAATCTTTGCATCAATGATTTCATATCCAGGATTATCAGCACCTTCTACTTTAGAAATGTAGGTACTGGTCACTGCCTGGGATATATCTTCCAGAGTAAACTGCATTTCTTTTCTTAATACATCATTTACACTGGCGGCTTCTAAAGCTCTTACTGTAGCTACACACTCTACATTCAGGCTCTTTGCATTACTTTCTTTTCCACACCGTACATAAACACTCATTACATCATCCGTCACACTTTTAAAATTCATAGTGCTCTCTATAATTCCCAGTTCATCCCTATTGGTAATTCCACCACCAATATTCATAATGGATAATCCTTTCTGTTTGGCATATTCACCGGCAGTAATACCACTGATATTACTCCACTGGGACATATCGGAATCAGCTGAAGCGTCTTCAGGAATAAATAAATATTTTCCCTGTTCCTTTGCAGATACCTCATATACGATCATGATCATCTCCCTGTCACATAAAGCTTCTCTTACACTGCAGTTAATTATTGTGTTCTCACTGTTCTCTTCTATAACCTGATCAATATCTTTCTCTATGAGTGTCTCTGCTTCTTCCGGAATCATTACTCTTGTATCACTGCTAAAATCCAGTAACCCAAAGTATTCACGTGCAGCATATACGCTTCCTCCTCCTATAAGTAATACTGCTAATATTATAGCCGCCGCTGTCGGAAAACTTCTATATGTATTTTTCTTTTCTTTTTTCATCTTTTTTCTCCTGACTTTCCTATCAATTTTAATTTCTGAATCATCGATTTTAGGAGCAAGGGCCTGCCTTAAGATTTGTTCAAGTTTTTCATCCGTCATATCCTAATGCCTCCAATTTTTCTTTTAACAGTTTCTTTGCTTTTCTCATCCTGGACTTAACTGTCCCCTCCGGAAGATGAAGTATATCTGCTATCTCACGAATTTGCATATCAGCAGAATAAAACAGATATATAGGAAGTTTGTATTTCTGGGGAAGTGATATAACTACCTTCTGTATTTCATTGATTTCATCCTTATGCAGGATTATTTGTTCCGGTGAAGTCTGTTGTATCTCATCCGAAAATTCCTTTCCTTCATCAGACAACTCTTCTATACTGTCCATCCAAAGAAGTCTTTTCCTGTTTGCGTATTTTCTGCTTTTATTTTTCCAAAGATAAATGGATATAGATAATGCATAGCTCTTCACGTTTTGACCAAAGTCCAGGCTGCTTCTTTTTTCTGTCAGTTTGAGCATCGTATCCTGATACAGTTCATCCCCAGCTTCACTATTTCCCGTTGTCATTCTGCAAAAGCGGAGAATATCCTTCCCGTATTTCAGGACAAACAGCTCAAATTCATTAATATTCATAGCTAATTATCCCTTTCTTTTTTCCTTCAAGTCGACCTGTAAGGAATTGCCCTTACATCTATATATTGTCCTGGCTTCTTTAAAAGGTTTTACTTTTTTAAAAAAGACTTTTAAAAGTTAAATTATTCTTGAAATTATTATACTTTAAAGTATAATAATTGAAAAGGAGAAGTATTTTATGAATAAATTTATTGACCGTGAAGCAGAAATAACAACCTTGCAGACTGAATACGAACGCAGTGGAAGCTCTCTTGTTATCCTCTATGGACGTCGCAGAGTTGGAAAAACTACACTTATTACTGAGTTCATTAAAGATAAGACAGCTCTGTTTTTTCTTGCCAGTGAAGAATCTGAAGTACAAAACCGTAATTTATTTAAGGAAAAAGCTGCTGAATTTACTAACAATGAGTTGTTAAAAAATGTAGATATCAGGAGCTGGGATACTATTTTTAAAGTAATTACGAATACACCTTTTGCTTTGAAGCCTGTAATCGTTATCGATGAGTTCCAGTATATTGGAAAGTCAAACCCCGCTTTTCCTTCTATCTTTCAACGGATTTGGGAAGAACAATTAAAAAATAGTTCTATTATGGTTATTCTTTGTGGTTCTTTAATTTCCATGATGGAATCACAGACACTATCCTATCACAGCCCATTATATGGAAGACGGACTGCCCAGATTCGTTTAAAGCAGATCCCTTTTCGATATTACCAACATTTTTTTTCAAATAAAACACGAAAAGAACTGATTGAAATGTATGCAATAACCGGTGGTGTTCCCAAGTATATTGAATCGTTTTCTGAGAGCAGAGATATTTTTCAATCCATTCAGACTTCTATCCTTAATCCTTCAGGGTATTTATACAATGAACCTTACTTCCTTTTACAGCAGGAAGTTACCGAGATCGGAAGCTATTTTTCTATTATCAGGGCAATCGCTGCCGGCAACAGTAGACTTTCTACCATTTCTAAGGTATTAGAAATAAAAACTACCAGTCTGACCAAATATTTAAAAGTATTGATCGATCTGGATATTCTTAAACGGGAAGTGCCGATAACGGAGGAAAATCCTGAAAAAAGTAAACGCGGACTTTATAAGATCACAGATAACTATATCCGGTTTTGGTTTGCCTTTGTTTACCCAAATATGAGTTTTCTTGAAAGCGGTAACAGCGGTATAGTGATGGATAAAATCCATAAAGGACTTGTCAAAAATCATATCTCTTTTGTATATGAAGATGTCTGCATAGAACGAATGTGGGAATTAAATGCTGATGGATGCTGGCCCTTTTATTTTACCAAAATCGGCCGGTGGTGGGATAAAGAGAATGAAATTGATATTGTAGCACTTGACCCTGATGGAAATAATCTTATTCTTGGAGAATGTAAATACTGGAAAGAGCCTGTTGGAATCACTATTTTTCAAGAATTAGAGAAAAAAGCTGAAAACGTAAATTGGCAGAAAAATAATCGTCAGGTCTGGTATGTTATTTTTAGTGCCAGTGGTTTTACCGATACATTAAAACAACTGGCTTCCGGCAGAAGTGATCTTCTGCTTTTTGATGAAAAAGATTAAATTTCAAAAAAGGCAGTGTCTCTACAGAGGAACTGCCTTTCACCCGTTGCACGGCCTTTTAAATCTGGGCAGCATTTAAACGAAACCTAATTCCTGTGCATAGTCTTGGAAAGAAAAAAACAAAAACAGCGTGCTTCATGAGTTAACACTTTCCACTCATTTCCACACGCTGTTTGCTGTTCCCGACGGGATTCGAACCCATGGCCTTCCGCTTAGGAGGCGGACGCTCTATCCTGCTGAGCTACGGAAACCTAACCTATATAACTATAGGTTCTAAACTAAAATTTGTCAATACGGAAAATTAATATAACCCTGAAGCCAAATTACTCCCTTGAATCTTCTTCCCACCCGGGGTTCACCAAAAACATCTTCTTTATTAATACACACATTAAAGATGAGCTCATTGCAATCAATGGTTAATTTATACAGCTTCTCGTGGGTCATTGAATTTTCAATCAGGCTGCATTCCTGAATCTCACCCAGAACTGAATATTGGTCACATTCCACACCATAGGGCATAAAGTAAGTGTCCACAATACTGAAAACATCCTCATAATGGATTTTCTTTGAAATGGAACTGTAGGTATCCATATCATCCAGAGTCAGACTTTCAATAGCCTCTTCATCTCCCTTTCTTGCTGCCTGTAAGAGACGATTTCTGCTGATCGATTTCTTTCGGATTTTCTCTCTTTGATACTCATTTTTATTAATGGGCATCATTATAGTTCCTTCTGTGGAAAGTGCCGAAAGACAAAGGGACGTTCCCTTTATCGGAAGCTTATCACTGTTTTTAATTCTGACATAGTCGATCATATTTTGTAAATAAAAAATCAAAGAAACTCCCACCCGCAGATCATCACAGACTCCTGCATAGGACTCCTTGGCGGCATGCCGTTCAATGGTAATATCTTCGGTGGAACTTACCACATCCGATTTTAGATAGGGAAAATAATAATCGTAGGTAAAACTATTATTTTCATCCAGCTCCCCACATATGGCAAGACCCAGACCATCGGCAAAATCCTTGCTGTAAACTGCCAGCATAGTGTCCTCTCCATTGGTGGTCAGACTGCCACAGCTGGAGTCCAGTACACACGCTCTGATCAAAGCCTGGATTTTTTTTCGATTATCAAATTGACTTAAACCTATTGCTCTCAGGTATTTATGCAAGGATTTCACCTCTCTTTCTTTTCTATCTTTTTAATTTTTTCTATTATGATGACGGCAGACATCTTTTCTATTTTACTCTATCTCAATTCAGTCTGTCCACCCATATATGGACGTAATTTTTCAGGAATTCGGACAGAGCCATCTGCCTGAAGATTGTTTTCCAAAAATGCGATCAGCATTCTGGGAGGTGCAACTACCGTATTATTTAAGGTATGAGCAAAATATTTTCCCTTTTCTCCATTTACACGAATTTTCAATCTTCGTGCCTGAGCATCTCCCAGATTAGAGCAGCTGCCTACTTCAAAGTATTTTTTCTGTCTGGGAGACCAGGCTTCCACGTCAAAAGATTTTACCTTAAGATCTGCGAGATCACCGGAGCAGCATTCCAGAGTTCTTACAGGAATATCAAGGGAACGGAAAAGATCCACCGTATTCTGCCATAATTTGTCGAACCACATAGGTGAATCTTCCGGCTTACATACCACGATCATTTCCTGTTTTTCAAACTGATGAATTCGATAGACTCCTCTTTCCTCCAGACCGTGGGCACCTTTTTCTTTACGGAAGCAGGGAGAATAGCTGGTCAGAGTATGAGGAAGCTGGTCTTCCGGAATAATGGTATCAATAAACTTACCGATCATGGAATGCTCACTGGTTCCGATAAGATACAGATCTTCACCTTCAATCTTATACATCATGGCATCCATTTCAGCAAAGCTCATTACACCGGTTACCACATTACTTCTGATCATAAAAGGTGGTACACAATAGGTAAAGCCTCTTTCGATCATAAAGTCTCTGGCATAAGAAATAACAGCAGAGTGAAGTCTGGCAATATCTCCCATCAGATAATAGAAACCATTTCCTGCTACCTTTCTGGCTGCATCCAGATCGATTCCGGAAAATTTCTCCATAATCTCAGTATGATAAGGTATCTCAAAATCCGGCACTACCGGTTCACCATATTTTGTTACCTCTACATTTTCAGAATCATCCTTACCAATGGGTACACTGGGATCAATGATATTGGGAATGGTCATCATGATCTTTGTGATCTTTTCTTCCAATTCACTTTCTTTTTCTTCCAGTTCGGCAAGACGCTTTGCACCGGCAGCAACCTCTGCTTTTTTTGCCTCAGCTTCTTCCTTCTTACCCTGAGCCATAAGTGCGCCGATTTCTTTGGAAATCTTATTCTTGTTTGCTCTTAAAGCATCAGCCTCACCCTGGGCATCCCTTGCTTCCTTATCCAAAATAATTACTTCATCTACAAGAGAAAGTTTACTGTCCTGAAATTTTTTTCGAATATTTTCTTTTACTATTTCAGGATTCTCCCTTAAAAATTTGATGTCAATCATTTACCTTTTCCTCTCATTCTGCTGCTTTCTCACAGCTTCATTTATTGCAGTTCAATGACTGCTTTTCTATATTATTTACTCTAGAACAGAATCAATAAATACACTCTTTACTTCAACCAGATCAATAATCTTTTCTTCTTCCATGGGGTTACCGTCTTTATCTCTGCTAATCTGCAGTACCGGCCGTTCAGGAAAATGTTTATTCTGTTTGATTACCACTGCAATTTCTTTTTCATTGGTTACAACGATACTTCCTGTAGGATAAACAGCAGTAAACTCCAAAAGTGCATTTACTACAGAGCCATCAAAGAGAAGATTCTTACAACTCTTTAAATATTCCACTGCTTCATATATTTTTCTTCTTCTGCATCCGATTCCACAGATCATTTCGTCAAAAACGTCACATACACTTACAATTCTTGTTTCTATGGAAATTTCTGTTGCATGTAGAGGATAACCGGAACCGTTTAATCGTTCATGATGGCAGAGAATGATTTCCTTACTTTTTTTAGACAGCCAGTTTTCATTCTTCAATGCACTGTAAGCATATATGGGATGTTTCTTATATTCTACCAGCTGTTTGGGAGAAAGTGTCTCTACATCTTCATCCTGGTATTCAATCATCAGATAACGCAGACCAAAATCGTGAAGGAGGCAGCCTACACCAATATCATGTACACTCTCCTTATCCAATCCCAGCTTTAAGGCTACCAGAGTAGACAATACACAGATACTGATGGAATGGGAATAGATATCTGTACTTCTTTCACGGATATCATGGATATTTTCAATTACCTCATCCACTTCAAGAATATTGCTGATAATATTATCAGCTGTATTACTGATATCCTGTAATGCAGCACTGTTGTTATATGTATGACGCTGGATGACCTCTTTCATCTTCGTCTTACTTGTTTCTTCAATATCCTTTTTTAATATGGCAACCTGTTCTTCTGATATTTCATCTTTAATGTACACAAAGGGAATATTTAGCTTTCTTAGCTTTTCAATATATTTCTTACTTAAGATAGTATTCTTATAAAGAAATACATTATAGTCATCAGCCATTACATCTCTTGCAAGAACATCATTTTCCTGAATTTCATTAATGGAACATAACCTCATGTTTTAACCTCCCCTTTTATCTAAAGTATTTTAATCTATTCTTCTTTCATTGCTTTTAAAAGTGCATCCTTCTCTTCATTACTCAGATCGGTTTCACACATACCATTTTTTACTTCTTTGATATAGCTGTAACATCCTTCCGTACTATGTACAGAATTTAAAATAAATCCATTGTTTCTGTCATTTAATAATGCAATACTAAAGCTGAGCATTCCTCCCATCTGCTGAAAAGCATCATATCTTACTATACCCACTTTATTGAAACAATATTCCATATCTTTATTTATTTTTCGAATGCTCTTTTTATTTTCTTCAGATAAATCTCTGATATATTTATTGTCTTCAAAAAGTTTTTGGATGGATCCCTCCAGAGTTTTGGCATCTTTTCCTGTCATAAATTTTCTGTATTTTTTCTTCAGCTTACTAAACTGTGCCATCTGGATGATTACCAGGATCAAAAAAAGAATACTTATTCCTGCAAGTGCCAGAAATACATAACTATAATCAAAGCCTGTAAGTCCCCATTGATTGAATAAATCTAATGTCATTCGTAGCCACCTTTGTCTTTAATTTATATAACTGTTTATCATCTTCACAGTTACTAATTTACTTTTGTTAAAATCTCCATCAGTCTGTCAAAGTCATCATGTGAAAAAAATTCGATTTCAATCTTACCGGAACCATTTCCTTTTCCTACTACAGATACCTTCGTAGAGAGAGACTGCTTCAGAATTTCTTCTTTTTCCTGATAGATAATTTCCAGAGATTTATTTTCTTTCTTTTTTACTTTTTCTGGTTTATTCATGTTCTTGATATATTTTTCTACATCTCGAACACTCATCTTTTCATCGAAAATCTTTTGAGCCAGCTCATACTGTTCTTCCGGATCCTCAATAGATATAATTGCTCTGGCATGTCCTGCAGAAATCATATCATCAATGATCATCTTCTGAACTTTATCGCAGAGTTTAAGAAGTCTCATAGAGTTGGTTACTGCCGTACGGCTCTTGGAAACTCTTTCAGCGATTTCATCCTGCTTTAAATTGAATTCAGTCATAAGCCTCTTATACGCTTTTGCTTCTTCAATTTCATTTAAATCTTCACGCTGAATATTTTCAATCAGAGAAATTTCTACAATTTCCTGTTCAGAATATTTACGGATAATTACCGGAACTTCTTTTAATCCGGCCAGCTTTGCAGCTCTCCATCTTCTTTCTCCGGCAATTATTTCATAATAATTGTCTCTATCCTGAACGAGAATTGGCTGTAATAAACCGAACTGTTTAATAGACTCAGATAACTCCAGAAGAGCATCCTCATCAAAATATTTTCTTGGCTGTTCTCTGTTAGGTTCAACCTTATTGATATCCACAAAACTATCCGGCTGTTCTACAGACTGTTCCTTCTGCTTACTTTTTCCTTTTGGTTCTGATAGCGCACTAGGAATTAATGCATCCAGACCTTTTCCTAATCCTCTTGCTGCCATGGTTATTATTCTCCTTTATTTTTAATAACTTCATCTGCAAGTTGTCTATATG
Source organism: Lachnospiraceae bacterium (assembly GCA_017439665.1). Classification (GTDB taxonomy): domain Bacteria; phylum Bacillota; class Clostridia; order Lachnospirales; family Lachnospiraceae; genus SFDP01. Next base: position 97,858 of record JAFSIS010000001.1, read on the forward strand.
CTTCTGCCCCGGCTGACTTTGGATCATATTTTGTAATCGGCATACCATAACTTGGTGCTTCTGCTAAACGAATATTCCTTGGTATCAAAGTATTATAAATATTTTGTTCTAAGTGTCCTTTTACATTTTCTACTACCTGCATAGAAAGATTTGTTCGGGCATCATACATGGTAAAGACTACTCCCTCCATCTCCAATTCAGGATTCAATCTTTCTTTTACCAGGTTAACTGTATGAATTAACTGACTTAATCCTTCCAAAGCATAGTATTCACATTGAATCGGCACCAGTACACTTCCCGCTGTAGTCATAGCATTTACTGTTAACATACTTAATGAAGGAGGACAATCAATAAGAATATAGTCGTATTGATCCTTTATCCAGTCTACCTCATTCTTCAATATGTACTCTTTCTTTTCTACACCAATTAATTCAATTTCTGCTGCCGCAAGATTAACATTGGAAGGAAGAACAGATATATTTGGCATCACATCTTTAATAATGCAATCATTAATGGAACATTCTCCAAGAATGAGTTCATAAATTGTATTATCTAAATCATTCTTATCGATTCCAAAACCACTGGTCGTATTTCCCTGTGGATCAATATCGATTACAAGAACCTTTTTATTTTTCTCAGCTAATGCCGCTGTAAGATTGATGGATGTTGTAGTTTTTCCTACTCCTCCCTTTTGATTTGCTATTGCAATTACTCTACCCATAATTTTATTCTACTTCTGTATAATGTTCCTTTCTGAAAAGATAATATCAGTATACCACTCTTTTCTTTTTTATTCTATAAATAATTATAAATGTTTCACACTAACCTTTTTTATGTGTTTCACAACATTATTTACAAGATATTGGGTTCTGTTGTTTCACGTGAAACATTATCTTGTGTAGATATCTTATGATATCAATTTATGTTTCACGTGAAACATAGAAATTTAAACTAACAAATAGGCTTTTTACTTGCAATTCCGGATTTTCTCGGATATTGCTTAGGAGTATCAGCAATTTTTTTAATCAAAACCAGATTACGATACATATTATCATTTCCTATTGTAAAATCTATCTGTTTTTCAAAACAGCCACCTAAAACAGTGATTGCTTTATCAGCAGCTTTTAGTTCTTCAGATAACTTTTCAGATTTATAAGAAATAAAATAACCATTTTCTTTTACAAAGGGTAAACAGTATTCGGATAAAACAGATAAATTTGCGACTGCTCTGGATACACATAAATCATATTTTTCTCGTAGCTTATCCGGTTTAGCAAAATCCTCTGCTCGTCCATGAACTGTATCTATCCCATTTAAATCTAATCTATAAATCACTTCATCCAGAAAATGAATACGTTTCTGTAAGGAATCTAAAAGTGTAACCTTTAAATTTGGAAAAGCAATCTTTAATGGCAATCCGGGAAATCCGGCACCCGTTCCTACATCAATAAGACTTAATTCCTCATTAAGATCAATAGACTTAACCAAGGAAAGACTATCTATGAAATGCTTGATCACAACGTCCTCAAACTCAGTTATTCCCGTAAGATTCATAAAGGAATTCCATTCCACCAGCAACTCATAATAAGTAAGAAACTGTTCGATCTGCTTGTCGGATAGTTCGATACCTATTCTACTTATTTCAGTTTTTAAAAAATCTATTTTATCCATATTAAATTTACCTACTCTTTATCATAAATTATGCTGCCTACAAAAAAGATTATTTATTTTTAAGATAAATGAATATAAATATATTTCATAAACAGGTCTTTGAACACGTCAGTACTTAGTTTCTGTTTTTTAGGAACTTAGTACTGCTACGTGTGAAAGAAAGTGAGAACGTCCTGTGTTGAAATATATTTATATTTGTAACTATTCAGGGCAGCAGAAATATTTATAAAATAGGTCGTAAAAGTTTACTTTCTAAGGACTATTTTAAATATTTCTATTGGATGAATCTCCAAAGCAAGGAAATATGTAGGATTTTCGAGCTTGTCCTGAATAGTTATATATATTTATATAATAAAACTAAAATCTTTTTTGTAGGCATATATAAACCAGACTATTTCCTGTTTCTGTAATTTTCAAGATAGACAAGAAGGACAGAAATATCTGCCGGAGATACTCCTGAAATTCTCGATGCCTGTCCTACATTAACCGGCCGATACTGGATTAGCTTCTGTCTTGCTTCAATTCGGAGACTGGGAACATCATCATAGTTCAACTTATCAGGAATCTTTTTCTTTTCCATCTTTTTAAACTGTTCTACCTGGCGAAGCTGTCTTGCCATATATCCTTCATACTTAATTTCAATATCAACCTGTTCAATAACATCTTCAGGTAAAGGTTTTCTTTCCGGATCAATCTCTCCGAGAATTTCATAAGTTAATTCGGGACGGCATAATAATTCAGCAAGATTAGAACCGGATTTTAAAGTAGAACTGTTATGCCGGATTAAGAATTCCTGATTCTCCTTTGCTGCTCCTACAGAAACTTTTTTCAACCGTTCAATCTCATTTTGAATAGCTTCTTTTTTATAAAGAATATATTCGTACTGTTCACGTGAAACCAGTCCTACCCGATATCCTTTTTCTCTTAAGCGAAGATCCGCATTATCCTGGCGAAGAAGAAGACGATATTCAGCACGAGAGGTCATCATACGGTAAGGCTCAAGATTTTCTTTAATAACAAGATCATCGATCAGAACACCGATATAACTTTCAGACCGATCCAAAATAAGAGGCTCTTCACCCTTTATGAAAAGAGCAGCATTAATACCAGCAATCAATCCCTGAGCTGCTGCTTCTTCATATCCACTACTTCCGTTAAACTGACCTCCACTAAAAAGTCCTTTCACTGATTTAAATTCCAAAGTGGGATAAAGCTGCATAGCATTAATACAGTCATATTCAATGGCATAGGCATTACGAACAATCTTACAATTTTCCAAACCGGGAACAGTCCGATACATAGCAAGTTGAACATCTTCCGGTAAAGAAGAAGACATACCTCCAACATACATCTCATTAGTATGTATTCCTTCCGGTTCAATAAATACCTGATGCCTTGGCTTATCCGAAAACTTCACTACTTTATCTTCAATGGAAGGACAGTACCTCGGACCGGTACCTTCTATAATTCCTGCATAGATTGGTGAACGATGAAGATTCTGATTAATGATCTCATGAGTCTTTTCATTTGTATAAGTAAGCCAACAGGAAATCTGATCTTTCTGAATAGAATCAGGATCCGTACTAAAGCTAAAGGGAACTATCCTTTCATCTCCAAACTGCTCTTCCATTTTAGAAAAGTCAATACTGCGTTTATCCATTCTGGCAGGAGTACCGGTTTTAAACCTTCTCATCTGAATACCCAGGTTTTTTAAAGAATCAGTAAGATGAGTAGCAGCCTGAAGGCCATTGGGTCCGGTATAGGTAATTGCTTCTCCGCATAAACATCTGGCATTCAGATAAGTACCTGTACAAAGAACAACAGCCTTACATTCATAAATTGCACCGGTATAAATTCTAACACCGGCAATAGTAGGAACTTCTTCTTTTTTTTCATAAGGCAGAATATTATTCTCATCATCCAGATGCTCTATATCTTCTAAGGTAAGAATATCAGTTACCTCGGCTTGCTTAATCGTAAGATTATCCTGATTCTCTAAAACCTTTCTCATCTCTCTGGTATAATCAGCTTTATCTGCCTGAGCTCTCAAGGACTGAACAGCAGGTCCTTTGGAGATATTTAACATCTTCGATTGAATAAAAGTCTTATCAATATTTTTACCCATCTCACCGCCAAGAGCATCTACTTCACGTACCAGATGTCCCTTAGAGCTTCCCCCAATATTTGGATTGCAGGGCATCAAAGCAATACTGTCTACACTGACAGTAAAAATAACTGTATTTAATCCCATTCTTGCACAGGCAAGAGCTGCCTCACATCCGGCATGTCCTGCACCAACAATACATACATCAACTTTTTCTCTTATTCGACTCATTTTACATTTTTCCTTATCCTATTCAATTTAATTGTAGCTATTCAGGACAAGCCGCCTTGGAAATCTATATAATAAGAATATTAAATCTTAATATAATTTATAAATATTCTATTACTTACCCATACAAAACTTGGAAAAGATTTCATTCACAACATCTTCTCCAACTTCTTCTCCTATTACAAATCCCAGAGAAGAATATGCTCCCATTAGATCAATAGAAAGAAAATCCTCCGGCATTTCATCTTCCAGGCTTTGTCTTACCATCAACAAACTGTCCAAAGCTTCCTTAACTGCATCCTTCTGCCGGAGGTTGGTCAGCATAACCTCATCATTCATTTGAAGCTCACCCTTAAAAAACATTTCCTTAATGGTTTCTTCTAAAATATCAAGACCTATTCCTTCCTTAGCTGAAACTTTTATGATCCGTATTTCCCTATCAGAAGGATCAGATTCATCAGAAAAATCATTTAACACATTTATTAAATTATATTTTAATTTTTTTTCAGTTACTACAGGAGTAAGATCTGATTTATTTAAAAGAACAATGACCTTTTTATTCCTGATTAAATTGAGAATGTCCTGATCACTTTCATCCAACTCTACGGAAGAGTCAACTACATAAATAATTAAATCAGCATCCATAGCAAAATTTTTTGCTCTCTCTACACCAATTTTTTCTACTATATCCTCGGTAGCTCTGATCCCGGCCGTATCTACAATATTGAGTCCGATCCCTGAAAGATTAATCTGTTCTTCTATCACATCTCTGGTAGTTCCGGCAATATTGGTAACGATTGCTTTTTCCTCACCTACCAGAAGGTTTAATAAAGAAGATTTTCCTGCATTGGGCTTTCCAATAATAACAGTAGTTATTCCTTCCTTCAGCATTTTTCCATTATCCGCAGATAAATATAAACGATTTACTTTTTCAATTAAAGCATCATTTTTTTCCATCAAAGATTCATTATATCCGTCCAGACTGATATGTTCAGGATCATCTAAAGCAGATTCGATGAAAGCTATTTCATAAAGAATTTCTTTTCTTAAATCAAGAATTAACTGATAAAGGCTTCCCTTAATCTGCTTAACAGAAGATTTTAAGGCAAAATCATTTTTTGCATGGATCATATCCATTACAGCCTCTGCCCTGGAAAGATCAATCCTTCCATTTAAAAAAGCTCTTTTGGTAAATTCTCCCGGTTCAGCAATTCTTGCTCCTGCCTGTACAACAAGATCAAGTATCTTCCTGATCACCAAAACACCACCATGACAATTTATCTCAACCGTATCTTCTGTGGTATAACTTCTGGGTGCCTTAAAAATTGATACCATTACTTCATCAATCAATTCATCTCCATGATAAATAAACCCATAGTGAATTGTATGAGTTTCATAATCTGATAATTTACTTTTCCCCTTACTTCTGTAAAACTTATCTACAATGGAAATCGCATCATCACCACTTACTCTTATAATCCCAATTCCGGAATCATTAAGTGCAGTAGCTACTGCAGCAATCGTATCACTTTTTAAAGCCATTTTATTTTCCTTTCAAAAGAAAGATAAAAGCCATAAAAGCCCCTGATCAAACAGGGGCTCTTAACTTTATTTTTTTAATGTAACAACTACTCGTCTGAAGGGTTCTTCTCCTTCACTATGTGTGGTAACGAATTTATCCTGCTGCAGTGCACTATGGATAATTCTTCTTTCATAAGGATTCATGGGTTCAAGAGAAACACTTCTCTTCGTTCTTTTTACCTTAAAGGAAATATTCTTTGCCAGGTTTTCAAGAGTCTCTTTTCTTCTCTGACGATAATTCTCTGTATCCACCTTAACACGGATATAATTTTCTGTTTCCTTATTCACTACAAGGGAAACAAGATACTGCAAGGAATCCAGGGTCTGTCCTCTCTTACCGATAAGTACACCCATTTCATCTCCACTCAGGTCGATATCCATGGTTCTTTCTTGTTCATCATATTTAACCGTAATTACAACGGTTAAATTCATGGCAGCAAAAACATCTTTTAAAAATTCCTTAGCAACATCTTCAATAGAAGATTTAACTCTTGCTTTAATAACAGCAGGTTTTGTATTAAAACCTAAAAAACCTGCAGAACCTTCATTAACAACTTCATATTCCAATTTATCACTGGTTACAGATAATTCCTGACAGGCAACTGTAATACATTCACTTACCGTCTTTGCACTGAATTCTACAAATTCCATGATCTTTCCCCCTGCTACTTATTATTTTTTTCATTGTACTGCTTAACCATATTGGCTTTAGCCGCAATACTTCCGGGTTTTGCATTATTGTTTAATTCCTGAGCTTTCTTAAGAAGTTCATCTTTCTCAGACTGACTTCTGACTTTTTCTACATTTTTTGTGTTCATGGAAGCATATTCATTCAATCTGGCAATCTTCTCTTTGTTCTTTTCCAGCTTATGCTTATTTTTTTCCATGTTCTTTTCAATCATGGAATCAATATCCATTTTATCAATATGCTTATTGATCACCACCTGCTGGATCGTTCTTACTACAGCACTGGCAATCCAGTAGATACCCATACCTGCAGGAAGTGTAAAACAGAAAACAGCAGACATAATAGGCATCATCATATTCATGGTTTTCATGGACTGCATGGCAGCATTTGTAGAATCATCACCGGAGGCACTGGATGCCTGAGGCATAAGCTTCACGCTCACCCACTGAGTAAGAGCAGAAAGAAGAGGAACCAGTAAAGCTCCTGCAACCAGAAGAAAAGATCCTGTTTTCATTGCATCCCCAATAATATAAGAAGGAGAGTTTGCAATATTTAATCCCAGGAAGGAATTATATACATCCAGGCTTTCCAAAGTAGTGGTTACATCCTCTGCCAAAGAAGGAAACTTTTCAGAAATACTTAACCACTCACTGGTAGATGCCTTATTTAAAACATCAATATAGGTATTCTGGATATATTCCGTATTACCACTGACAAAGAGATCATTAGCAAACTGTTTAGAGTACATTCCTGCATTTTTGAATCCCTGGATAAATTCCGCACTTCCGGGCTGGGCAATAAGTTCATCCACCAGAGGGAAAAATGCATCTTTAATCTTACTTACATAAGCCGGCATCGCATAGATTACACGATACAAAGCAAAAAGAATAGGCATCTGCACTAATAGCTGCACACAGCTTCCTGTAGGAGACACACCATATTTTGCATAAACCTCCTGAGTTTCCTGCTGCATGGCTGTCATAGAAGCATTATCTTTTCGATCCTTATACTTCTTCTGAATAGCCTGTAATTCAGGACTCATTTTTGCATTCAGCTTGGAAAATTTCTGCTGCTTAATGGTAAGAGGCAGCATCAAAACATTAATAATTATAGTAAATAAGATAATGGCAAGACCAATATTAGGAATTCCAATAGAATCGATCACACTGAAGATTCCTTCCATCAAATAACCTAAAAGATTGGAAATAGGCCCGATGATCATACCATCATCCTTCGTTAATAAAACAGGTAACAAATTATTTCCTCCTTAACTTCCTACATCAGGGAACAGGATCATATCCACCTTTTGAAAAAGGATTACATCTGATTATTCTCCATGCTGCCAATAATGATCCCTTAAAAGCACCATATTTTTCAACAGCCTCAAGTCCATATTCAGAACAGCTTGGAAAATAAGGACATTTTGTTCCTTTCATAGGAGAAACATATTTTTTATAAACTTTTATTAACCAAATACAAATTTTCTTCATCATAAAAACTGACCTGCTTCAAAAAATTTCTGTTTCTTCCTATTATAATAGATCAATCAAAATAAAAAAACAGCTTAATAATCTTATGAAGCTTTCCAAGATGCAGCAGTGCACTTTCAATTTCCAAAAAACCGACTTCGGCAGCACTACTTCTTACTACGACTACTATATCTAAACCACTATTAAATATATTTTCATGCAGTCGATAACTTTCCCGCAATAATCTGGTAATATGATGCCTTACCACACTATTGCCTACCTTCTTACTTACAGAGAATCCAATCCTGTTTCTATCGCTGTTATTTTCCAACACATACATTACCAGATACTTATTTGCATAAGACTTTCCTTTGCGATAGACATTCCTGAAATCACTGTTCTTTTTTAACGATTCCGAAAAATTCACGAGAATCACCTCATTTCTCTTTTATACAGAGAAAAAAAGGCCACATAAATGCGGCCTAAGCTGATAATACTTTTCTTCCTTTAGCACGTCTTGCAGCTAAAACTTTTCTTCCTCCCGGAGTACTCATTCTTGCTCTGAAGCCGTGAACCTTAGATCTCTGTCTTTTCTTAGGCTGAAATGTCATTTTCATGTGTGAAACACCTCCTCTACATAAACTAAACTTTACCTTCAAGCATAAAAGTATGCTCTGTGTCGGAAAATATCGTTACAATTATATAAGAAGAAACTGTACAAGTCAAGCAAATTAATTGAAAAATCAAGGATTAAACTATCCCCAAAAACTTTTTCTTACATAATACATTTACATAATATAATCCACAATATGGTTATAAATTGTGGATAACTTCTTAATATGAAGTGTAAAAATTAAAAATATTAATTTAAATCCTTTATTTTCACTGTTGATTTTGTTCATAAAAGTTTTCCACTTTATCCACATAGATATTCACATATTCACATAATATCAACTTCATTTACTATATAAGTTAACATAACATATTAAATATCTATTTGATATTTTAAATTAGATAGAGTATTATTAAATAATATAACTATCGCTTATAAAGGGAAAAGATTGAGAAGCTGCCAAAGCAGCAGAATAAGAGGAAATGATGGAATTTATCAAGGAAAACTGGGAATTAATCAAAGATACATTAAAAAAGGAATATGCTCTTTCAGAAATATCCTATAATACCTGGGTAGCCCCATTAAAATGCCATGAAGTAAAAGATGACATTGTTGTCATTTTAATTCCGTCAGATCAGGCACATGCTTTAAACTATATTAGTAATAAGTACAAAAGCTATTTTCAGGTAACCATTTCCGAAATGATGGACCACACCTACGATATTTCCTTTATTTTAGAAAAGGATGCTGTAGGAGAAAAAGGAAATCAGACGAAAACTGCTCTTTCTTCCAATCCTGTTTACAATATCAATTATGAAAATGCCAACCTGAATCCAAAATATAAATTTGATACTTTTGTAGTAGGAAGCAACAATAAGTTTGCCCATTCCGCATCTCTGGCCGTAGCTGAATCTCCGGGTGAAGCATACAATCCTCTTTATATCTATGGAGGAGCCGGTCTGGGAAAAACCCATCTTATGCATTCCATCGGCCATTTTATTTTAGAGGAAAATCCTGATACAAAAGTACTTTATGTTACTTCTGAAGCCTTTACCAATGAAGTAATTGAATCCATCCGAAGCGGTAATTCTGCTGCCATGACGAAACTGAGAGAAAAATACCGTACCGTAGATGTACTTATGGTCGATGATGTTCAGTTTATTATTGGTAAAGAAAGTACACAGGAAGAATTTTTCCACACCTTTAATGTTCTTCATTCTGCCGGAAAGCAGATCATTTTATCCTCGGACAAGCCCCCAAAGGAGATGGAAACTTTAGAAGAACGTTTCCGTTCCCGTTTTGAATGGGGATTAACTGCAGATATTCAGCCTCCGGATTATGAAACCAGAATGGCAATTCTTCGTAAAAATGCAGAAAATTGTGAAAAACAGATAGATGATCAGATCTTTCAGTATATTGCAGAAAATATTAAATCCAATATTCGTGAGCTGGAAGGTGCCTTCAATCGGGTGATCGCCAAATCCAAAATAAGAAATACTTCTGACATCACCATTGAATTGGCTGAAGATGCTCTTAAGGATATGATCCATCCGGAAAAACGAAGAGAAGTTACCCCTGCTCTCATCATTGATATTGTATCCGAACATTTTGGAGTATCTCCGGAAGATATTACTTCCAAAAAAAGAAATTCCGAATTTGTTCTTCCCCGTCAGGTAGTAATGTATATCTGTAGAAACACCCTGGATATTTCCTACAGCAATATAGGAAAGATACTTGGAAAAAAGGATCATACGACAATTATCCACGGAATCAAGAAAATTGAAGAGGATATCCTCACTAATGAAGAGCTGAAAAACAAAATTGAGATTATCCGCAAAAAGATCACTCCCTCTAAAGATGTGAATAAGTAAGGACTTATCCTGATTTATCCACTTATAAATTGACGAGTTTTCCATTTTCATTTTTCTTGAAAAATAGTATAATAGATAGGGTTATCCACATATCAACACCTATTAAGAATAAGAATACTGAATATATTTATTTATTGATAGATCGCTGTGCACAGGAAGGAGTTATACACCAATGAAATTAATCTGTTCAAAATCTGCTCTGTTAACAGGAGTACAGACGGTTTCAAAAGCAGTCCCCAGTAAAACAACCATGTCCATACTTGAATGTATTTTAATCAATGCCAATAACGGAACGATTACTCTTACAGCTAATGATATGGAACTGGGAATAGAGACGATTATTGAAGGGGAAATTCTGGAAAAAGGAATCATTGCTCTGGATGCCAAGATCTTTTTGGAAATCGTACGAAAGCTTCCTGACAATGATATCAAAATTGAAGCTGATGGAAATTATAAAACGCTGATTACCTGTGAAAAAGCGAAATTTACGATTATCGGAAAATCAGGAGAAGATTTTTCGGGACTTCCTTTAATTGATAAAGAGGAACCTGTGATCATCAGCCAGTATACCTTGAAAGAAGCCATCCGTCAGACCATTTTTTCTATTTCTGACAGTGACAATAATAAGCTGATGACAGGAGAACTTTTTGAAATCGATCAGGATGAGTTAAAGGTTGTTTCTTTGGATGGACATCGTATTTCCATTCGTAAGATTAATCTGAAAAATTCCTATCCTTTCATTAAGGCTGTAGTTCCCGGAAAAACTCTGAATGAGATCAGTAAGATTTTATCCGGTGATATGGAAAAGGATGTTCAGATTTATTTCAGTGATAAACATATTATATTTGAATTTGATCAAACTACCGTAGTTTCCCGTCTGATTGAGGGAGAATATTTTAAGATTGATCAAATGCTTTCCAACGATTATGAAACCAAAGTAAAAATTAATAAAAAAGAGCTCTTAAGCTGTATTGACAGAGCTACCCTTCTGGTAAAAGAAGGAGATAAAAAGCCTATAATCATCAATATCACCGATGGTAATATGGAGCTTAAAATGAATTCTACTGTGGGAAGTATGAATGAAGAGATCGATATTGAAAAAAGCGGTAAGGATCTGATGATCGGTTTTAATCCGAAATTTCTTATTGATGCATTAAGGGTTATCGAAGATGAAGAAATTGATATGTATCTGGTGAATCCCAAAGCTCCCTGCTTTATCCGGGATGATCAGGGAAGATATATTTATCTGATTCTTCCTGTTAACTTTACAACAGTATCTTAGAATAAAGTGGTAAAAAATGGAAATTATAAAATTAAGGGAAGATTATATTAAACTTGGCCAGGCTTTGAAGGCTGCAAATCTGGTTGAAAATGGTGTTGAAGCTAAATTTGTTATTCAGGATGGCCTGGTTTATGTTAATGGTAAGCAGGAATTACAACGGGGAAAGAAGCTGGTAGCAGGAGATCTGGTGGAATTTCAGGGAAATACCATTAAAATTGAAAAGTAAAAAGGTAATTTATGATTATACAATCATTAGAGCTTTCAAATTTTCGTAATTATTCTGCTCTGACTATGGAATTTGATAAGGGAACCAATATCCTTTATGGGGATAATGCCCAGGGAAAAACCAATATCCTTGAAGCAATTTATGTTTCTGCTACCACGAAGTCCCATAAAAGCAGTAAGGATAAGGACATTGTCAATTTCAAAGAAGAAGAAGCACATATCCGTACCTGGCTGGAAAAAGAAGGTATTCAGACCAGAATAGATATGCATTTACGGAAAAATAAATCCAAAGGTATTGCTATCGATGGAATAAAAATAAAAAAAGCTGCAGAGCTTCTGGGTATTTTAAATATCATTTTCTTCTCTCCCGAGGATCTGAGTATCATTAAAAATGGCCCCAGCGAAAGAAGAAGATTTGTGGATATGGAGTTATGTCAACTAGATAACTTTTATCTGTATAATCTTAATCATTATAATAAGATCGTAAACCAGAGAAATAAGCTTTTAAAGGATCTTTATTTGAATCCTTCTTTAAAAGAAACCCTGAATATATGGGATATGCAGCTGGTTTCTTTCGGAAGTAAGATTATGGAAAGAAGGCAGACCTTTGTCAGCCAGTTAAATGAGATCATTGAGGATATACATAAAAATCTTTCCGGAGGGAAGGAAAGGCTTCAAATCAAATATGAGCCGGATGTGACTATGGAATCTTATGAAGAAAATCTTTTGGCCGCGCAGGATAAAGATATTAAATTGAAGATGACTACGGTAGGTCCTCACAGGGATGATTTTTCATTTCTGGTAACCAAACTCAATGAAAATGGAGAGATAACGGATGAGGCTGTGGATATCAGAAAGTTTGGTTCACAGGGTCAGCAGAGAACAGCTGCTCTTTCTTTAAAGTTATCTGAAATTGAACTGGTAAAGAAGGTAGCCAAAGATACCCCTGTTTTGCTTTTGGATGATGTATTATCCGAGCTTGACAGCAACAGACAGAATTTTTTGTTAAACAGCATCGGAGAGATTCAAACGATTATTACCTGTACCGGTCTGGATGAGTTTATTAATAATCGTTTTAAGATCAATCGTATTTATAAAGTAACCAACGGCAGTGTAAAATTAATGTCCGTACCTGAGTAGAGTGGAAAGGATTTGGATAAAATGAGCGCTGAATATGGAGCAGATCAAATTCAGATATTGGAAGGATTGGAAGCGGTTCGTAAAAGACCCGGTATGTATATTGGAAGTACATCTTCCAGAGGTCTCCATCATCTGGTTTATGAAATTGTTGATAATTCAGTAGATGAAGCCCTGGCAGGGTTCTGTAATACCATAGAAGTCACCATAAATGAGGATAATTCTGTTACTGTTGTGGATAACGGAAGAGGTATACCAGTAGGAATCAATCAAAAAGCCGGAAAACCTGCAGTGGAAGTAGTATTTACCGTACTACATGCAGGAGGTAAATTCGGCGGTGGCGGATATAAGGTATCCGGAGGACTGCATGGAGTAGGTGCATCCGTAGTAAATGCTCTCTCCGACTGGCTGGAGGTAAAAATTTACCGGGAAGGAAAAATTTATCAGCAGCGTTATGAAAGAGGGCACGTTTGTTACCCTCTTAAAGTTGTGGGTGAATGTGAGGAAGAAAAAACCGGTACAAGGGTAGATTTTAAACCGGATGGCAGTATTTTTGAAGAGACGGTTTATGATTATGAAACCTTAAAGCAGAGACTCAGAGAAATGGCTTTTTTAACAAAAGGCCTCAAGATCATTTTAAAAGATGATCGTGAAAAAGATGAAGAAGGAAATAAAAAACCGAAGGTAAGAGAATTCCATTATGAAGGTGGAATCAAGGAATTCGTTACTTATCTGAATAAAAGTAAGACTGCCCTTTATGAAAGTATTATGTATTTTGAAGGCACAAAAAATAATGTGTACGTAGAAGTAGCTATGCAGCACAATGATTCCTATACGGAAAATGTGTATAGCTTCGTTAATAATATTACCACTCCGGAGGGTGGTACCCATTTGATGGGATTTCGTAATGCTTTAACCAAAACCTTTAATGATTATGCCAGAAGTAATAAGCTGTTAAAGGACAGTGAGGCCAATCTTACCGGTGAGGATATTCGGGAAGGTTTAACGGCTATTATCAGTGTAAAGATATCTGAGCCTCAGTTTGAGGGGCAGACGAAACAGAAGCTGGGTAACTCTGAGGCAAGGGGAGCAGTGGATGGAATCGTCAGTGAACAGCTCACCTGGTTTTTAGAGCAGAATCCTTCCGTAGCAAAGATCATTTTGGAAAAATCCATTTTAGCTCAGAGGGCCCGTGAAGCGGCCAGAAAAGCAAGGGATCTGACCAGAAGGAAAACAGCGCTGGACAGTATGGCTTTACCGGGAAAACTGGCAGACTGCTCTGACCGGAATCCGGAAAATTGTGAGATTTATATCGTAGAGGGAGATTCCGCAGGAGGAAGTGCAAAAACCGCAAGAAGCCGGGCTACTCAGGCAATCTTACCTCTTCGTGGAAAAATTTTGAATGTAGAAAAGGCCAGATTGGACAGAATCTACGGAAACGCAGAGATCAAGGCTATGATCACAGCCTTTGGTACGGGAATACATGAAGATTTTGATATTTCAAAATTGAGATATCATAAGATCATTATTATGACCGATGCGGATGTGGACGGTGCTCATATTGCTACTCTTCTGCTTACCTTCCTCTATCGGTTTATGCCGGAGCTGATCAAGCAGGGTTATGTTTATCTGGCACAGCCTCCTCTTTATAAGCTGGAAAAAAATAAAAAAATCTGGTATGCCTACAGCGATGAAGAGCTGGATTCTATTTTAAGGGAAGTAGGAAGAGATCAGAATAATAAGATTCAAAGATATAAAGGTCTTGGAGAAATGGATGCGGATCAGCTTTGGGAAACCACCATGGATCCGGAAAAGAGAGTATTATTAAAGGTAATGATCAACGAAGAGGCAGAATCGGAAATTGATCTGACCTTCTCTACTCTTATGGGAGATAAGGTTGAACCCAGAAGAGAATTTATTGAAGAACATGCGAAATTCGTAAAAAATCTTGATGTATAGCCAATTTATCGGAGATAAAAAATGGATGATAAAATTTTTGACAGCATAAAACATGTGGACCTAAAGGAAACGATGGAAAATTCCTATATCGATTATGCCATGAGTGTAATCGCTTCCCGTGCTTTGCCTGATGTAAGAGATGGTTTAAAGCCGGTTCAGAGAAGAGTCCTTTATTCCATGATTGAGTTGAATAATGGTCCCGATAAGCCACATCGTAAATGTGCCCGTATCGTTGGTGATACCATGGGTAAATATCATCCTCATGGTGACAGTTCTATTTATGGTGCCTTGGTAAATATGGCTCAGGAATGGTCTACCAGATATCCTCTGGTAGATGGTCATGGAAATTTTGGTTCCGTAGACGGTGACGGAGCTGCTGCCATGCGTTATACAGAGGCCAGATTATCCAAAATTTCCATGGAAATGCTATCCGATATTAATAAGGATACGGTTGATTTTACCCCTAACTTTGATGAAACTGAAAAAGAGCCGGTTGTTTTACCCAGCCGCTATCCTAACCTTCTGGTAAATGGTACTACCGGTATTGCCGTAGGTATGGCTACCAATATTCCTCCTCATAATTTGAAAGAGGTTGTGGCAGCAGTAGCCAAGATCATCAATAATCGTATTGAAGAAGACAGGGAAACGGATATTGAAGAAATTCTTCCGTTGGTAAAAGCTCCCGATTTTCCTACCGGTGGTCTGATCCTGGGTACTCATGGAAGTGAAGAAGCATACAGAACCGGTCGTGGAAAAGTAAAGATCAGGGCCGTAACGGATATAGAGACTCTGGCTAACGGTAAATCACAGATTATCGTGACTGAGCTTCCCTATATGGTGAATAAAGCGAAGCTGATCGAAAAGATCGCAGAACTGCACCGGGATAAAAAAATAGATGGTATCACGGCTCTTCGTGATGAATCCAGCCGTGAAGGAATGCGTATCGTTATCGAACTTCGCCGTGATGTCAATGCCAACGTACTGTTAAATCAGCTTTTTAAACATACTCAGCTTCAGGATACCTTCGGTATCATCATGCTGGCATTGGTAAATAATGAACCCAAGGTATTAAACCTTCTGGATATGTTAACCCACTATATCCGCCATCAGGAGGATGTAGTTACCAGAAGGACAAAATACGATCTGAATAAAGCCGAAGAGCGTGATCATATTTTGCAGGGATTACTGATCGCTTTAGATAATATTGATGAAGTGATCCAGATTATCCGAAGCAGCAAAACTACTCAGATTGCCAAAGAAAGGCTGATGGAACGCTTTGGTCTTACGGATGTACAGGCTCAGGCAATCTGTGATATGCGTCTTCGTGCTCTTACCGGACTGGAAAGAGAGAAGTTGGAGAATGAACATAAGGAATTGCAGATAAAAATTGCTGAATTAAAGGCAATCCTTGCAGATAAAAAACTGCTTCTCGGTGTAATCCGGGATGAAATTACCATAATTTCCGAAAAATTTAGTGATGAGAGAAGAAGTAAGATTGGTTATGATGAATTTGATATCACCATGGAAGATCTTATTCCCAAAGGAAATACGGTTATTGCCATGACCAGCCTGGGATATATCAAGCGGATGACTGTGGATAATTTTAAATCCCAGAACAGAGGTGGTAAAGGAATCAAAGGAATGCAGACCATTGAGGATGATTATCTGGAAGATCTTTTGATGACCAGTAATCATGACTATCTCCTCTTTTTCACTAATTTCGGAAGAGTATACCGGATGAAGGCCTATGAAATTCCGGAAGCGGGAAGAACGGCAAGAGGAACGGCTATTATCAATCTTCTGCAGCTGAATCCGGGAGAAAAAATTTCTGCCATCATTCCTTTTAAGGATTATGATGATAAAAAGAACCTTTTCATGGTAACCAAAAAGGGTATTGTTAAAAAAACATCCGTTATGGAATATAATAATATCCGTAAGAATGGTATTATTACCATCAATCTTAAGGATGACGATGAGCTGATCGAAGTTAAGATTACGGATAAGGATTCTCATATTTTCCTGGTTACCAGAAATGGTATGTGTATCCGGTTTAAGGAAACGGACGTAAGAGTCACCGGAAGAATGTCCATGGGTGTTATCGGTATGAGCTTAAATGATACCGATGAAATCGTAGGAATGCAGCTGGAAAGCCAGGGAGATTCCCTTCTCATCGTATCTGAGCATGGTCTTGGAAAACGGACCTATGTGGATGAATTTACGGTTCAGCACCGTGGCGGTAAAGGAGTTAAATGTTATAAGATCACGGATAAAACAGGATATGTTATCGGAGTAAAGGCAGTAAATGATGATCATGAGATCATGATGATTACTACCGAAGGAATTATTATTCAGTTGAGGATGGATGATATTTCTACCCTGGGAAGAATTACTTCCGGTGTGAAGATGATCAATCTTGATAAGGGAGTTAAGGTAGCAAAAATTGCCAAGGTAAGAGAAAAAATCTCTGATGGCACCGTAGAATATCAGGATATTGATGAGGCCGTAGAAAATATCGGGGAAGCCGAAGATATGAAGGAAGATAATCAGGAGTAAATTAAAGGTATAGAAAGAGGGTGTCTCAAAAGTATTTTTAAGGCTTAAGCAAAAAGAAATACTTTTGGGGCACCCTCTTATACAATTATAGTATGGGAGGACTAATGAACTGGAATCAATTATTATGTAAGGACAGGATCAGAAGCTACCAAAAAAGTACAACTTCACGGGATTTGAGAACAGAATTTGAAAAGGATTACCATCGTATCATCGGAAGTGCATCTTTCAGAAGGCTTCAGGATAAGACGCAGGTTTTTCCTCTGGACAAAAGTGATTATATCAGAACCAGATTGACCCATTCTCTGGAGGTTTCTTCCTTTGCCAAGTCTCTGGCACAGAATGTGGGAGAAAAACTGATCCAGGAAAAAAAAGCAGAAGATTTCGGACAGAAAGAAAAAGAGGATATTTCCAATATCCTGCAGTGTGCAGGCCTTCTTCATGATATTGGAAATCCTCCTTTTGGGCATTTTGGAGAGACTACAATCCAGGAATGGTTTAAGAAAAATCTTCCCCTGCTTACTTATAAAGGAGAGAAGCTGTCTGACTATCTGGATCCTCAGATGATCCAGGATTTTTATCATTTTGAAGGAAATGCACAGGCCTTAAGAGTGGTAACCAGACTCCATTTTCTGGTAGATGAAAATGGAATGAATCTGACTAAGGCTCTTTTGGGGACTATAATTAAATATCCTGTGTCTTCTCTGGAGATCAGTAAAAAGAGTGGAAATATCAAAACGAAAAAGATGGGCTATTTTAAGGCTGATAAGAAAAATTTTGATCAGATTCAGGAGGCCACCGGAACCCTGGGTAACCGCCATCCTCTTACTTATCTTCTGGAGGCAGCCGATGATATTGCCTATAAAACCGCGGATATAGAAGATTCTGTGGAAAAAGGAAACATCTCTTATGATCAGCTGTTAAAAGAGCTGGAAGAACGATGTGCAAAAGCTCTGTTGATAAAACATCCCTGTATGGGAGAAGAAGAGCTGATCGAAAAAGCCTTTGAATCACAATATGGAAAGCTGATCTATATTTTGAGGCACAAATATGAAAAGGCCATCAAAAAGGGGTATCAGAAGCCGGAGAGCTATGCAGTACAAAACTGGGTGGTAAGTATTCAGGGAAGTCTGATCTTTGCAGCAAGTGACAGCTTTATCCGCCATTATGATGAAATCATGGAAGGAATCTATCCTCATGATCTGTTTTATGGTACGGATGTGGAACAGCTTATGGAGGATCTGGGAAAAATTGCCTATAAATATTCCTTTACCAGTAAACCAATCTATAAACTGGAAATTGCAGCGGAAACTATATTTACTTTTTTGCTGGATAAATTTGTGGATGCCGCTATTTATTATGATACGGATATTCCGTTAACGGCAGTTCAGGAAAAATTGATCGCATTAATTTCAAAGGATTACCGACGGATTTATGAACTGGAAGCAGTAAACAAATCGGAAAAAGAAAAACTCTATCTTCGGCTTTTACTGGTAACAGATTTTATCTGTAGTATGACTGACAGCTTTGCCAAAGATTTATATCAGGAGCTGAATGGAATTAGCTGAATGTTGTTGATTTTTTCCTTTAATGTGCTAAAATTCTTGTAACTATTTAGGGCAGAAGAAACATTTACAAACTATTATTTCTATAACAGAGAGAAGAAGACGAATAGATGCTGTTTAATTCTTATTTATTTATTTTTATTTTTCTTCCCATTTCTTTATTGGTATGGTTTTTCTTAAATAATATGGGAAAAAATAAGGCTGCACAGGTTTTTCTGGTGGCCATGTCTATATGGTTTTATGCCTATTTTAATTATTCTTATATCTGGATCATTCTGGGTAGCTGCATCTTTAATTTCGGATGCAGCCTGGGGCTGGAAAAATTTCCCCGAGCAAGAAAACCCATCGGTATTTTTGGTATAGCGGGTAATCTGGCAATTCTTTTCTATTATAAATATTTTGATTTCTTTTTGGAAAATATCAATTTTCTTTTTAAAAAAGATTTCCCTTTGTTTCATATACTCCTCCCTTTGGGAATCAGTTTTTTTACCTTTCAACAGCTGTCTTATGTAGTGGACAGGATGAAGGGGGAGGCACCCCATTATGGATTGGTCGACTATTTATCCTTTGTTACTTTTTTTCCACAGCTGATAGCAGGTCCCATTGTTTTGCATACGGAGCTTATTCCTCAGTTTCAGGATAAGGAAAAACGAAAATTTAATCTGGACAATTTTACGGATGGCTGTGTGCAGTCTATATTAGGTCTGGGAAAAAAGATATTGATTGCAGATACCTTGGGATTAGTGGTAAATCAGACCTATTTTAATCGTTATTATCTCACTACCTGGTCGACCATTATCTTTATTCTGGCCTATGCTTTTGAGCTGTATTTTGATTTCAGCGGCTATTGTGATATAGCCATGGGTGTGGGAAAAATGTTTAATTTTACCATACCGGCAAACTTTGATTCTCCCTACCGCTCCCGTTCTATGAAAGAATTCTGGAACCGGTGGCATATAACTTTATCCCGTTTTTTTATTACCTATGTCTATATTCCTCTTGGAGGAAGTAAAAAAGGGGAAAAAAGAAAGCTGATCAATACCATGATCGTCTTTCTTTTGAGCGGACTTTGGCATGGTGCCAGCTGGAACTATGTGGCCTGGGGATTTTTAAATGGTCTCGGTGTAATCTTCAGCAGCAGGAAAAAGGAAGCCTCAGGGCATAAGTTTTTAAGCTGGCTGGGTTGTTTTTCTTATTTTTTATTTACTTTGATCTTCTTTAGAAGTGAAAGTATGCAGGATGTAGGAATTATTCTTAAAGGCCTGTTTAATCCTGTGGGTATAAAATTTATTTACGATATGGCACAGTATATGGATATTCCGGAGCTCTACGTGTTCCGTCAGGCTTTCCAACTATTCCTACCGGAATACCAGGGAATGGTTTATCTGGTTGCCTTTTTACTATTAATGCTCCTTTGTATCATCCTTCTTCGGGGAAAAAATCCGGAGCAGTTTGTGAAAGAAGGAAAATATACAAAAAAAACGGTGGTTGCTCTTTCCGTTATTTTTATCTGGTCGGTAATTTCTCTGTCCGGAGTCAGCACCTTTTTATACTTTAATTTCTAAAGAGTTATCATTTTCAATAAAGGAAAAACCATGAAAAAAGCTTTTTTAAAAAAGTTGACAGGAGGAATTCTTATCCTGGCTCTTCTGGTAGCAGGAACGGTAATCCTCTTCGATCCTTTTTTTCATTATCATAAACCCATAGGGCCCTTAAAGGCTGTGCTTACCCAGGCAGAATATCAGGTGATCGGAACCCTTCGTACCTTCAATTACGATTCTCTTATCGCAGGCTCTTCTATGGCAGAAAACTATTATAATTATGATTTTGATGAAGCCTTCGGCTGTACTACGATTAAGGCGGTGAAGCCGGCAGCAGATACGGCAGATCTGATCTATCTTCTGGAAATAGCCTGCAAGGAACAGGAGATCAAAAAAATCTTTTATACCCTGGATATATCTGCCCTTACATCACCTAGGCAGAAAAGTACCTTTACAGATGAAGGAATGCCCATTTATCTGTATAATAAAAATCCTCTGGATGATATTAAATATCTTTTTAATAAGGATATTCTTTTTAAAGAAATTCCCTATATGGTTGCCACATCTTTCCTTACTGATTATGATGAGGGTAATTCTTATAACTGGGCGCAGTACAAAGATTTTTCTATTATGCACTATGAACCTACTGAAGAAAAGCTCCCAATGAAGGATATAGCAGAATATAAGGATGATGTGGACCGGAATGTGGATAAGCTGATAAGCTTTATTAGAGAGCATCCGGAAACAGAGTTTATTTTTATTGTACCGCCCTATGCCAGCCTCTGGTGGTATGAGGCAGAAATGAATGGAGAAACAGAAGCGAATTTTTATGCTTTACGAGAGGCATGTGATGAGCTTGTTTTGTTGGATAATGCAGAAGTCCACTATTTTCAGCATATAGAAGAAATTGTATCTAACCTGGATCTCTATATGGATGTCCTGCATTTTCATCCGGATGTAAATACCTTTATTCTGGAAGCTTTACAGACAGGGAAATACAGGATGACAACAGAAAATAAAGAGAAACTATTGGAAGAGATGGAAATACTCTCAGAAAAATGTATTTCTGTTTATGCAAAAGAGTATTTGGATAAGCAGGAAAAATAAAAAAGTTGTAAGAAACCAAAACACAAAAGGAATAGAAGAAAAAAATGGATTTTAATATTAATCAGGACAAAAAAAGAAGAAAAAAGAGACAGAACAGTTTTCTGGTGTATGCGATTCTATTGTTGATTACAATTATATCAATAGGAAGCTCTGTTTTTTTTCTGTTTTCCTATTACCAGGAAAAGGAAAGAGCAGTGGTTGCTTTGCAGCAGCTGGAAGAGTTGGAGAATCTTGAAAAAACAGAAACGGAAAAAGAAAATAAAGAGGAAGAAGTTATCGAAAGCGGTCCCCGGATGTATACCGAAGATGAGGTAAAGGCAGAGGTGGAAGTAAAGGTAAATGCCAAAAAGCAGGAGATGCTGGATACTATGCAGGCCATGATGGAAAATGGAGATGGTCCCCTTTCTTTACTGCAGTATTTTTATCCTGACCACGTAATTACTTCCTCTGATGGAAGATATTATTTTTTCCCTATTCTGGATTCTTTGAAGAAAAATAATTTTATTCTGGAAAATTTCTCTTATCCGGTAGAAAATGAAGAAACCGGCAGCTATGAAGGTGTTGCTTCTTATCAAAAGGAAGACGGTACATATGCCAGAAAAGGAATCGATGTATCCACCTTCCAGGGAGAAATAGACTGGGAAAAGGTGAAAAATGATGGAATCGAATATGCCATTATCCGTCTGGGCTTCCGTGGTTATGAAAGCGGAAAAATTGTTTTAGACAGCCGATACGAGGAAAATATAGAAGGCTCTCTGGCAGCAGGTCTGGATACAGGGGTTTATTTCTTCACAGAAAGTCTGACTGAGATGGAGGCCATTGAGGAAGCGGATTTTGTGATTGAAAATCTGGAGGGAAGAAAGATTACCATGCCTGTGGTAATTGATGTGGAAGAATCGGCCAATACGGCAAAGTCCAGAACAAAGGATCTGACACAGGAGCAGAGAACCAAAAATGTCATTGCCTTCTGTAACCGGATCAAGGATGCCGGCTATGATGTAATGATCTATGGTAATCTGAAGAGCTTTATGCTGATGATGGACATTGAACAGCTGGAGGCCTATGATAAATGGTTTGCTTATTACCGCTATCCCTTCCATTTTCCCTATCAGATCAAAATGTGGCAGTATGCCTCCTGGGAAAAGGTGGACGGAATTCAGGGTGGATGTGATGTCAATCTGATGTTTTACTAGAGGGGAATAAGAGAATGAGAACGATTGAAGTAAGTAAGGTTACTGAAGCCTTAAAAGAGATGTGCTTTGAAGCTAACCATTATCTTTCCGGGGATATGAAAAAAGCACTGGAAACTGCCTGTGACAGAGAGGCTTCTCCTATTGGAAAGCAGGTACTGGATCAGCTTAAGGAAAATCTTGTCATTGCCGGCAAAGACAGGATACCCATCTGTCAGGATACCGGAATGGCAGTAGTATTCATCAAGATCGGGCAGCAGGTACAGTTTATCGGCGGTGACCTGGAGGAAGCTATTCACGAAGGAATCAGGCAGGGATATGTAGATGGTTTTTTAAGAAAATCGGTAGTAGGAGATCCTTTGATCCGGGAAAATACGAAGGATAATACTCCTGCGGTTATTCATTACTCTATTGTACCGGGAGACCAGGTTAGCCTTACTCTGGCACCCAAGGGCTTTGGAAGTGAAAATATGAGCAGAATCTTTATGTTAAAGCCGGCTGAGGGTATCGAAGGAGTAAAGGAGGCCGTTTTAACTGCAGTTAAGGATGCGGGCCCCAATGCCTGTCCGCCCATGGTAGTTGGTGTGGGAATCGGAGGAACCTTTGAAAAATGTGCTCTGATGGCAAAGGAAGCACTTACCCGTCCGGTAGATGAACGTTCATCTATTCCCTATATCCGGGAAATGGAAGAGGAGCTTCTGGAAAAAATCAACAGAAGTGGTATCGGACCGGGAGGTCTGGGAGGAACCACTACTGCTCTGGCAGTAAATATCAATACCTATGCCACCCATATTGCAGGCCTTCCCGTAGCCATCAATATCTGTTGCCATGTAAACCGCCATGCCCTGCGTGTATTGTAAGATTTTGCGAATGGGCTCTGAAAAGTTATGATTTTGGAGGTAAATAATGACTAAGCATATACAACTGCCCATCAGTGATCAGGATGCTGCCGGTTTAAGGGCCGGTGACTATGTTTATCTTAGCGGGATTCTTTTTACGGCCAGGGATGCTGCCCATAAACGAATGCAGGAGACTCTGGAGAGAGGAGAAGATCTCCCTATAAAGCTGGAGCATAATCTGTTATATTATATGGGTCCTTCTCCGGCCAGAGAAGGACGGCCCATCGGTTCGGCAGGTCCAACCACTTCCAGCCGAATGGACAAATATACGCCTGATTTAATGGATCTGGGATTAAAGGGAATGATAGGTAAGGGAAAACGGTCTCCTGCAGTAAAGGAAGCCCTGATCCGAAACAAAGGAGTTTATTTTGCTGCAGTAGGCGGTGCAGGAGCTCTGTTATCCAAAGCCATCCTTTCTTCCGAAGTCATTGCCTATGAAGATCTGGGAACAGAAGCCATCCGTAAACTGGAAGTAAAGGAGTTCCCGGTGATCGTGGTAATGGATAGCGAGGGAAATGATTTATATGAAACAGCAGTAAAAGAATATTCCTGTGATGAAAAATAAGAAGAATCAGAAAGGCAAAGGGTTGAATAAACTGCTTGATAGCAATTTATTCAACCAGGAATTTGTGCCGAAGCGTCACAAATTCTCTGATCACAGAGCAAAAGTTGAGATTTTGCTCGTGTTTGCTCAGCGTAAAACGCTTCAGAATGGAGGAAAAAAATGAAAAGAATTGCTATGATGGTAGGAAGGCTCGGATTAAAGGCCATCTACCTTTTCGTCGTCCTCTGGTATTACAGTATTCAAAAGATAAAGGATTATGAGAGAAATTATGCCTGGGCAAAAAAAATTACGGTTGCTGCCAATCGGGCCGGTAAGGTAACTATAGAGGCTCATGGGATCGAAAATATACCCAAGGAAAACGGATTCATCTTTTTTCCCAATCATCAGGGTCTCTATGATGTATTGGCTTTTCTGGAGTCCTGTCCGGTTCCCTTTGCCTTTGTAATCAAAAAAGAAGCAAGCAATATTATTTTATTGAAGCAGGTAATGAATGCATTAGGCAGCCTGTCCATTGACAGAGAGGATGTCCGTCAGTCCATGGGAGTGATCAATACCATGGCAGAGGAAGTGAAAAAAGGAAGAAATTTTCTTATCTTTGCAGAAGGAACCAGAAGTAAAATGGGAAATCAGCCGGGAGAATTCAAAGGGGGAAGCTTTAAAAGTGCCCAGAAGGCCAAATGTCCCATCGTTCCCTGTGCTATTATCGATGCCTTCGTTCCTTTTGATGAAAAGCATGCCAAGCCTGTAACAGTAAAGCTTTTTTATCTTAAGCCCATTTCTTATGAAGAATATAAGGGGATGAAAACGGTAGAAATTGCTGCAGAAGTAAAACGGCGGATTGAAGAAACTATTGCAGCAAATACCTGATCTTTCTTTATCTGTCAGAAAAAATGACAGAAAATACATAGAAAAACAGAGTTGACAAACAAAGTACCTTTAGGTATAATAACATTTGCGTCAGATAAGTACGCATAATTTTATATTGGTAGAGGTTATTTTTAGGCATGGAGAAATACTCAAGTGGCTGAAGAGGCGCCCCTGCTAAGGGTGTAGGTCGTTCACGCGGCGCGAGGGTTCAAATCCCTCTTTCTCCGTTTTCTACCAGTTTTTAATTTCATACGGTGATACTGGTATGTTACTTGAGATGATCGAGGCATTAACTGGACATAAATATTTTGGATGTTTATGTGTGTTAATGTCTTTTTTGTCGTCTTTAGGATAAGTCATATATTACCTGCAAAAATTGTGAATCCTGAATGAAGAAGAAGGAAACTGCACAAAGTATAAGCATCCGTAGAAAAAAGGAGAAATTGTATCATGAAAGACAAAGTTTTTGGTGTTTTGCAGCGAGTAGGAAGATCCTTCATGCTTCCCATCGCTATCTTACCGGTTGCCGGTCTCTTGTTAGGTGTGGGTGGTTCTTTTACCAATGAAACCATGTTGAAAACCTATGGACTATGGAACTTAATGGGACCCGGGAGTATTTTTTATGCCATATTTGAAGTAATGAAGGAAGCCGGAGATATTGTATTTGCCAATCTTCCTATTCTTTTTGCCATGGGTGTAGCCATCGGTATGGCAAAAAGGGAGAAAGAGGTTGCAGCTCTGGCAGCAGCGATCGCTTTTTTTATCATGCATGCATCTATTTCAGCCATGATTACGATCAATGGCGGAACAGAAAGTCTTTTGGAGGGTGCGACTGCATCTGTAGTGGGAATAACCTCTCTGCAGATGGGAGTATTCGGCGGTATTTTAGTAGGCTTAGGTGTGGCTGCCCTGCATAACCGGTTCTATAAGATTCAGCTACCGCAGGTACTTTCTTTCTTTGGCGGGACCAGATTCGTCCCTATTATCAGTGCACTGGTTTATACGGCTGTAGGTATTCTGATGTTCTATCTCTGGCCTCCGGTACAGAGCGGTATTTATGCCGTAGGTGAAGTAGTACTAAATTCCGGATATGCAGGTACCTGGGTATACGGTCTTATGGAGAGACTTCTGATTCCTTTTGGCTTACATCATGTATTTTATCTGCCTTTCTGGCAGACGGCCGTTGGCGGAACTCTGGAAGTGGGGGGAGTTTTAGTAGAAGGTGCACAGAATATTTTCTTTGCTCAGCTGGCTGATCCTACAGTAGAAAAGTTTGCTGTATCTGCAACCCGTTTTATGTCCGGAAAATTCCCTTTGATGATCTTCGGTCTTCCTGGAGCAGCCCTGGCTATGTATAAAACGGCTAAACCGGAAAAGAAAAAAGTGGTAGGCGGACTTCTTCTTTCTGCAGCACTTACCTCCATGCTGACAGGTATTACGGAGCCTATTGAATTTACCTTCCTGTTCGTAGCACCAATCCTTTATGTGATCCACTGTGTATTCGCAGGACTTGCTTATATGCTGATGCATGTCTTTGAGGTAGGTGTAGGAATGACCTTCTCAGGCGGGCTCATCGACATGTTTCTCTTCGGTGTATTGCAGGGAAATGCGAAGACAAACTGGATCTGGATCGTTGTTGTAGGTGTCGGTTACTTCCTCGTTTATTATTTCCTGTTCAGCTTTTTAATCAGGAAAATGGATCTAAAAACTCCCGGTCGTGACGATAATGAAGAAGTAAAGCTCTATACCAGAAGCGATGTAAATGAGAGGGATGCCAGGGGAAAAGCTTCTGATGGAGACGGAGTATCCCGCAGTATCTGTGAAGGTCTTGGAGGAAAGAAGAATATTTCCGATGTAGACTGCTGTGCAACCAGACTCCGTTGTACGGTACTGGACGCAAGCCTTGTAGATGATAAAAAATTGAAAGCAACGGGTGCATCAGGAGTGGTGCATAAGGGTAATGGTGTACAGATTATTTATGGACCCAGGGTAACAGTAATTAAATCTAATCTGGAAGATTATCTGGAAACCGCACCCAATGAACTGTATAATAAGGAAAAAAATAGAAATTCTGTTGAAGAAAACACTTCTGCAGAAACAGAAAAAAGTCCTTCCGGCAAAGTGGTTAAAACGGTAATCATTTCCAGTCCGATCACCGGTCATGCCGGCAGTATTGAAACTGCACCCGATGATGCTTTTGCAGGAAAGCTTTTGGGTGACGGTGCAGCAGTAGAACCCTCTGCCAGAGAAATTCTGGCTCCCGAGGATGGAGAAATTGGTTTTATTTTCGATACAAAGCATGCTGTTGGCTTTCTTTCCGATTCCGGCATCAGCCTTCTGATCCATGTAGGTATTGATACGGTAAAATTAAATGGAGAAGGATTTGAGGTTCTGGTAGAAAATGGTCAGAAGGTAAAAAAGGGAACACCTCTTTTACGCCTGAATCTGGAATATCTGAAGAAAAATGCCCCTTCTTTGGTTTCTCCGGTAGTCTGTACAGAGCTGGAAGAAAACCAGAAGATCCGTCTGTTAAAAGAGGGAGAGATAAAGGCAGGGGAGCCGCTGTTTGCTGTTGATTTTTATGAGTAACTAAAAACCAGAGGGGATTATGTACAGAATCGGTAAGGTATTAAATCATAATACAGTTATAGCTATTAATAGTAAAAATAATGAAGAATATCTGATTATGGCGAAGGGAATAGGCTTCGGTAAAAAAGTAGCAGAACGATTTGAGCTGCCGGCTGATGCCTCGGTTTATTCTCTTCAGGAAACAAAAAAAGGACAGAACATGAGGGAGATGGCTAAATCCATCTCCCCTCTGTTCATGGAAATTGCTTCTACATTATTAAGGGAAGCTGAAGAAACCTTTGGGCGGGTAGATAAGGGTATACTTTTTCCCATGGCAGAGCATATTGAATTTGCTGTAAAAAGAATATCTGCAGGAGAGCAGATCAGCAATCCCCTTACCGATGATATCCGTGTACTCTTTCACCCGGAATATAAAATTGCCGAAAAAACACGACCTATCATTCAAAAAGAATTTAAGATTGAAATTTCAGATGATGAAATAGGATATATTGCATTACATATACACTCCGCAATAGAGGATACGGAAGTTTCCTCTTCCATGCAGGCCGCCAGATGTGTCCGGGAGTGTATATCCATGATTGAGCAGGAAACCGGGGTGCCGATTCAAATTACTTCTTTGTCATATAATCGGTTAATGAACCATATCCGTTATATGCTGGCAAGAGCTGTTACCGGAGAAAAGATCAAGCTGAATATGAATGACTATATGGAACAGAAGTTTCCCAAAGCTTTTGAGATGTCCAGATATGTATGTGCCCAGATCTCAAAAAGTTTGAATTGTGAAATCGATGAAACAGAAATCGGTTATCTGGCCATGCATATTGAAAGAGGAATGAGTGAAGATCAGGAAGAATATTAAGGGTATTGACAAAGAAAAAACAAGAGTGCTAAAATAAAGATCCAACGCTTGATTCCAAAGCTTTTTTTAATTTTTCAAAAATTTTTTCAAAAAAAACAAAAAAAGCTGTTGACAGAGAAAAAGGGCTGTGGTAGTATGATTAAGCTGTCACGGGGAACACACCTTAAAACAGCAGGCTTTAAGGAAGAAAAAGAGCTTCTTTAAGGACCGGAACCTTGACAAA
>JAFSIS010000022.1 GCA_017439665.1 Lachnospiraceae bacterium
AACAACTAAAAAGAAATGAGTTTTTCATATTTTTTCTTCACCTTACGGGTGAAAATGAATGCAACTGCTGAAAACGCATTTAACCCTTGATTTTCAACAGAAAACAGCAATCATAACTAAATGAGTTTCACGGATTCAGGTATGATTAAAAAATAACCAAAAGTTGGCGGTTCTTTATCAAACAGGAGCTTACTGTCTTTAAGACTCTCTAATGTCCTTACTCCTTTTTTCATAAATCTGTTCGCTCCATAAATACATCTGCGATAATTTTCTCATTTTCATCATCCCGATCCACAAAAATAGTGTAGTTTTCATTTTTCAGAGAAATGTCCTTTTCAAAAGCCTCTAATCGGATTTTATCATAGGCAAAACTCAGCTTGTCCTCCGGCCCCGTATAACGGCAATACATGCAATTAGGCACGCGTAAGACTGATTCCATGGTATACGGATACTCTACACTATGAATATAATTATTACATTGTAATAGTATCTTAATCTCCATACCCAGTTCACCCTCACTGTTGATAAACGTCCGTATATATTGTATTAAAGGCCCAATTTGCATAGCTCCTTTTACTTTTATAAAAGATTGCATTTTCTCAACCACAAGATTCAAATCTTCATTTTCATCTGTAAAATCAACTGTCTTTATCAGTGTATTTTTTAATTTTAGTACCTTATTTTCACTTAGTTGTAATTTTGACATATTAAAGTCCTCCCCATACTTAGCCTCTTTGTTTTTTATATTGCTTTATCGACACCATCAAAGAAAGCAGAAAAATAAGATAAATTGCCACAGTGAAATCAAAAGCAAAAAATTAGAAATAGTAACGGATAACCGGTATTTCCTAAACTGCCGGAATTATCTGCATAAAGCAAATAACTCCGGCAGTTTAATATCAGGCACAGCAGACTTTATTATCTACTATTATAATGGTTGTTTCTCTAACATCCCCTGTTTTTTAATCATCCGATGCCCTTACTTCATCAACACTATTTTTCATTTTACTACTGTTAATACAGGAAGCTAATTAACAAATCTTAAATAGAACCATAATGCAATACTTATTAATTGGAGTGTTATTAAAATAAAAAACAAGTTCTTCTTTGATTTCGAATAATCATTCTTTTTTTTGTTAATCAGTATCAAACATGCCAGTGCACCTATTTGACATATAACATTTGTAAACCATATAGTATAATGCATATGGCTCATCCTTATTTAATTGAATAAACAAATTTCTTTGTTGAAGATTCAAAGCCCAAAGACATACCATTATTTCTTGAGCAATAATCAAACACGGCCCAACTAATTGTACAGGTTGTCGCTAACATACCAAAAAATTTAGCAGCTGCAAGAGCAGCCTGAAGGCCAGGAATATAACCAATCACTGTAGCAGCAAGCGATGTTATGGTAAAAGATAATCCTAAAGTGCCTAATGTTGTAGCTATATTACCACACTGTGCAGCAGAAAGATTTACTCCATAAAATTTTCCGCCTTCAAGATAAGTCATTTCTTCTTCATCCATCACAGCATAGCTGCTGGGCATTACCAATGCCCCATCATAACACATTGTCATTTTTGAAATTCCTCCTAAAATTTTTTATTTTCCTTCCCGTTTGCAACCGGTTCAGATATATGTAAAAGCTTTTTACATCATAATTTACGTATAACAAATAACCCCTTCCTGATCTTCTTCAGCATTAGTTATAGTCTTTTCCATTTCCTCTTCTTTTTCAATTTTGTTAAAAATTTCCCTGCTGCATTTGCCAAAGTCGGTAATATTCTCCCTGCTTTTCCAAAAGTTCATTGTGACTTCCTTTTTCCACAATTTCACCCTTGTCCAAAACAATGATAATATCACAATTTTTTACTGTGGCCAGGCGATGTGCAATAATTAACATAGTTTTTTGTCTGAATTTATTATAGATCATATCAAATATAATATTTTCTGTTGCAAAATCCAGATTACTGGTACTTTCATCCATAATATAAAACTCATTTTCTTTTAAAAATGCTCTGGCCAAAGCAATTCTTTGTTTTTCTCCTCCACTTAATCCATTTCCTGCTTCCTCCAACCAGGTATCATACTGCATGGGGAGTCTCTTAATAAATTCATGGGCATCTGCGGCTTTTGCAGCCTCTTTTACTTCTTCTAAAGTAGCTGTTTGTCTGCTTATCCGTATATTTTCATAAATACTTTTGGAAAATAATTCTATATTTTGTGGTACATAAGAAATTCCTCTTCTCAAAGAATCATTAGCATATTCTTTGATGTCCACACCATCCAGGGTAATCTCACCATCCTCCAGATCGTAATATTTGAGCAATAGCTTGGCAACTGTGGATTTTCCACTTCCGCTGGCACCTACAAGTGCCACCTTTTTGCCTTTGGGAATTTCAAAGCTTACATCTTTAAGTGCCGGTTTACGATGCCCATAACGAAAAGTAACGTGAGAAAAAATAATAGATCCTTCTAATCCAGGAAATTCCTGGTAGTTTTTTGCTTCGTCTACCTTCTCTTCCATTCCGTTTTCCCGCCTGTAATCCATAATTTCCGACAAACGTTTCATGGAAATATTGGCTTCCTGAATGGATAATTGTAAATTTACCAAATTTCCAACAGGCTCCATAAAGTATCCTGCTAATGTCATAAAAGCCATATAGTTTCCTAGCGTAAGTTCACTATTAATTACTTGTGAAATACCAACGTACAACAGTATTAAATTTCCTGCACCGGAAATAATACTGGAAATACTCCCCTGTACATTAGACAGCATTCCCTCCTTATAGCTAATACGTAATGATTTAATATATTCTCTTTCTATACATTCCAATTCCTGCTCTTCATTAGCATTCCCTTTTATTGTCTCTATTCCCCGAAGTCCCTCAATAATCTCAGAATTTAGTACCGAAGCCTGATACATTTGTTCTTCGTTAATTTTTTTATAGGGATATTTAAAAATAAAAATTAGAGAAATACTTACTATCGTCATGACGAGAATAATGGAAAAAAGTTTTAAATTCATTTGAAACAAAATAATTCCACTGATAAATACCATGGATATGTCCATAACTAACGATAGTGCTATATTCGTAAAAATATCTTTTATTGTAAATGCATCTGAAAAACGGGTCGTAATATCTCCTGTCTTTCTGCTTGCAAAAAAGTTCATAGGAAGCTTATATATATGCTCAAAATATCCAAGCATTAGTGGAATATCAATTTTTATAGATAGATGCATCAATATCCACTGTCTGATGAAACTTACCAATACCTGAGTCAAAGATATTCCCAAGAATACTAATAGCATGATTTTCAAAATATCTTTTTGCTGATAGGGTAAAATTTCATCATAAATAATATTATTGAATAAGGATGAAATAATCCCCAATATTGTCAACAGAAAAGACGATAAGATTGCATAAGTAAACAGCTTTTTCTGGGGAAGCAGGAGTCTTAAGTATCGGTGAAATGTGTCACCTTCCTTATCTTCCCCTTTTTCAAAAGCCTCATTAGGCTTTAGCAGAAGTAATGCTCCTGTGAAGTTTTTGTAAAAAGTATCCATTTCTACTTTTTCCAAATCCTTGGCAGGATCTCCGATAACAAGATACTTTTTTGTAATTTTAAAAATAACTACAAAATGTGACAGCCCCTCTTTTGTTATAATGTTGGCAATAGCTGGAAGAGTGTAGTTGCTCAGGAAACCTTCTCTATCTACTCTAACTGCCTGGCTATTAAATCCAAGTTGTCTGGCGCATTCAGTAAGCCCGATCAGATTAGTTCCTTTTAAATCTGTCCCCATAATATCACGGAGTTTTGCAATCGTCGTCTCTTTTCTATAGTGTAAGCATACCATTGCCATACAGGCTGCCGCACAATCTGTTGCGTCATGTTGCTTTATGAATGTATATCTCATTTCCTACCATCACTTTGCTTTTAGTTTTCTTTAATCACCAGACTTGGTAATAATCAACCATTAAAAAACCAAGCAATCCAATCCAAGCTCGCCACTCTGCTTTCAATCCCATAAAAATAATCCATGGTCTTATCCCCCTTTCCTTCTTTTTCTTAAAGGTAGCAGATAATCCCATGGATAAAAAGAATAACTCCGTAAGCGGTCAGTTAACTCCGTAAGCGGTCAATTTTTATCAAATTTTATATCTTCATCGAAACAATAACCTTAAATTCTCTCCCATCACCATTCCATAAAAGCTCCCCTCCGTATTTCTTGACAGCGGCTTCAACATTCCCAAAACCAATTCCATGATTTCGCCCATCTTCTTTGCTGCTTAACAATTTTTGATTTTGTCCAGACAATACTGCCCTACTGGAATTACGAATGGTAATCCTGGTATTCTCCTCTCCCTGGTCAATCTCCAGAATAAAATATTTTTCCCCTTCTTTCTGTCTTTCCAGCTCTTCTGCAGCATTCTGGATCAAATTAGAAAAAATTGTACAAAAATCTACTTCGTCCATTCTGATTTCTCTTCTACAGAAGCCTCTGACAGATATCTTTACCTCCCCCGTCTCTGATAAATGATAGTGCAGCAGAAGATTCAAAAGCATATTCCCCGTTTCATAATGGCTGCTTCCCATTTTTTTCCAATTCTCTTCCAGCCCTTCCACATAATCTGCTGTCTGTACTGCCTTCTCTGCCCGGGCCAATTCCCGAATGGCTAACAGATGATTATGCATATCATGGCGGTATTTCCTCGTTTCCTCCTCCTTATCCAGAAGGCTTTGATAATAGGCTGCCTGTATTTGTTTAAGACTTTTTTCTGTTTCAGCTGCTTTTTCCAATAAATCATAAAGCTTTTGGATATAGAAGATTAAAACAGTCAATAGCACAAGGCCAATCAGCGAAACAGCGCTAAGCCAATCCAGATCAATCAGCTCCATTTCTGCCGGAAGCCTCATATACATAAATTGTATTGCTGCAATAGCAAATCCAAAGCTTGTACAAACAAATATTAAAATAGCATATAAAATAACAAATATTTTTTTCTGTTTGTTATTTTTTTGAATATTTTATCAGCTGCATACCCACCAATGTATATAACAATTAAGGTGGAAAAAACTGCCAGAATATTGACTATTTTCTCAGACTCAACAATTTTACTATATAAGATTGCCAAAATACTATCAAGAGAAGTCACTACACCAAATAACCAGATTGAGTTAAGTACCTTTCTTTTTACTGTTGTTTCCATCATGATTCCTGCCACCACTACAGCAACACTGGCTGCCAGAACATGAGCTCCTGCACCGGTAATATTAAAAATATTGATCCAGACAAAAAGTCCTACTCCCCCAGCCACTGCCAGCCAGGGTCTGTGCATCCTGCCTTCAAAGAACAACCTGTTCCCTATCCAGTATTTACTTGCATCCAAGGCATATAAAATAACCGCTATGATTGTCTCCATTCTTTTGTTCACCTCATCCTGTCTGTCAAAACAATTCTCTCATCTTCTATAGTACAGATCGTACTCTCTATATGCCCGTTCAAACTCTTTTTTCCTTCTTCTGGAAATGGAAAACCTTTGTTCCCCTATTTTGACTATTCCCTTATCATAAGACTGGACATAGACAAAATTAATGATAAACTCCCTGCTTATCCGGCAAAATAATCTATTATCCAGCTCCTCCTCCAAACGGTTCAGGGATTGCTCTGTACGCATCCTTCTTTCTTCTTTCCCTACAACAGCCTCTGTATAGCTGTCATAGGCCTGGAGGTATTGGATCTCTTTTTCCTGTACCTGATGACAAACACGGTTCTCATACAGGGTGATCGTACCCGTTCCTACAAAGGACTGCAGAGCATTCTCCAGTGCTTCCCACACCTCTTCCTTCTCAAAGGGCTTGGTCACAAAGCGGGAGGCTCCGATATGAAAGCTCTCTTTGAACCGTTCCACCATACTGGTAGCCATAATGATTCGGTAATCCCCTCCCCTTTCCCGAAGGCTTTTCCCTGTCTGAATTCCATCCTCTCCCGGCATTTCAATATCCAGAAACAGAATATCCGGCTCCCTGCCACTGTTCAGAAAATTGACTCCACTGTCAAAGCTCTCAATTTTCGCACCCATATCTTCCTTCTTTAAATATGCCTCCACGATTTCCCTAAGCTCCTTTATTGCCATAGGATTATCATCACAGATACTTATAGAGATTTCCTTCTGCATAGTTTTTCCTCTTTTGATTCCTTATGCCAATCTTGTATATATAGCTTTCGCTATTATACTACAAAAAGGGGGCTCCTGATGAATTTTGGGCTGAATTATGTTATTTTCTGGATGAACTGCATTTTACTCATTCTGCCCATTCTTATCAAATGGGGAAGAATGGGTAGAATGTAACATAAGGTTTACAGCCAAGGATTTGTATGCTTCCCTCTCAATATCCATAGATTTCATAGATTTCCTTCGTGTATATCCCCGGCTTCTCATAAACGATCAGAGGTTTTTCCACCCTCATCAGGCTTTTTCCACCACGGACCGCCTGGATAAGGACCATATTCGGCTCCTTATCCACAAAAGGGTAGACCAACTGCATCCGCTTGGGTTCCAGCTTATGGGACACCATGAGGCTGATGATCTCTGCCAGTCTGAAGGGGCGGTGTACCAAATAGAAGCTGCCCCCGGGTTTTAACAGGCGGGCCGTCTGTGTCACCACATCCTCCAGAGTACAAAGCAGCTCATGACGGGCAATAGCCTTCGGCCCTTCCGGATTTACCAGGCCATGCTGATGGATCATATAAGGCGGATTACAGGTAACCACATCAAAGGACGCAGCCTGGAAATACTGATCCGCTTCCTTAATATCTCCGGTAATGATCCGGATCTTTTCCTCCAGTCCGTTTAAGGCTACACTCCGTCTGGCCATATCTGCGCTTTCTTCCTGGATCTCCAGGGCAAAAAAGGAAGAGGCTTCTGTCTTTGCTTCCATGAGGATCGGAATGATTCCGGTTCCTGTTCCCAGATCCAGTACCCTGTCTCCTTTGCGGGCAGTGGCAAATCCGGATAAAAGTACCGCATCCATTCCAAAACAAAAACGGTCCGGATCCTGAATGATCCGATAACCGTTTCGTTGTAATTCATCAATCCGTTCTGTTTTCTTCATGCTGTGGATTTCTTCTCCTGTTGTGACGTCTGGGGCGGCGGTTCTCGCCATTTTGGCGCTCCTGCCGGCCTGTGCCGGTACCATCTGCCGTCTGTCCGGCACCACTCACCGTATGCTCGCCAGAATCATGATTTACCTGGCGCTCTGTTCTCTCGCCTCTTTCCTGGCGTTCATTTCTGGGACGTCTCTCCCGTCTATTCGTCCGCTCTCCTCTGGGTCCCCGATCCCGGCCTTCTTTTTTCTCTAAAGCTTCACCGACCTGATTCTCTGCCGGCTGCTCATCTCCACTGCTGCCTCCCCGCTGCCTGTAACGCTCCTGGCGTTCGTGTTTTTCCGGACGGTCACCTTTAGAACGATGCTTCTCACTTTTTACCGGCTTATCACTTTTTTCCTGCTGTTCCTGCTTGTCCTGCTGCTCAAGCTTTTCCAGCTGCTCCAGTTCTTTATCGGTAACATCCATCCTATCCTTCTTATGCTTACGCTTGAAACGAAGCTGATCTGCCTTGTATTCACGGATTTCCTTTGCATCATTTTCTTCGATGACTACCTTCACCAGCTGACGAAGAACGTTGACACTCTGTACCTCTCCCCTGGCTCCGTCATCACAGTGCACAAAATCTCCTACATGAGGAAGGTTCTTATTCAGCTCCTCATAGGTTTCCTCCTCATGCTTTAAACAGCACATGAGCCTTCCGCAGACACCGGAAATCTTCGTAGGATTCAGGGAAAGATTCTGTTCCTTCGCCATCTTGATGGAAACTGGAATAAACTCGGATAAATGGGTATGACAGCAAAGCGGCCTTCCACAGCCTCCCATGCCTCCCAGAATCTTGGTCTCATCCCGGACACCGATCTGGCGAAGCTCGATCCTGGTCTTGAAAACAGAGGCCAGATCCTTTACCAGCTCTCTGAAATCAATCCGTCCGTCCGCTGTAAAATAAAATAATACTTTATTATTATCAAAGGTATACTCCACATCGATGAGCTTCATGTCCAGCTCATGCTTTCTGATCTTTTCCAGACAGATCTTAAATGCCTCTTTTTCCTTTTCCTTATTGCTTCTTTCCTGCTCATCATCCCTTTCAGTAGCTACTCTTAATACCGGCTTCAGGGGCTGAAACACCTTATCTTCTTCCACTTCTTTGGGAGCACTGACTACAGTTCCGTACTCTATACCCCGGGCAGTTTCCACGATGACATGATCTCCCCGCTTTACCTCAAACTGCAGGGGATCAAAAAAATAAATCTTTCCCGCAGTACGAAATCTCACTCCAATTACTTTTACCATATCTATGAATTCTCCTTAACCGTCAAAAACAGAAGCTCCATAGCCAGATCAAAATTCACATTGGCTCCGATTCTCTGCTGCGCCTTATCCAGGGCATTCAGTATTGTTTCAATACCCTCGTAGGAGCTTCGGTCTGCTGTCCTCTTAATATACTGTATTTCATCCTTAAAAATCAAGTCATTCGGCTCTTTTGTGGCCTTGAACAGTAATATATCCCTGTACCAGATGAACAGAATGTCCAGATAACTGTTGACATCCATCTTGTATTCATTGATTTTTTTGATGGCCGTAACGATTTCCGCAATCTCCATATCCCTGATGTATTTTAACAGAGAAACGGCCTCTTCCTTGATATGTTCAAACTCCTCACTTTCTGCCAGATGCTTCGCCTTTCCCATATTTCCCCGGGCAAAGGCCGCACAGATTCTTGCTTTATAATCAGGCACCTGAAGATTTTTCATCAGGTAAGCCTCAATATCCCTATCCCTGGCAGGCCGCATATGCAGTACAATGGAACGGCTGACAATGGTGGGCAGAAGGGCATCAACATTGGTGGTAAGAAGCAGGATGACCCCATAAGCCGGTGGCTCCTCCAGGGTTTTTAACAGGGCATTCTGTGCCTGGGGAGTCATCTTCTCTGCTTCATTAATAATGTAGATTTTTTTTGGACCATAATAAGGCTTAATGACCATATCATTATTTACCTGTCCACGGATATCCTCTACACCGATAGAATTAGGCTTTTCATGGGTTACCCAGATAATATCCGGGTGATTCCTGCTTTCCGTCTGTTTACAGGAACGGCATTCCTCACAGGGCTCAGTTTTGCCCTTTTCGCACTGCAAGGTCATGGCAAATATTTTGGAAATAAACTCCTTTCCGGCTCCCAATTCTCCGTGGATAATATAGGCATGGGATACCTTATCCATAGAAATTGCATTCTGCAGATGCTCCCTGATCTGCTCCTGACCGATAATATCTGTAAACTTTGCCATGTTACCCCTCCATTCTTCTCTTTCGTAGACAGTTTATGTGAAAATATCCAATAACAGTCCTCTGATCTCCCCGATTTTACTTAAAATTTCCAGATTGTCCTTTTCATCCTTAACCAGCTCCTGGGCCAGTTCATCCAGCGTCTGGTCCACCAGTCGGATAATCCCGTAAACCCTGTGCCTTCCCCTTCTGTCCAGAAAGTTCTCCCGGGAAAATTCGTGGGAACGGTTAACGATCTCATTCATAAACTCTTTGATCAGACCTCTGTACTTTCGCATGTCCCGGATATCCCGCTTCTTGGCCAGCTTGTCTCCCTGCATGGTGATTTCTTCCATAAGGAGGTTGAGCCTTGCCTGCAGCTCCGCTTCCTGAACATGGCTGGCAAGAGTAAACTTGAAGGTACCATCCCCCTGAGTCACCTGGGTCTGCTGCCCCACTGCCGGAAGCTGGCTGGGTCCATTCACTTTAATATCCATTTACTCTCACCTCCATTTTTTTCTTTAGCTTATACTTCGATTACCCGGATCATATTGGTTTTTCCAGAAATACCGAGAGGTACTCCAGCAGTCAAAATGACTGTATCTCCTTCTTTGATCAGACCTGCTTTCTGGGATGCCCAGATGGCCTCCTTGAAAAGATCATCCGTGGTGTTCTTCTTCTCGATCAGAAGAGGGGTAACGCCCCAAAGCAGGCTGTTCTGGCGGCAGACTCTGGGATTTACACTGCAGGAAATAATCGGACACTGGGGCTTAAAACGGGAAACCATATTGGCCGTAAAGCCGGACATGGTAACGGTGATGATGGCCGATGCCTTAAGATCCGCTGCCGTAGTACAGGTAGCATGGGAGATCGCTGTGGTAATATCCGTTTCTCCCTGATGAACATGCTTTCTCATCCGTTCATCATAATGAATGTCCTTTTCCGTTCTTTCGGCTATTTTACACATAGTCTTTAGAGCCTCCACCGGATATTTTCCGCTGGCTGTTTCTCCCGACAGCATGATGGCCGTCGTTCCGTCATAAATGGCATTTGCTACGTCGGTGGTCTCTGCTCTGGTGGGTCTGGGATTCTTCGTCATAGACTCCAGCATCTGGGTGGCAGTGATCACGTGCTTACCCATAGCTACAGCCTTTTTGATCATCATTTTCTGAATCACCGGAACCTCTTCCATAGGTACTTCTACTCCCATATCTCCACGGGCAACCATGATACCGTCGGCAGCTTCCAAAATTTCATCCAGATTGTTGATTCCCTGCATATTTTCAATCTTGGCAATGATCTTAATGGGACTTTTTTTCTCCTTCAAAAGCTCTCTGATCTCCAGAATATCCTCCTTGCAGCGGACAAAGGAAGCAGCGATAAAATCAAAGCCTACTTCTGCTCCAAAAAGAATATCCTTCCTGTCCTGCTCACTGATAAAAGGCATGGACAGATTGGCTCCCGGAAGATTCACCCCTTTTCTGTCGGAAATGGGACCTCCATTGAGTACACGGCATACCAGATCAGTTTCTGTGATCTCCTCCACTCTCAGCTCGATCAGACCATCATCCAACAGCACTGATCCTCCCCGTTTCACATCCTTAATAATATCCTTATAGGTAACGGAAACCATATCCTTCGTTCCCCTTACCTCTTTTGTCGTCAGCGTAAATTTCTGACCTGCCGTAAGCTCCACTTTTCCTTCTTCAAAGGTGCAGAGGCGGATTTCCGGTCCCTTGGTATCCAACAGAGTCGCCACGGGAATTCCCAGCTCCTCACTGATCATAATGATATTGCTCAGCTTTGCCTTCTGTTCCTCATAGGAACCGTGGGAAAAATTGAGGCGGCAAACATTCATGCCGGCAAGAATCAGCTCCCGGATTTTTTCCGGACTCTGGGATGCCGGTCCAATGGTACAGATAATTTTTGTTTTTCTCATAAATCCTCCTTAACTACTGCGATCTTTCCTTCTTCAAGCCCCTGTATGGGTAAATCCTGCTTTCTGTATAGTATCAGTGTAGCCACGAATTGAGAGCTTATAACCTCTCCCGGTACGATCAACGGAATTCCGGGAGGATACAGATTGATAAACCCGGCCGCCTCTCTGCCTTCGGCCCGGCACAGGTCTACCCACTCCTCCTTACGGTCAAGTGCATTACCTATGGATTCTTTCACCTGGAGGAAAAAGGGCCTTTGGGCTTGTCCCAATCCAGGCTGCCTTTCTCCTGCTTTCAAACATGCTTCGGCGGCTTCTTCATCCTCTATGGCAGTAAGCTCCCCATCAATTTTAAAGAGTGCTTTTTTTAATCTCTCCAGGCCCGATGGATCATCCATACAACTCAAAATCCCCAATGCATAAGCTGAAGCAGCCATCTCCAGCTGAAGATGATGATCTTCAAGAAGCTCCCGATACAGATCGGCTCCTGTATAGACCTTTCCATCTTTTATCACCCTCCCGGGTGCTAAAATAAGCTTCAAAGGATCTCTGGCCGGAGTCTTTTCCTTCCATATCCGGATATACTTGAGTTTTTCTGTATCCCGATAAAACTCATCCGTTTTTTTCAATATGATCTTCCACAGACAGGTCCCTTTTTTTTCTGCCAGAAGGAGGCATTCCTCTATGCTCGCCATTAACAGATAGGAGGGACTGCTGCTTTGGAAGGTTGATAAAAATCGTTTCAGCTTTCTTATCCTGATCAGGTTTCCCTGTACATGTAGAATCGCAGTCTGGGTCAGTGAGGGCATAGTCTTATGCAGACTCTGGATCACCAGGTCTGCTCCCTGGTACAAGGCACTTTCCGGAAATTCTTCCGAAAAAGGAAAATGTGCACCATGAGCCTCATCCACGATCAATGGAATCCCTGCCTCATGTGCAAGGCGGGAAATATCCCGGATAGGACTGACAAAGCCTTCGTAGGTTGGAGAAGTGATCAGGACTGCCTTTGCATCCGGATTTTTCTGTATAACTCTTCGTACCTCTTCACCGGTTATGCCTGCTGCCATATTCCATTCAGGAATCTGCTTAGGATAGAGGTAGGCCGTCTGCAGATTGAGCAGGGCTATGGCATTGTATACAGACTTATGGGAATTTCGGGAAATAATGATTTTTTCTCCATAGGATACGCAGGCATGAACGGCGGAAAGGATTCCCGCCGTACTCCCGTTTACCAGAAAAAAACTTTCCTTCGTTCCATAGAGCTTTTTGGCCTTTTCCATGGCCTCAAGGATGATCCCCTGAGGATCATGGAGGTTATCAAAACCATCAATTTCTGTAATATCTCTCTCATAAGCCTGACTTAGGGGATGGTCCTTCATCCTCCGCTTGTGACCGGGCAT
This sequence comes from Lachnospiraceae bacterium, assembly GCA_017439665.1. Taxonomy (GTDB): domain Bacteria; phylum Bacillota; class Clostridia; order Lachnospirales; family Lachnospiraceae; genus SFDP01. The sequence goes on from JAFSIS010000022.1 coordinate 12,719, forward strand.
ATGAAAGGGATAAACCCCTGCCTGCTGCAGACCTTCCAGGGCCTCAATTATACTCACATTTTTTCCAACTTTCTACCTATTATTAAGCATCTTTTCTTGATCCAAAAGTATTCTACTATAGTTTCATGAATTTTTATAGTTTTTTTTATCGCTTTTTAAAAAGTTTTCACTTCAATAAAGGACGTCTCTTAATCCCTTATTCGATAGGTATATTCCGGTGCATGCTCTAATGTATCAAAACGATATCCTTCTTCCTTCAGCCTTTCCAGAATTCCGGGCAGAGCTTCCACCGTTACCTCCCTTCCTCTGCCATCATGTAAAAGGATGATCGGAGTATCGTAAGCAAACACATGCTGAAAAATATTCTGTTGAATGGAATATACTGTAGGCTCAGCCACCGCATCTTCTCCGCTGACCTGCCAGTCAAAGCAGGAAAATCCTCTTTTTTCCAATTCTTCCAGATATACCTTTCTGTTGGCTTTCAAATAACTGCTGGCACTTCCCCCCGGAAACCGAAAAAGTGCTGTTTCGATTCCGTAATCTTCTTTCAAGGTGATGAAAAGCTGCTCATAATCCGCCAGCAGGCTCTCCGGGCTGGCATAAAGCTGTTCATAGACATGGCTATAGGCATGCAGACCGATGCTATGCCCCTCTGCCTTCATTCTTTCCAGTACCGGCCTGTTCTTCTCCGTCAGCCCCTCTCCCACCACAAAGAATGTAGCCTTGGCATGGTGCTTTTCCAGAATATCCAGAATCTTTTCGGTATTGGAGCTGGGGCCGTCATCAAAAGTAAGATAAGCAATCTTTTCTCCCTCAAGCGGGGTCATCACTTCCCGTACAGGCGCATTCAGCAGACCAAAGGATGAACTGCTCACCTCGATGGCTTCTTTCTGTCTGCCGATCAGAATACCGATCAGGACGGCGAAGGATAGGAAGAGAATTTCAGTGATAAATGCAGCCATCCTCTTTTTTAATATTATTTTTTCCATATACACTGCTCCCTGCAAACTATAGTTATTCCTATAATTTATGCAGGGATTAATAAAAAAGAAAAATTTCTGCCTATATATACTGAAAAATACAAGTTTATATATGCCTGTTTTCTCATTTTGGGCCGCTTTGCGGCATACTGATTCTTCTATATACGGGCTTATATATGCTCATTTTCTCATTTTGGGCCACTTTGCAGCATACTGATTCTTCTATATGCAGGCTTATATATGCTCATTTCCCCTTGTGGGGGCGCTTTTTGGCATATGGATTCTTCCAAATCATTCTACAGCCATAAATAAGTTTGTTTCCAAATATTCCCACAAAAAAACAGCAGGAAAAATGAATTTTCATTCTCCCTGCTGCTTCTATTCTTTATTCCCAACAGATCTGCTTTCGGATTTCTTCTTTATCCAGTTTTAATACGAAGCTGAGCTCTCCATAGAGCTGTTCTTCAGCCTGATGAAAATACCTCTCATCAATTGCCGTTGGCTTTTTTCCATCCTCTACACGTTTCTGTTTCCTTAAATATAAGGTTTTGATTATCCGGATCAGTTCCTCACAGTCACAGGAACGGATTGCCTCCTTGTAACAGCTTTCCCTTTCCCGATCATTGGTGATCCACAGAGTATCCAGCTTTGCCACATGCCCTAAAAGCTCCTTTGCCTCTTCCTTCGTCAAAAGCTTTCTCATGATCGTCTTATTATTCTCTACAGGAGCATAAATGTGAGAAGCTTTTTCTCTTTTTGGCTGAAGTGTGTAATATAGCTTATTTGGATCCACCATGGGCATATTCAGCCTGCCAATATGCTCAACCTCACAAATACCATGACTGCCATAAACGATCATTTCCTTTTCCTGAAACATAACCTACTCCATTTCTGTGGCGGCAAAACAGGGAAACTAACTCCATCAGGATGAATCATCCTGTAAATAATTTTATCCATCTTTTCCCAGAATCATACCGGATTAATGCCTCTATACGTTATAGTTTAGCACTTTTTGAGGATTCTGGTAAGAATTTTTTGACCGGTTTTTCACAGATTTATAAAATAATTAATTTGGTATTTATCTAATCAATCCTCCGAAACCCTTGTATTTTCAAGGAAAATCGGCAATATAATACTCGTTCCTTATGTATTTTCCCTTGTTTTTGCCCTTATGAGCCGAAACAAGGGAAACTTTTTGTTTAGGCTTCCCCAACCACCTTATCAAGCAGTCTTGCGGAAGTTCGTTTCGCTTCTCTCTTAGAGTGAGCGTAGATGTTCATTGTGGTATTTACATCAGAGTGTCCGAGCAGTTCCTGGACATCCTTTGGTGCTGCACCGTTGGAGAGCAGATTGCTGGAAAACGTGTGTCTCAGCATATGAAAATGGAAATCTTCAAATCCTTCCAGTTTCTTTTTTGCCGACCTTGTCATAACACCAACCGTACTCGGTGACTCGTATGCTCCGTCAGGTCTAAGGCAGA
>JAFSIS010000023.1 GCA_017439665.1 Lachnospiraceae bacterium
ACACCATATCACATGTCTATTTTCCCGATAGCACAGGACAAAAAGCCTCAGCGTAGCCCGCTACGCCTATGTTTTTTGCCCTGCACTCTCAGAAAAATATCCTATGTGAATGGTGCAGTTATTTAGAAACCGTTACACTAGAATAATCAATAAGTCAGCACATTAAGGATAGAGAGTCCGGGGAGGACTCTTTTTATCTTATAGGGAGAAGCACCGGATATGTCCGGCAGGACAAAGTCCCTGTGATAAACAAGCTGCAGTTGCAGCAGAAGAGAGGTCAACATGAACATATTATTTGCTTCACTGGGCTGTGACAAGAACCTGGTGGATACGGAAATGATGTTAGGAATGCTGGGAAAGGAAGGCTTTTCCTTTACCGATGATGAGACCCAGGCGGATATCGTCATCGTCAATACCTGCTGTTTCATTCACGATGCCAAGGAAGAGAGTGTGAATACCATTCTGGAGATGGCAGAATTGAAGAAGACGGGAAGAGCTAAGGTGCTTGTGGTCTGTGGCTGCCTTGCCCAGCGCTACAGGGAGGAAATCCAGGAGGAAATTCCTGAAGTAGACTGCATTCTGGGTACCACTGCCTTTGATCAGATCGTGGAGGCCGTAAAAGAAGTTCTGGAAGGGAAAAAAATCGGTATGGAGCATGTGGCCGATATTGACCGCGAACCCATTTACGGAAAAAAAAGAATGCTGACTACCGGTGGCCATTATGCCTATCTGAAAATTGCAGAAGGCTGTGACAAAAACTGCACCTACTGCATCATCCCGAAAATCCGGGGAAAGTTCAGAAGTGTTCCCATGGAGGTGCTGGTGGAAGAGGCCAGAGAGCTGGTGGAGCAGGGGGTAAAGGAGCTGATTCTGGTGGCCCAGGAGACTACGCTCTATGGGGTGGATCTCTATGGGGAAAAGAGCCTGCCTCTTCTGTTGGATAAGCTGAATGAGATCCCCGGTCTTTACTGGATCAGAATCCTGTACTGTTATCCTGAAGAGATCACCAATGAGCTGATCAAGGCCATCAAGCGAAACGAAAAGGTCTGCCATTATCTGGACATTCCCATTCAGCATGGCAGTGATACGGTGTTAAAGAGGATGGGAAGAAGAACCACCTCCGGCCAGCTTCGTGAGACTATTGCCAAGCTGCGCCAGGCCATTCCGGATATCTGCTTAAGAACCAGTCTGATCACCGGTTTTCCGGGAGAGACCATGGATGACCATGAGATCATGATGGACTTCGTGGATGATATGGAATTTGACCGTCTGGGTGTATTTACCTATTCCCTGGAAGAAGGGACACCGGCAGCACTCCTGGAGAATCAGATCGAGGAAGAAGAAAAGGAATCCAGGCGGGAGAGGATCATGGAGCTTCAGCAGGAGATTGCCTTTGAAAAGGCGGAAGCCATGGTAGGCAGAAAGCTCATGGTCATGATCGAAGGCAGGCTGGAGGAAGGTGTCTATGTGGGCAGAAGCTACAAGGATGCTCCTAATGTGGATGGCTATGTCTTCGTTCATACAGAGAATAACCTGATGCCGGGAGACTTTGTTCCGGTGGTGATCACCGGCTCCCATGAGTATGATTTGATTGGAGAAGTAGAATGAATTTACCAAATAAGTTGACGGTTTTTCGCATGATCATGATTGTTCCCTTTGTGGTGGTCATGCTGTTAGGAAACAGCCTGAGTTATGGAAAATGGATCGCCCTGGTGATCTTCGTTGTGGCCAGCCTTACGGATCTTTTGGATGGTTATCTGGCAAGAAAGCACAATCTGGTTACCAATTTCGGAAAATTTATGGACCCTCTGGCGGATAAGCTGCTGGTCTGCTCTGCCCTGATCTGTCTGGTGGAGCTGGAGCGTATTCCCTCCTGGGTGGTGATCATCATTATCAGCAGAGAATTTATTATCAGCGGTTTCCGCCTGGTGGCCTCGGATAATGGCGTGGTCATTGCAGCCAGCTATTGGGGTAAGTTTAAGACCACCTTCCAGATGCTGATGATCTGTCTGATGATTCTGGACTTAAAGGATTTTGGCGCACTCCTGGCAGATCTGCTGATGTGGATCGCCCTGGCCCTGACCATTATTTCCCTGATCGATTACTTGTGGAAAAATAAGGCAGTTATGGCGGAGCAGAAGTAGGGAAATCCTATTCTCAACGGCAGGGGATTCGGATGCAGGAAAGACATCCGGTTAAAATGGGTGTAATAAGTGGGCATAAAGATTTGCCATTGTGATGTCCTGCCATTAAGGAGAAACAAAAATGATCGTAGAACTGATTTCTGTGGGAACGGAACTTTTACTGGGGAATATCGTCAATACCAACGCTGCCTTTCTGGCAGAGCAGTGTGCCGCATTAGGGCTTTCCTGTTTTTATCAGACGGTGGTGGGAGACAATGCAGAGCGGCTTTGTGAGACCATTGAGAAGGCTCTGGAGCGATCCGATGTGCTGATCTTATCGGGAGGGCTGGGGCCTACCCAGGATGATATTACCCGGGATATGGTGGCTAAGGTGCTGGGAAAAGATCTGGTTTTAGATGAACATTCCAAAGAGCGTATCCGGCTGTTTTTTGCAGGCCGGGGGCAGTCCATTCCGGACAATAACTGGCGCCAGGCCTATAAGCCGGACGGGGCAGTAGTCATCGACAATGAAAATGGAACGGCTCCGGGACTCATTCTTTCGGAAAAGGGAAAGCATATTTTTCTTCTTCCCGGACCACCTAATGAATTAAAACCCATGTTTACAGAGCAGATGATGCCTTATCTGCAAAAACTGGAGGAGGCAGTGATCTTTTCTGTCACGGTAAAGCTCTGCGGTATCGGAGAAAGCCAGGCAGAGACGGATATTCTGGATCTTTTGGAGGGGCAGACCAATCCCACCATGGCCCCCTATGCCAAAACCGGAGAGGTACATCTTAGGGTAACCGCCAAGGCGGTAACCGAAGGGGAGGCCAGAAGACTGGTTCAGCCTATGGTGGAAGAGCTGAAAAACCGTTTCGGCCATAAGGTATACACTACACAGGAAGAGGTTACTTTGGAGCAGGCGGTGGCAGAGCTGGTTAGGGAGCGGGGCTGGAAGCTGGCTACGGCAGAGTCCTGCACGGGAGGCATGCTGGCTGCCAGACTGACCCGGGTGCCGGGAGTATCGGCAGTCTTTGAGACTGGCCTGGTGACCTATGCCAACGAAACCAAATCCGCCCTTTTGGGAGTAAAAGAAGATACACTTTCTGCCTTTGGTGCAGTAAGCCCTGAGACGGCCCGGGAAATGGCAGAAGGGCTGGCCGAAAGAGGCGGGGCAGAGGTGGCTCTGTCCATTACGGGAATTGCAGGACCCGATGGAGGAAGTGCTGATAAGCCTGTGGGCCTAGTATACATTGGCTGCCGGGTAAAAGACAAAACGGTGGTGAAGGAATGCCGGTTTGGCGGCAGCCGGGAAAAAATCCGGGAAAGCAGTGTGGCAGCAGCCCTTACTCTGGCAAGAAGCTGTATCCTGAAGGAAAAAGGAGAAAAATAGGTTTTCAGCAGAGAGAAGAAGCAGGGAAGCTTATTCAACAGGAATGAGAAGCAGGGGAACTTATTCAACAGAAATGGGAAGCAGGGAAGCTTATTCAGCAGAAATGGGAAGCAGGGAAGCTTATTCAGCAGGAATGAAAAGAGGGGGACTTATTCAACAGAAATGAGAAGCAGGGAAGCTTATTCAGCAGAAATGGGAGGCAGGGAGGCTTATTCAGCAGGAATGAGAAGCAGAGGAGCTTATTCAACAGGCAAAAGTTGAGCAGGCTCCTATTTTTTTCTGGACAAAGTATGGGGGATTCAGTAAAATAATAAAAGTATGATACATACTGGTGTGCTTGCACAGTGCCGGTCAGCATGGCTACACCACAGTACAGATCTAAACATCACAATCACCATGTCTGCTTTGCCTATCGGGTATTTCGCCATTTTTCAAAGCAAACATAAAAAGAGAACAGGAGGGATGCCATTGAGGGGATAAAGCAAAATGGGTAACTATTCGGGACAATACTGAGAGAACGCGGATTTAATCAGCATTTTCTTAGATCCTCTGGAGGAACGCACGAATTTGCAGAGAAAATTACTGCTTCGCAGTACAAATTCGGCGGGGGAAACACTTTCATCAGTATTTCCCAAAAAATCAGTTGACAAAATCGAACAGATGTTTTATCCTGTAAAACAAGAAAAGAACATCCGTTCTAAAAAGGAGAACAAACCTATGGAAAGAGATGACAGATTAAAGGCCCTTGATGCGGCTATTTCACAGATTGAAAGACAGTATGGCAAGGGAGCAGTGATGAAGCTGGGAGACCCTTCGGCACAGATGAATGTGGAGACCATTCCCACCGGCTCCCTGAGCCTGGATCTGGCCCTGGGACTGGGCGGTATTCCCAAGGGAAGGATCGTAGAGATTTATGGACCGGAATCCAGCGGTAAGACTACCGTTACCCTTCATATGATTGCCGAGGTGCAGAAGAGAGGCGGAATTGCCGGCTTTATCGATGCTGAGCATGCGCTGGATCCTGTATATGCCAAGAATATCGGCGTAGATATTGACAACCTCTACATATCCCAACCGGACAATGGGGAGCAGGCTCTGGAGATCACCGAGACTATGGTACGTTCCGGTGCTATTGATATTGTGGTTGTAGACTCTGTTGCTGCCCTGGTACCTAAGGCAGAGATCGATGGAGATATGGGAGACTCCCATGTGGGCTTACAGGCCAGACTGATGTCCCAGGCTCTGCGTAAGCTGACGGCAGTGATCAGCAAGTCCAATTGTACCGTTATTTTCATCAATCAGCTTCGAGAAAAGGTGGGGGTCATGTTCGGGAATCCGGAGACTACCACCGGTGGACGTGCCCTTAAGTTTTATTCCTCGGTACGTCTGGATGTGAGAAGAATCGAGGCGCTGAAGCAGAGTGGTGAGGTTGTAGGTAACCGTACCCGAGTTAAGGTGGTAAAGAATAAGATCGCTCCTCCCTTCAAGGAGGCAGAATTTGATATTATGTTCGGAGAAGGAATTTCCCGTGTGGGAGACATCCTGGATCTTGCTGCCGACAATAATATTGTGAATAAGAGCGGTGCCTGGTACGCCTATGAAGGAACCAAGATCGGTCAGGGGCGTGAGAATGCCAAACAGTATCTGAAGGATAATCCGGCTGTTTGTGAAGAGATCGAAGCTAAAGTAAGAGCTCAGTTCAATCTGGATGCAAAGCAGGAAGCGCCATCAGAGGAAGTGAAGGCAGAAGTCAAGACAGAGAAGAAAGCGTCTAAGAGTAAGGAGGCAACGGAGTAATCCCTTGCTGAGCATAAAAATAATGTAGAAAAAGAGCTGATTCAAGAGTTTTCGTTAAGCATACTGCTTATCTGCTTGAAGCAGCTCCTTTTTTGAAGACTTACCGAAGAGGTAAGAGAAGCGTTGTAAAGAAAATCTGTGATATACAGGGGGGTGTGTGAAAAATCAAAGATTTTTCACTTATTTATTTAAGTAGTATCGTAAGTAAAACTTGCGATATGCAAGGGGTGTAAAATGAGGGTTGTTACCGATATTCAGGAGTTTTCTAAACAAAAATACAGCATCTATGTAGATGAAGAGTTCGCCTTTGTATTATACAGGGGCGAACTTTCTTCCTATGGACTAAAACGGGGAAAACCCATTGAAGAAGAGAAGTATCAGCAGATTACCAGGGAGCTTCTGCCTAAGCGGGCAAAGAAGAGATGTCTGAATCTGTTGAAAACCAGGGCTTATACAGAGATGAAGCTTCGCCAGAAGCTGAGGGAAGGGAAGTATCCGGAAGAAAGCATTGAGGAAGCTATAGAATATGTGAAGTCCTACGGCTATATCGATGATTACGACTATGCCTGCCAGTATATTGCTTTTCATAAGGAGAAGGAGAGCCGGCGAAAATTGGAAGAGAAGTTGTCTGCTAAAGGCATTTCCCCGGAGGTTCTGCAAAGGGCTTTTTTGTCAACCTATGAGGAGGGAGAGGAGGAAGAATTGCAGCTGATTCAGGCCCGGAAGCTTTTGTGCAAGAAGAACTATCAGCCACAGGAAACAGACTGGAAAGAGAGACAGAAGCTTTTTGCCTTTCTCATGCGTAAGGGTATTCCTTCGGAAATTATCCGCCGTGTTCTGGAGACAGAAGAGTGGGAGGAATGACCTCCTTTCCTGTGTGAGTACAAATCAAGGGCAGTTCTGCTGCTGGCAGTGGCAGTCAGGGAAGTGCAGGAACTGCCTACCACCACCGCAGCATGGAACTGAAGGAGTTTATGGCAGCCACGGGAGATAAGGAGGCAGTGGTGGTAGAATAGATGGATAGTCAGTTTATGAAAGAGGAGTGAGGATTCACACTCCTTTTTTCAGGCCAAATCCGGAGAATCATTTTTTCATCTATCCTCATGGTTTTGAATAGAGCCTGCCGTCCCTTGTGAAAGGACGGTAGGGTAATAACCTTAACATGGAGTTGCGTTTCTGCACAGCTGAAGGCTTACCAGGCATTAACGAAATGGGGAAGCAGGAGTGTGGAATTTTTTTAGGGGGCAAAGAGAAAAATAATTTCCTCTGATGCCCTGTATGTTGTGATAAAGATGATGAAAGCGGCTCTTTTCTTTCTTGATTGGGCATATACAAAAAAACAGCAGTATAATACCCTGACTGGACGATTATTTGGGGCATGACCAGTAAAAAAACCTCCATATGCCCAGCAAGCTGATTAAGAGGGCAAAAATAGGGTTTTTCTTAGTATCTACTGAAAAAATGGGGCAGGGAAGGCTGATTTTTTAGCCTATGCCCCAGTAAGGATAATTCCGGAGTAACAATTCAACAGAAGGCTG
>JAFSIS010000024.1 GCA_017439665.1 Lachnospiraceae bacterium
AGGAACTGGATCTTTCCAGCCAGAGCAGTGCTATCCGTGAACAGCAGGAAGAGGTGGAGAGACTCAGAGAAAAATCTGTAGGCAGTACCATTGTGGCACCGGTGGCCGGCACCGTTAATTCCATCAGCAAGACGGCCGGTGAAACCACCGTTCCCGATGAGGCCATAGCCGTTATGCAGCCGGAAGGAAAGGGCTACAGCATGAGCTTTTCCGTAACCAATGAGCAGGCGCAGAAGGTTTCCGTTGGGGAGAAGGCGGAACTGCAGAATGCCTGGTATTATGATGATGTTACGGCAACTCTGACCAATATTCGTCCTGACACGCAGAATCCCGGTCAGAAAAAGCTTCTTTATTTCAGTGTAACAGGGTCTGTGCAGCCGGGCCAGAGTATCAGCCTGTCCATTGGTCAAAGAAGTGCCAATTATGATCTGGTGGTGCCCAACAGTGCTATCCGTGAAGACAGTAACGGAAAATTCATCCTGATCGTGGAATCCAAAAATTCACCCCTGGGTAATCGTTATGTGGCAACCAGGGTGGATGTGGAGGTGCTGACCTCGGACGATCTGAATACGGCCATCAGTGCAGCTTTGTATGGATATGAATATGTGATTACTACGGCAAATAAGCCGGTAGAGGCCGGTAAGCAGATTCGGCTTGCAGATGAGTAAAACCGGAGGAGAGAGTGTGAAAAAATGGTTACAGGGGCTTTCCCTGAAGGATATTCTAAGAGGCTGTGGGGCTCTGCTCTGCCTCCTGCTTTTTGCAGGAATCAGCCTAGTGGAGAGACTTACTATCGACCGGCTCTATGATCAGCAGATGGCCGGCCGGTGGTCCAAGGAAAACAATGTGGCTCAGATCAGTTGTTTTTTTGCTGCTGATGGGGCCGAGAGTGCAGATTATTTTACCGGCCTTGGGATAACCATAGACAAAAAGCTGGTGGAGGCCTCCATTGCTTCAGAGGATGAACAAACAAGACTGCGGATCGATGTCCTGAGCATTCCGGGCAAAATTACCATAAGCTATGGAAGTAAGAGTGTGGAGCTTGAGGCTTTGGGCGTGCAGGGGGATTTTTTTCAATTCCATCCCCTTACCTTGCTGGACGGTTCCTATTTTGGCCCTGACAGCATGATGCAGGATGGGATCGTCATTGATGAGGAAGCAGCCTGGCAGCTTTTTGGTTCCAATGATGTGGCCGGTATGCAGGTGATGATCGGTCAGGTGCCTCATTTGATCAGCGGAGTAGTTCGCCGGAATACGGGAAAACTGGCCGAGGCAGCAGGTCTGGATAAGTCTGTCTGCTATCTTTCCATGGAAAGTCTGGAAAAGTACGGAAGTGTAACGGGCGGCTACTGTTATGAGATGGTTATGCCCAATCCGGTAAAGGGCTTTGCCCTGTCTACGGTGTCAGAGGTAGTGGATGCGGAAAACACGGAAGTGAATATTCTGGAAAACACCGGGCGTTTTGAAGCCTTCGTTTTGATAAAAAAGCTGTTGGAGTTTGGCACCAGAAGTATGTCCAGGCAGGGGATCGTCTACCCCTATTGGGAGAATGTGGCCAGGGGATATGAAGATATCTTACTTTTGACTTTGGTAGTCAAGATTATTTTACTGATCTATCCTTGTGTCTTCCTTATTTGGTCTCTGATGAGGCTTTGGAAAAAGAGAACCTGGAGGGCAGCCGACGGATATCGTTACCTCAAGGATAAATTATATGACCTGCAGGTGAAACGACATAAAGTAAAGAATGAGAGGAAAAAATGAAAAAGTTCAGAATGACGGCCCTTTTGATGGCCTTCGTTTTTTTGCTGACCGCCTGCGGAGGAAATAAAGCAGAGAAAGAGCAGGAGTCGGATGGTGTTTTTGGAAAGAGCCATATTTTCCGGGAGGAAGAGCTGGATCTGGGTGCCGGTATGGGAAATCCGAATCAGCTGAAACTGGTGGGGGATACCCTCTATGTAGAAACTGTACAGTATTCTTCCATGCCTGACACGACAGAGGCAGAGGCTGTCGAAGCCGAGGGCGAAGAAGCTGAAACCGGGGAGGAAGTCTCAGCTGAAGAGGCAGAAACCACAAAAGAAAATACGGAGGAAGAGGGAACTGAAACCGTAGAGATAGATGTGGAAGAAGCAGCTGAAATCGCAGAGATAGACGTGGAAGAAGCAGCTGAAACCGCAGGGATAGATGTAGAAGAAGAGGCTGAAACAACAGCAGAAGCAGAAGTCGGGGAAAAAGTCTCAACAGAAGCCATAGAATCAGGGGCAGAAGAGACAGCAGCTGCGGAAGAAGTAGAAGAAGCAATCATGGAAACTGAGTTTGTGGCTCAGGAAGGCTATACCCGCGTGATCACTGCCTTTGATCTGGAAGGCAATAAGCTGAGTGAGTTGAAGATCAAGCTTCCTGCCAATTGTGGAATGGGCTACCTGACTATGGACAGCCAGGGCAATATTTATTCTACCTATAATTACTATGGCATGAATCAGGATGGAAGCGAAGATTCCAGGGTCTATCTGCAGGGCCATTCTGCACAGGGGAAGGAGTTGTTTACCCTTTGGCTGAATGAAGAGCAGGACAGCAATGAATATTTTTATGTCAACTCTCTGTATTGTCTGGAGGAGGGGACTCTGGTGGTGGAAACAGGAACCGGGGTGCTTCTTTATGATACCCTGGGAAATCCGGTGGGCCAGGCGGAGAAAGGCGGTATGGAGGGTGAAAACCGCCTGATGAAGGTCAGAGATGATCAGTTTGTTCTTATTGGGATGGAAGGAGATAAATCCTTTTATCAGACCTTCGATATTAAGACAGGCCAAAAGGGAGAAAAAATTGAGCTGCCGTTTATCCTTTATGTCTATACGATACTGGAAGGCAAGGATTATGATTTTTATCTCTCCGATGCAAAGGGAATTTACGGCTACAATCTGGGAGATGCCGAGCCAACTCCCATTATGGGTTTTCTGGCCTCGGATTTTTCCAGCTACGGAATGAACCAGATCAGTTTTATTGATGGGGACAGCTTCATTGCTTCCTATTTTACTGATGAGGGGACGGGAGTAGGACGTTTCATCAGGATACCGGAGGATGAGGTGGTGGAGAAGGCTGAGCTTATTTTGGGCTGCAGTTACCTGGATTCGGAGATCAAGAAGCAGGTGATCAAGTTTAATAAGCAGAGCACTGCTTATCGGATTACCATACGGGATTATTCTGAATACAATACAGAAGAGGATTATACGGTTGGACAGAGCCGACTGAATTCGGATATTGCTTCCGGAAATGTACCGGACATTATTCTGCTGCACAGTGGAATGCCTCTGGAAAGCTATATGGCAAAGGGAGTTTTTGCCGATTACTATGAATTGATGGAGGCGGATGCCGATTTTCATCGGGAGGATTATCTGCCTAATGTTTTTGCAGCTTATGAAACCAAGGGAAAGCTGTATCAGATGATTCCTTTTTTCTATATTAATACTTTTGTGGGAAAAACTGCTGATGTAGGTGAAGACTTCACCTGGACCATGGAAGAGGCTCTGGCCCTTCAGGCATCCAGGCCGGAGGGAACGGTACTTTTCCCTAATGTGATCCGGGACAGTTTTATGCAGATCTGTCTGGTGATGAATTATGAGGAATATATCAACTGGGAGACTGGAGAATGCTTCTTCGACACGGAAAAATTTATCCGGATGCTGGAGTATGCCAAAACCCTTCCCAAGGAGTATACCCACGTGGATTATAATGATCAGCAGGCTTATCTGGAAATGGAAATGCAGTACAGGGAAGGAAGGAGTCTTCTTTCCCAGAATATGCTCAGCACCTTCAGGGATTATGGCAGCTTAAGGTATGCTACCTTCGGAGAGGATATTACTCTGGTGGGCTTTCCTACGGAGGTGGGAATCGGATCCGCCTTTTCCACCCAGTGCAATCTGGCTATCAGTGAGTACAGTGAACACAAGCAGGCAGCATGGGAGTTTGTAAAATCCATGCTCAGCGAAGAGTATCAGGATAATTTGGAATACTGCTTCCCTGTCCGCCTTTCCAGTCTGGAAAAAATGGAGGAAGAGGCAAGGCAAAAACCCCATTACCTGGATGAAAACGGAAATAAGGTGGAATATGAGCTGACCTATTATGTAGGAAATATGGAGATTCCCGGCTCACCGCTTACGAAAAAAGAAACCGGAGTCGTGATGGAGTTTATCAAAAGTATAGAAAGAACCGGCAGCTATAATCAGGAGATATACAACATCATCACAGAGGAAACGGCTCCTTTTTTTGAGGGACAGAAGTCGGCTAAAGAGGCAGCAGATATCATTCAGAGCAGGGTAAGGATATATGTGAATGAAAATCGATAAAGAGAGTTGACAAATTTTTTGTCTTTCATTATTTTTATGATACCAGGGTCAAAAGCCTGAAAGCACGATGTGCTCGCACATGGGTGGTTTCATACGAATATACTAGCCCCAAAAAGGAGAAATTGAGATGAGCAAAGAATTAGCAAAGACCTATGATCCTCAGCAGATGGAGGACAGACTATATCAGAAATGGCTTAAGAAGAAGTATTTTCATGCCCAGGTGGATCACAGTAAGAAACCCTTTACCATTGTGATCCCCCCTCCGAATATCACCGGACAGCTGCATATGGGACACGCTCTGGATAATACCATGCAGGATATCCTTATCCGCTTCAAACGTATGCAGGGCTATAATGCTCTCTGGCAGCCCGGTACAGACCATGCCAGTATTGCTACAGAGGTAAAGATTATTGAAAAATTGAAGGAAGAAGGCATCAATAAGGAAGACCTGGGAAGAGAGGGCTTTCTGGAAAGAGCCTGGGAGTGGAAGAAGGAGTACGGCGGCCGGATCATCGGCCAGCTGAAGAAGCTGGGCTCCTCCTGTGACTGGGACAGAGAACGCTTCACCATGGATGAGGGCTGTAACAAGGCCGTTACAGAGGTGTTCTGTAAGATGCATGAAAAAGGATGGATTTACAAGGGCAGCAGGATCATTAACTGGTGCCCTGTATGTAATACTTCCATTTCCGATGCGGAGGTGGAATATGAAGAACAGGATGGAAAGTTCTGGCATATCAAATATCCCATTAAAGACAGTGAAGAATTTCTGGAATTTGCCACTACTCGTCCGGAAACCATGCTGGGAGATACCGCAGTTGCCGTAAATCCTGAGGATGAGCGTTATCAGCATCTGATTGGCAAAACCGTAGTTCTTCCCTTTGTCAACCGTGAGGTTCCCATTGTAGCCGATGCTTATGTAGACAGAGAATTCGGTACCGGTGTAGTAAAGATCACCCCTGCCCATGACCCTAACGATTTTGAGGTGGGCAAGCGCCATAATCTGCCGGAGATCAACATCATGAACGACGATGCCACCATCAATGAAAACGGTGGAAAATTTGCCGGAATGGACCGATACGAGGCAAGAAAAGCCATCGTAAAGGAGCTGGAGGAAATGGGGCTGCTGGTAAAAATCGAGGATCATGTACACAACGTAGGTACCCATGACCGCTGTAAAACCACCATCGAACCCATGATCAAGCAGCAGTGGTTCGTGAAGATGGATGAGTTGATCAAGCCTGCCGTGGAGGCAGTAAAATCTGGTGATATCCAGCTGATTCCGGAAAGAATGAATAAAACCTATTTTAACTGGACCGACAATATCCGTGACTGGTGTATCAGCCGTCAGCTCTGGTGGGGACACCGTATCCCTGCCTACTACTGTGAGGAATGTGGAGAAACGGTGGTTTCGGCAACAGAGCCTGCCAGCTGTCCTAAATGCGGCTGTACCCGGTTTAAGCAGGATGAGGATACTCTGGATACCTGGTTTTCATCCGCACTCTGGCCCTTCTCTACCCTGGGCTGGCCCGAGGAAACGGAGGATCTGAAGTATTTTTATCCTACGGACGTACTGGTAACCGGATACGATATTATTTTCTTCTGGGTAATCCGTATGATTTTCTCCGGTTTTGAGCAGATGAAGGAAAAGCCCTTCAAGACCGTTCTTTTCCACGGTCTGGTGCGGGATTCCCAGGGAAGAAAGATGTCTAAATCTCTGGGAAATGGTATCGATCCTTTGGAGATTATTGAACAGTATGGCGCAGATGCACTGAGACTTACCCTGATCACAGGCAATGCGCCCGGTAATGATATGCGTTTCTACCATGAGCGTGTAGAGGCCAGCAGAAATTTTGCCAATAAGGTATGGAATGCTTCCCGTTTCATCATGATGAATATGGAAGGAAAGACCATTATGGAACCCGCAGCTGCGGCATTAGAACCTGCCGATAAATGGATCTTATCCAAATTGAACAGCCTGGTGCAGGAAGTGACCGAGAATATGGAAAGCTTCGAGCTGGGAATTGCGGTGCAGAAGGTATATGATTTTATCTGGGATGAATTCTGCGACTGGTATATTGAGATGGTAAAACCCCGCCTTTACAACAGTGATAATGCCGAGAGCCAGAACAGTGCCCTCTGGACCTTAAGAACCGTGCTGTTGGATGCCCTGAAGCTATTGCATCCTTACATGCCCTTCGTTACGGAGGAGATCTTCTGCAGCCTGCAGTCTGAGGAAGAGTCTGTTATGGTCAGCTCCTGGCCTGTTTATCGGGAAGAAAGAAGCTTTGAAAAAGAAGAAAAGGATATGGAGCTGATCAAGGAAGCCGTAAGGGGCATCCGAAATGTCCGTACGGAAATGAACGTTCCTCCCAGCAAAAAGGCAATGGTCTATGTAGTCAGCGCTCAGGATGAGGTATTGGAGATTTTCAGGGAAAGCGGTCTTTTCTTTGCTTCTCTGGCCTATGCTTCAGAGGTAAAGACCCAGGCAGACAAGAGCGGTATTACAGAGGATGCGGTATCCGTGGTGATTCCAGGGGCAGTGTGCTATATGCCTTTTGTGGAACTGGTAGATATCAGTAAGGAGATCGAGCGTCTGGAAAAAGAAGAAAAACGGCTTATGGGAGAGCTTGCCCGTGTAAACGGTATGCTGAGCAATGAGAAGTTCATCTCCAAGGCGCCGGCAGCCAAGATTGAAGAGGAAAAAGGAAAGCTTGCAAAATATCAGCAGATGATGGAGCAGGTGAAGGAGCGGCTGGGTCAGTTGCGATAGTGGCGCACGGAGAGCAGATTATCGTGAAAAATATAACAACCTATACACAAGCAGCAGAATATATATTATCCATTCCTAAGTTTACAAAAAAGAATACGCTTCAGGATACCCGTGCTTTCTATGAATTCCTGGGAAAGCCGGGAGCAAAGAGCAAAATGATCCATGTGGCGGGAACCAATGGAAAGGGTTCGGTCTGTGCCTATATGGATTCCTGTCTCAGGGCAGGCGGGTATTCGGTGGGGATGTTTACCTCTCCTCACCTCGTTACCATGCGGGAGAGAATAAGGCTGAACGGAGAGTGGATTTCGGAAAAAGAGTTTCTGGGAATTTTTCAGAAGCTTGCGGGAATGCTGGAAGCCTATCTTAAAAAGGAAAGAGAAAATAACCGAGTCTGTACCGAGGAGGGGATGGAGCCTAAAGGGGCCTACCATCCCACCTTTTTTGAGTGGCTGTTTTTCATGAATATGCTGCATATGGAAAAGTGGCAGCCCCAGGTGATTCTGTTGGAGACGGGCCTGGGAGGAAGGCTGGATGCCACCAATGTGATCGATCCCCCCGCAGTCTGCGTTATCACTCCGGTGGGGCTGGATCATATGGAGTATCTGGGTTCTTCTTATACAGAAATTGCCGGGGAAAAGGCAGGGATCATCAAACCGGGAAGCCGGGTGGTTTATGCTGCCATGAGGCCTGAAAGTGAAGGAGTAATTGAACGAAAAGCCGAAGAATCCGGCTGTTTCTGTAGAAGGGTGTTGAAGGAACAGGAAACAGGCTTTGATTTGAGGCATAAAAGGATTGATTTTTCTTATTATTCTCGTTATTATGGATATATTCCATTAAGCCTGTCCACTACAGCCTTTTATCAGGTGGAAAATGCCACGCTGGCCCTTGCAGCTTTGGAAGAGGCAGGTCTGCCCCTGTCCCAGGAAGATCTGGAGAAAGGGATCAGAAACTGTCTGTGGGAGGGCAGAATGGAAGAAATTCTGCCCGGAGTTTTTCTGGATGGAGCCCATAACCGGGAGGGAATAGAAGCCTTTCTGGAAACGGCCAGGCGTGACGGCTGCCGGGGAAAACGATGGCTTTTATTTTCGGCAGCAGGAGATAAAGAGGTGCAGGTAATGGCTGAGCTGATCGGAGCTTCCGGCCTGTTTGGAAAAATCTATACTGCACAGTTGGAAAATGAAAGAGGGCTGTCAGCTAAGAAGCTGAAGCTTCTTTTTGGAGGACTGAACGTAATCGTTAAAGAGGATATCCCCGGAGCATTGACGAAAATGCTTGAACTGCGGGAGGATGAGGATAGGATTTATGTGGCCGGCTCCCTGTATCTGGTGGGAGAGGTGAAGGCTGCTTGGGGCAGCAGAATGAAAGGCATGTGAAAGAATGATAAATTTTGAAGAAGAATTGAAGAAATTTCATCTTAGCCTCGAAATAGAAGAGGCTGAGGATGCTTTATATAGAAAAAATCTGACGGATATTTCAGATCTGGTGGTTGAAGTGGTTAAGGAAGCCAAACAGAATAAAGAATAGAGGAAACAGATATGAGGTGTTATAACTGTGGCTGCGATCTGACAGGACATAATTTCTGTACGAATTGCAAGGTAGATGTAACAAACTATAAGCTGGTCATCAGTGCATCCAATCTGCTCTATAATGATGGTTTGGAAAAAGCCAGAGTACGGGATCTGTCCGGTGCTCTTGTCAGCCTGCACCAGTGTTTGAAGTTAAATAAAAATCATGTGGATGCCAGAAACCTGCTGGGACTGGTATATTTTGAGTTGGGAGAGTCGGTCCAGGCTCTCAATGAATGGGTGATCAGTAAGAATCTTCAGTCCAAAAAGAATGTGGCAGACGATTATCTTAACCTGATCCAAAGCAATCCCGGTAAGCTGGAAGCCCTGAATGCTACGTTGAAGAAGTTCAATCAGGCATTGACCTATTGCTATCAGGGAAGTCTGGATCTGGCAGTGATCCAGTTAAAAAAGGTATTATCCATGAATCCCAAATACCTTCAGGCTCATCAGCTTCTGGCGTTGCTGTATATCAACAGTGAGGAATGGGGAAAGGCCCGTAAGGAGCTGGAGAGATGTCTGAAAATCGATATTAACAACACTATCGCCTTACGTTATACCCAGGAAATCAATCAGACCCTGGGAGAGTCTGGCACACCGGGAAGCCAGGGAAAAGGAAAAAATACAGTCAAAGCTTCTCTGACAAAGAGTAAGAATGTCAGCGATGAGGCTTATCAGTATCAAAGCGGTAATGAGACGATCATTCAGCCCTATAAGGTTTCGGAAGGAAAGACGGTTACTTCTATCGGTAATCTGATCATCGGAATCGGCATCGGTCTGGCAGTGGCCTGGTTCTTAATTTTACCTGCCAGAATACAGCATGCCCAGGCCGGTGTGAATGAAGAGATGAAGGTAGTCAGTGAACAGCTGGATGTAAAATCAGCTACCATCAATGAGCTGGAAAGCAAGGTTAAGGCTTTGGAAAATGAGAAGCAGAAGCTGGAGGGGCAGCTGGATGGTTTTGTAGGTACAGGCGGTACCCTGGAGGATGTAAATAATCTGCTTCAGGCCGTAAGGATCTATATCGAGACCCCGGAGGAAGTGATGAAGATCAGTGAATATCTGGAAAAGATCAATCCGGAGTCGGTCACTGAAGAATCATCAGAATCCTTTACGGCATTGTACGATCTGTTGCTTGGAGAAGTGGGAAGCCAGTTAGGTGAGCAGTATTATGCAGCCGGAATGGATGCTTATCAGGATGGAGATTATGAACTGGCGGTGCAGGAGCTGACCAGAGCAGCAGCCTACGATGCAACCAATGTAGATGCGTATTTTAATCTTGCCAATTCCTACCGGAAACTGGAGAGGGATATGGAGGCTATTGCTGCCTATGAGAAGGTGATCGAGTTATTTCCGTCCACGGAAAAGGCAAACCGTTCCCAGTCCTATATTAATGAGCTGACAGCTGAATAGCATAAAAATAAAAACGAGTAAACGAAAGAGAGTCGGGAGAGAACCGGCTCTCTTTTTTACTGTAATAAAAAAGAGCAGGGAGGAGCTTATGAGCCAGCAGCAATACCAGGTAATCCGCGATTTTCTTTGCATTAAGATGCCTAAGGAAATCGATCACCATCATGCAGAGACCATCAGCCGCAGGGCAGATCAGTTTATCTGTCAGGAAAAAGTAAATAATATTATTTTTGATTTTGAAGAGACCGATTTCATGGACAGTTCAGGTATCGGGATCATTGCCGGAAGATATAAAAAAGTACAGGTTTTTGGAGGGAAGATCTATGTGGTCAATGCGGGAGTTCAGGTGAAAAGAATTCTTTCTCTGTCAGGGCTTCAGCAGTACATCATATGGATGAAAAAGGACAGAAAGAAGAATGCGGAAGGAAGGAGTCAGGTCACATGGAAACGAGAGGAAAATTAAAAACAGAAAACTGGATGCAGCTGCAGTTTGAGGCCAGATCGGAAAATGAGAGTCTGGCCAGGCTTGCAGTAGCCTCCTTTATCACACCCTTAAATCCCACGTTAGAAGAGATGGCAGATGTGAAGACTGCAGTATCAGAAGCAGTGACAAATGCCATCCTCCATGGTTATGAGGAGGAAAGTGGTGTGGTATACATAAGCTGCAGGCTGGTGGGGGATCTTCTGGAGGTGGAGATTGAAGATAAGGGAAAAGGGATAGAAAATATAGAGCTTGCCATGGAACCTCTTTTTACCACCAAACCGGATGAAGACAGATCGGGAATGGGATTTTCCTTTATGGAGGCTTTTATGGATGAACTGGAGGTGGAATCCTTTCCCGGGCAGGGCACCCGGATAATGATGAAAAAAAAGCTGGGAACAGGAGGCTGGTTTGAAGTCTGAAAAGGCTGTCACGGCAGAAGGTGAAAAGAGCTATGGAGGAAAGTACAGCACTGATCGAGCGATTACAGGCAGGGGATAAAGAAGCAAGAGAGGTACTGATCGAGAAAAACCTGGGGCCGGTTCATCATATTGTCAAACGTTTTCTGGGAAGGGGAGTGGAGGCAGAGGATCTGTTTCAGATCGGGACTATCGGACTGATGAAGGCCATCGACAAATTCGATCTTTCTTTTCAGGTAAAATTCTCTACCTATGCAGTGCCTTTGATCAGTGGAGAGATCAAACGATTCTTAAGGGATGACGGACTGGTGAAGGTGAGCAGAAGTCTGAAGGAAAACGGCTGGAAGATCAACCGGGCACTGGAGCAGCAAAAAAGAGAGCAGGGAAGGGATATGACTCTGGAGGAGTTGTCCGGGGCAACAGGGCTTGACCGGGAAGAGATCGTGATGGCCATGGAAGCCAATGTCCAGGTAGAATCCCTCTATAAATCCGTCTATCAGTCTGATGGAAGTGAAATTTTTCTGGTGGATCAGGTGGTGGCAGAAGGAAGTGCCGGAGAAACGGTGCTGAATCACATTTTACTGGAGCAGCTGTTAAACGGTCTTGGAGATTCGGAAAGAAATTTAATACGAATGCGCTATTTTGAGAATATGACACAGGTACAAGTGGCAAAAATATTAGGGATAAGCCAGGTACAGGTATCCCGGACGGAGAAAAAAATCCTGACAGGAATGCGTAAAAGCCTGGAGTGAAAAGGAGTTTGCCATGGCAGAAACAACAGTCTATTTGAAAATGGATGCAAAAGTAAAAACGGCAAAGGAGTCGGTGTGTATTTCCGACCTGGGCAAGATCTATTGTCAGGATACCCATATTACCAACAAAATAAAGCCGCTGACCGTACATGTTTTTCAGTTAAAGGACAAAAACCGCTGTGTGATCAGTGCGCTGAAGGTGACGGAGCTGATCTATGGCTGCTGTCCTGCCTGTTCGGTGGACATTGTGGGAGAGACGGAAACCGTTGTGGATCGGGTAAAGCCGACCCATACGCCAATGTGGCGGGTATGGCTGAAGGTAGCGCTGGTGTCTTTAGTCTGTTTTTTCGGGACCATGTATACCATTATGGCCTACCACAATGAGATCAATATTGATATGCTTTTTGTAGATATCCATGAGTTGATTCTGGGAGAGGATAAGGATGGCTTTACCATGTTGGAGGCTGCCTACTCTGTCGGTCTGTCATTAGGGATTATCGTATTCTATAACCATATCGGCAGGCGCAGACTTACGCCGGATCCCAGTCCGGTAGAGGTAGAGATGCGCTCTTATGAGGACAGCGTTAATACGGCACTGGTGGAGATGGCAAACAGGGAGGAAAAAACCATTGATGTTTCTTGAGTATTGTCTGATGATCCTGGGGGCACTGGGCTTTGGCCTTCTTTCTTCGGGAGGAGTTTTTACCGTTTTCGTCTCTGTGGGCCTGGTTCCCCGATTTGCTGATAAAACGCATACGGCTGACCATATTATTAAATATGAGAATGCCATCGTGGCAGGAAGTGTATTGGGATGTATTTTCAGTATCTACCATGAAGTCTTTATCCCTTTTTTCAGTGCTCTGGGAAGGACACAGCTTGTGGGAAACGGACCGCTTATGGCGGAAGGGATTTTTGGACAGGGACTGTGCTGGGGAGACCTTATTCTGGGTGTGTTTGGCCTGTTTGCAGGAATGTTTGTAGGCTGTTTTGCCATTGCTATCGCAGAAATGCTCAATACCATCCCTATTTCTGTTCGCCGTATCGGCTTGGGAAGAGGGGCGGGCATCGTGCTCCTGGCTATTGCCCTGGGAAAAACGGCGGGCTCCCTGATCTACTATCTGGCAGGATTTTAGAATAAAAAATATTACACAGTAAAAAGACAAAACAAAATAGTCAAAAAAAAATAAAATTGATTGTTGGTCCAAAATGGTGTGGTAAGACAACCACTGCGAAAGAGAAAGCTAAAAGCATCTTGAAAATGCAGGACTTCATTTCTTATGGAGTCCTGTTTTTATACGTTTGGAATCAAGAAATCCACTTCCCGTATCGGCAAAAATAATGAGAAAAAGATAAAAGATATTGATATTTTTGCCGATAATGTGATATACTATACAATTGATTAGCGTAGTTTTTAGATTTGATTTATGACGGAGGAGAGTAGATGCGATACCTTTCAGTTACTGAAATAGCCAAAAAGTGGAATGTATCGGAGCGTAGTGTAAGAAATTATTGCGCTCAGGGGCGTGTGATTGGTGCGTTCCTTACCGGAAAGACTTGGAACATTCCCGAAAATGCAGAGAAACCGGAGCGTACCAACAAGAGAAAAGAAGAACCGATTACTCTGTTGGATATTCTGAAAGAACAGAAGGCAAGCAAATACTCCGGTGGAATTTACCATAAAACACAGATTGATTTGACATACAATTCCAACCACATCGAGGGTAGCCGTTTGACTCACGATCAGACAAGATATATTTTTGAAACCAATACTATCGGTGTAGAAAACGAAGTCCTCAATGTGGATGATGTGATCGAAACGGCGAACCATTTCCGTTGTATCGACATGATTATTGAGAATGCCAAAACAGCGTTGACCGAGAAATTCATCAAGGAACTCCATTTGATTTTGAAAAATGGCACCAGTGATTCCAGAAAAGATTGGTTTGCTGTTGGTGACTATAAGAAGTTACCGAATGAAGTTGGTGGTATGGATACTGCCCTTCCGGAAGATGTTGCTGACAGGATGAAAGCGCTGCTGTCGGAATACAACGCCAGAGAGGAAAAAAAACTTGAGGATATTCTGGACTTCCATGTGAAGTTTGAAAGGATCCATCCCTTCCAGGATGGCAACGGCCGTGTGGGCAGATTGATTATGTTTAAAGAATGCCTGAAATATAATATCGTCCCGTTTATCATTGAGGATAATTTGAAGATGTTCTACTACCGAGGATTGAAAGAATGGCACAATGAAAAAGGCTATCTGACAGATACCTGCATGACGGCACAGGATAAATATAAAACATATTTGGATTATTTTAGGATTGCGCATTAAGCAGGAAACGGGGTGCAGCTATGTCAGTAGAAAAGAACTGGCAATTTGAGCTTGAAGAATATATCAAACAGGGTGAGCCTGGTCAAATTGAAAAGAGTGAAGCATGGCAGACTGCAATCGGCTTGCAGGCAGTAGATGGTTTGAAAATTTCTGCTTATCTGTTAGATACGGCCAAGGAACATATCGAAGGAAAAATCAGTATTGATGAAGTGCAAAAACGCATTCAGAGCTATTATGAACAACGTACTGATCGCACAGAGATTGAGAACAACCAAGGAAGCGGATATTGTGTCCGCAAGAATTGCGAAGCTATTAGGCGAGAAAGCGTTCCAGTTCTCACCGGCTGAATGGCTGACGATTCACCGTAGACTGTTTGAAGGTGTATTTACCCATGCCGGTCAGATTCGTCAGTATAATATTACGAAAAAAGAATGGGTGCTGAAAGGCGATACCGTCACCTACGCAGCGTGGAGTAGTATCAAGGACACCCTTGATTATGATTTTGCAACGGAGAAACAGTTTTCTTATGAGGGCTTGTCCGTGGAACGCAGCGTGAAGCATCTTGCCAAGTTTGCTTCGGATATTTGGCAGATCCATCCGTTCTGCGACGATGACGTTATAATAGGGACAAGTCAGTTGACCCAAGCAAAATCAAGGGTTGCGCTGATTTGTCCTAATTTTTTATCATCCCGGATGGGATATGAAAGAGGACGGCGCCGAAAACAATCATATCTACGAACCAAAGTCGGCCGGGAGTGTGCTACGGCATAGGATCCGGCTTGGGAGATTGCGAGGTAAAATAAGAAGATTAGGACTTTGTGCGGTACTGCAGACCGCCGGAGTCCTTTTTCTTTTATTGAAAAGCTGTACCGGCGAAACACTGGGGCAGGGTCAAGGCTCTCATGATTCTGCATGAGAGATGGAAATCTTGGGATAGAAATCCCGTCTGCGAAAAGGAAGGAGACAAGTCTATGATAGATAAAAAGAAAAGGAATCTGAAGGGGTATGGTCAGGGCGGTGGTTATAAATATCTGGAAGTGCCTACAATCATCTTACGAGGAAAATGGTTGTTGGCAGCAGGCTTTGACATCGGAGATTATATCTTCGTTGTATGCGAGGACGGACGGTTGGTGATCACGCCTGACGCGGAGAGGGCAAAGCTGGCTGAGGCGGAAGCGGCTTTCATGTAAAAATCTTCTTACCGTACTATGTAAAAAAGAGATTACCTAACAGTGTAAAATTTTGCTTGAAATTTGCGGCTTTCATGGAAAGGGAAATGAAATCCCTGCAGAAGAGATTCGAGGTGGAAAAGGAAAAGCTTCATCTGCAGTTCGTGGCGGAACAGGGCGCTCAGTACGGGAAGGAGGCTGCCTATGTTTGATGCGAATGAGCTGGAAACCCTGGACGCAAAGTATTTCACCATCATATACAGAGATCCGTATGATGTGACCATCCGTTCCAAGAACACGGGGCATTATTGGAGCCTTCACAGTCCGGATTGTCCGGAGAATAATATAGTCGTCATCTTTCATTTTATACGAACTCTATGGTTATGCGAACTTTCTGCCCTGAAACCGTTGATTTTTAAGGATTCCAGAAACAAAAAGTTCGCATAACATCCCTTATCGTGTATCATTGTCTTACCCCTAAAAATCTAACGAAAGGAGTGGATGACATGGTACACTTTGATAACAACGTCCTGATATTGGAAGATAACCTCAGAGATTTCCATTACCTTCCAAAAGTTATTCATCGGGAAAGAAACCATCTGGATAATCTCAAGGCGTACATGAATGCCAATGGCATCTCTGTTTTTAGCCTGGACATGGCCATCGGGTGGTGTGACGAAAAAATCACTTCCTCCGAGCATCGCCCATGCATTCTTTCTATCAACAGGCTCAACGATGTATATGAGCATGGCAGGATACTCGCCTCACATCTCAGGCTGTTTGGGGAGTTGTCGGATGCTTTTCAAGATGCTATCTCCGATTATCTTGAACACATTTCTTCCTATACCGATGGCACCCGCGAGTGGTACCGAAGAGTATGTACGCATTTTTGCCTTTTTGCCCAACATCATAATACCGATACCCCGGACGGGATCAGCTACGAATTGGTGAAGAATTATCATGCTTTTGTATCTGAAGCCGGCACATACCGCCATTATGAAACGCAGATCAGCAACTTTCTCGTGTATCTTGGTGAAAATCACAAATGCAGCACCGGTATTTCCGCCTGTATGTTTTATGGGAAATTCGGCAGAGTTTTTTTAGCATCCGACCTGTCCGATAATGATCGCGCTACATTGGAGAAAATCAAAAATCATAATGCTTCCACATCAACGGCGGATGCTTTTCACGCCAGCATTTCCTCTTTCAGGAAAGAACTGCTGGCGATCGGCTACGATATGCAGGGTTCTGCCGGGACTGTATGTTACCTTAACTGGCTTTATGTTTTCCTTGCCTCCGCGGATATGGGGTACTGCAGACAGGCTGCGGATTTATGGGCTAAGGCTGCGGCCGGATCCGTGTTTGATCCGAAATACATCAAACAGGCATACCGTAGCTTTGGCCTGTATGATGATTACGTGTCAAAGGGCACAGTGTTCCCAGGCAAGTATAATTCAAGCAATCCGAACTACTATGACCAGATCCCGTTATGGTGCAGGGAAAAGGTTGACCGTTTTGTTAATGACAGGAACCGGGAAGGGAAAGCGGAAAGCACAATCCGCCAGAACCGCTCCCACATTTCTAAGTTCTGCCTCTTTTTGGTGTCCGAGGGTCTGGAATCCTTTGATGAGCTTACACCGGAGCTTGTGAAGAAGTCCGTTCTACAGAATGCCGGCCTTGCCATCGGAACCAGATGGTCATACAACTATGGCGTCCGCGTTTTTTTGATCAGCATGGAAATACGAAACGAGCTCAGGTCCGGATTCCATCTGGCAGTACCGCGTCTTTGTTCAGATGAGGAAAAGATTGTGACAGTGATGGGGCAAAACGACATCGACTCCATTGTCGCATACTGCCAGAATGCAGCGACACCGTTAGGACTTCGGGATGCAGCAATCCTCAAACTCGGGATGAACACAGCATTCCGCAGTATCGATGTTGTCTCACTGAAGGTCACTGACATCGACTGGAAGAACAGGATGATCAGGATTATACAAAGCAAAACTAAGGTCGAGCATATCCATCCGGTAGACGTTGACACGCTTAATTCGATCTTCCTGTACCTGAAGGAAGGCCGTCCGAAAAAGGCAGGATGCGATAACGTGTTCGTATCTTCCAAGGTTCCCTTTGGCCCGTTAGGAACCGGGGCTTGCATCAACGCCATGCAGAGGGCAGGATCTACCGTGACGCAGTTTCATTGTCTCAGAAGAACCTATGCAACAGACACGCTTCGCGCGGGCGCAACCATTGCGGAAACAGCTGAATTGCTTGGGCAGTCTGACACAAACTCGGTGCACAAATATACATCCCTCGACAGCGACCGCATGAAGCTGTGTCCGCTTTCGATGGGAGAAATGGGAATAAGCTTGGAAGGGAGGTATGCTCATGTCTGAATTATTATCCTTCCAAAGCCAGATAGGATACAGGATTGAGGGCTTTATAGCTGAAAAGAAAGCACTTGGTTTTAATATGCCTGAAGGATCTGGACACAAATGGTGCGAAAGCACCTGCCGGATATGATGTGACCATGAAGAACGGTGTTGATTATCTGGTAAATGAGGATGGAATGATCATTCCCCAGAAGGTATGCACAGAGCCGCTGGTAATCTTAAAACGGACTGAGAATATAGATAACGGGCTTGAAAAATATGAGCTTGCTTTTCGGAGAAATCATAAGTGGAAAAAGGTTATCGTTTCGAGAGCCCTAGCAAGAAACAAGAATCAGATCATCCGTTGCGCAGATCAGGGAATGAGCGTATCTACGAGTAATGCGGAAATGGTGGTGAATTATCTTTCGGCGTATGAGGCGGAGAATTCGGCGGTGCTGCCTTTTGTCAGGAGTATTAACCGTATCGGCTGGATGGGGGATGAGTTTTATCCATATGTGGTGGATGGCGAAGTTCTGTTTGAAGATGATGATTACGGTGATATCGTAAAAAGCCTTGTAACCTGCGGAGACGAAGATGCATGGATGGGAATGGCGAAGGTGCTCAGACAATCACCTTTTGCAAGGATGATGCTGGATGCTTCCTTTGCATCTCCGATGCTGGAAATGTTACAGCTTCGGGTGGCGCTTATCCATATCTGGCATTCTTCAAGGAGCGGAAAAACTGCAACGCTGAAGTTTGGGCTTTCCATATGGGGAGATCCCTTGAAGCTTATGGGAAACTTCAACAGTACCGCCGTAGGACTGGAACGCAGGGCAGGAACCTTAAAACACCTTCCGCTGGGGCTTGATGAACTTCAGGTGCTGAATGAAAAAAGACTTTCACCGGCGCTGATCGTCTATTCCCTCGGAAATGGCTTTGGAAAGACTCGTGGGGCAAAGAACGGGGGACTGCAGGAAGTGCCTACGTGGAGAAATGTGATCATAAGCACGGGCGAACAGCCTCTTGCATCTGAAAATTCCATGGATGGTGTATACAGCAGAGTTCTGGAATAATATGGACAGCCTGTTAAGGATGCGTCATATGGACGAAAGGTGCATCAGGTCGGTGAAAGCAATTATGGTTTCGCAGCAAAGCCGTTCATTGAATTTCTTATTGAAAAGGATAAGCAGGAAATGCGACTGGAATTTGAAGATATACGCGACGAACTTAAGGTGGATTTTGAAATGCTTGGGTATGGAGATCCCGGAGCACACCTTGATACTGCTACGGTTCTCGCACTGGCGGACTGGTATTCTTCCATGGCGGTGTTTGGCGAAGATAAGGATATTGCAAGGAATTCTGCGATAGGTATTGGTGTGGAGATCCTTAAGAATGCCAAGGAACAGGAGAAGGAAGATGTTGTTGTAAGGGCATACGCTTTTATGACGGACTGGATTGCGGCGAACAGAAGCCGGTTCGAAAAGCATTCCACACCCTGCTTTGGCTGTGTTGATGAAACTGCTGATAAAGTCTATGTGATTGCAAGTGAGATGAAGAATGCACTGGAAGAGGGTGGTTATTCATATACGAAATGCATCAAAGGGTTTAAGGAACGTGGTTTCATAGATTTCTTTACGGATAAAGATGGTGTTGAACGAACCCAATGCTAGAAGAAGATACAGGGCGTGAATGTCAGGGCGGTCAGCTTCAGGATGAAGGTTGAATCTCTGTATCCGGCGGAGGATGATTTCCTTGACCAGAAGATCGTTCCGCTGACGGGGGTGCTGCGGCAGGGGTAGCCAGGGTAACCAGAGTAGCCACTATTTTCGACACACATGAGAATATTAATAAAAAAAGAAAATGATGAAGGGATGTGATGCTTATGATTGACCTATATGAAGGGTAAGGGTGCGGTTACCGCGTTACACTGGCTACCTTTACCAAAGATACTATGAATGAATCCTTTGTTTATAAGGGCTTGGAGCAACTTAAAACGGTAGCCACTAAGGGAAACTAATGTGTTACCAGTGGTTACAAAATCAATGTGCCAAAATGGCAGAAAGGAACAGAGATATGAAAACAGAATTGAGCGAGTATAAAGCAATCGGAACAAATGTCAGACTTATAAAGGGAATGCTTACCAGCTTGGTAAATCTTTCCAGCGGAGTGATCCCTAAGAACCTTTATATGCCGAAGGTTAGGATCATTGAGCGTGAGATCAGCAAGATGGCCAGCGAAATTGAGGATCGCATGTTGCATGATTATCCGGATGTATCTAACGAATATCTGGATGTATTCTATGGTTCGGTCGTGAAGGATGAGAACAGTGAATTGGGAAGTGAACTGAACGGATATGCATCCGAAATCACCGTAGACATGCTAAAACATGTGTGAATAAATCAAGACGGCGGGTGAAGCCAATGCGTAAATCCGCGAAATGCAACAGGGGGGTAGGGGGGAGGAATAATCTTAAAACCAAATGCTCCAGAGAACGGCGGGGAAGGCGCACGCACAAAAATTGGTTTTCAAACGGGGCATTACCCCTTGATCAGGTGAGAGGAGGTGAGAGAAGTGATCACATTGGAAGAACTGGACAGGATGAAGGCTGTAGACATCCGGACGATAGATAAGGCAGATCTGGTTGACATCCGTGATGTCAGGATCAATACAGGCAGGCCGATATCAGAGCGGATCGAGGATTACATCCGACAGGTAAAGAATCCCTACTGCTTTAAGGTTGGAGATGTTGCTGTCAAGGTATCCTTCAGCGAGAACGGCGGCAGCTTTGAGGATCGCTTTGAGCAGATGCTTACAGCTATGGGCTGACAGGGAATTCAATGAAAATCAGAGTCAAATAATGTAAAGATAAGAAAACAATGAGACAAAGAATGACAATCCGAGGGTAAATGAGATATGAACACAAAGATTTTTGAAAAATCCTATTGGAATCCGGGCGGTATTGCGTTATAGTAGTGTAAGGACAAATCAGTGCATACCGCCCTTGGTTTTGCAGATAAAAGCAAAACAGGAGGTAATGCACATGAAACAGAATATCAAAAAATTCAAAGCTGCCATCTATGTCCGGCTCTCAAAGGAAGATGGCGACGTCACAGATGCCGGTAAGACTGAGAGCAACAGCATCTCCAATCAGCGTGAGCTGATCAAAGATTTCCTCAAAGATAAAAATGATATAGAAGTGGTATCCGAGCGCGTCGATGATGGATTCAGCGGCGTTAATTTTGAGCGCCCGGCTTTTCAGGCTATGCTTGCGGATATCCGAAATGGGATAGTGGACTGCGTGGTCGTAAAGGATCTTTCGCGTTTCGGCAGGAACTATATTGATTCCGGCAGATACATCGAACAGATCTTTCCGATGCTCGGAGTCCGTTTTATTGCGGTAAACGATAACTATGACAGCTTGAATCACAGCTCCCAGACGGATGGAATACTGATACCTTTTAAGAATCTTGTAAATGATGCCTATTGCCGTGATATCTCCCTGAAAATACGCAGTCATCTGGAAGTAAAGCGGAAGAACGGAGAGTTTATCGGGGCATTTACGGTTTATGGATATAAGAAGGATCCGAAACAGAAAAATCACCTTGTAGTGGATGAATATGCAGCTGGAATCGTACAGAATATTTTCAGGTGGAAGATATCCGGGCTTAGTCAGCAGACAATTGCAGACAGATTAAATGCTCAGGGAGTGCTTTCGTCGGCAGAGTATAAGAAAAGCTGTGGTAGTAAGTATAAGCCAATGTTTCAGACCTCTGAAAAGGCGCTTAGGTATCGTGACAGATGAGGAGTTTGCTCTGGCCAACAGCAAAATGAAGAAGGTATCCAGGACACGTGAGTATAAAGGCGTGGATAAAGGAGCTTTTTCGGTTTTTGTTTGCCCTTATTGTGGGCTCAGGCTTCACGCACCCAGTTCTAATAACCGCCTTTTCTGCAGTACTGGAAGAATCCGGCCGGAGTCACCTTGTGCCGGGGTATCAATTGATAAAACACTGGCTGAAGAGACTCTGCTTGAGCTTGTGAGAAAACAGGCGGAGGTAATGATCGATGCAGAGGTGAAGCTTAAAAGAAGACAAGCGGAGTCCGAGACGGAGATAAAGCAGAAGAATAAAGAAAGAGACCGCCTAAGAAGGATTATTGCCGGATATGGTCAGCAACAGATATCATTGTATGAAAAATATAAATCAGGCGAACTGTCAAAGGATGTTTATCTGGAAAGAAAGGCAGAGATAAAAAAAGCTCAGTCCGATGCAGAGGAGCAGGTTGCTGAAATTGATAAAGATACGGAAGTCTCAGAGGCTTTTACAGATGGCGCACCGGAGCTTCCTGTCAAAGGATATATCGACATCAGCAAATATGATAAACGAATCATGGCGTCCCTGATCGAAAAAGCTGAAGTGTTTGAAGGAGATGTTCTTCAAGTCACTTGGAAACATCAGGATGAATATGAAAAACTTTTGAAGCTGACATCATGAAAAGCGCATAAAATGGCAATATTTGGATGGTGAAGCGACCGTAAAGATGTTATAATAACATGCGGTCGCTTTTGCTGTGCCAGCATGAAAATAATGTTGATAAACATATGGCGTGGAAAGGTGGCTGAATCGGATATTAAGAGCGGAGATGACCAGAATGCGGGTTCTTGTAATACCGGATATACATCTGAAAACATGGATATTTGACAGGGCAGAAGCTATCCTGAAAGCCGGTAAAGCTGACAGGGCTGTTTGTCTTATGGATATGCCGGACGACTGGAATATGGAGTTTCAGATTGAAAAGTATAGGGAGACCTTTGACAGGGCTATAGAGTTTGCAAAGACTTATCCTGATACATTGTGGTGTTGTGGAAATCATGATGTAAGTTATCCGTGGGGCAGGCTGGAAACCGGGTATTCCCCATATGCGGAACGGACGGTCATGAGTAAGCTTGAAGAATTGGAAAACAGCCTTAAGGAACCTTCACAGATTGCTATCATGCACAGGATTGATAATGTGCTTTTTTCACATGGCGGTCTTACTGTAGATTTCCTGAGGTGGCTTAATGAGGAACTGCTGGAAGCCGATATAGATGAAGTGGTGGCTGCGGTAAACGATGCTTCTCAGAACTATCTCTGGAATGATGAGTCACCGCTGTGGTTGAGACCGCAGAACAGAACTGTAAATGTATTTCGGAATGATACTTACACCCAGGTGGTGGGTCATACGCCGGTGGAGAAGATATTTGAGAAGGACGGGATAATATCAACGGATGTATTCTCAACTTTTCGTGACGGGACACAGATCGGGGAATCCGCCATGATCGTGATTGATTCTGAAACCGGGAAATATGAGAAAATTGAGGTGCCGGGGAAACTGGGATATAGGATTGAAACGGTGTCTGCAATTGATGAGTGACAAGATGAAAATAGGGTATTAAGGGTGTTATCTATGTCAAACAGGGAGTGTGATAGAAATGAAGGAGCCTGCACAGGACAATTCAGATATAATTGAAGAACTGAAAGCTAAGATACAGGCACTCACTGAAGAAAACCGGCTTTTAAAAGAGCGGATGGATGAGACCGGTGTTTCGTATACTGATATTGTTCACGATAACGGTGAAGACATCACAGAATTGTATGATCCGGATCAGGGGGCACGCATAAAGAAATTTGAGATTACTGATAAGGTTGCAAGTGATTTCTTTATGAAGTTTTGTCGTGGCAGAAAAGATGTTTATGACCTTCGTTATACGAATCAAAAAACCGGCAAAAACGGGTACTATACGCAATGCTTTAATCGATGGGATCCCTGTTGTCATTATAATAAAAAGGATGGTGTCCGCTGCAAGGACTGTGAGCTTAAGGCATATAAGCCGATTACCTTGTCGTTAATAAAGGCGCATATGGAAGGAAAAGATCCAAATGGAAATGATGTAGTAGCGATATACCCTATGCTTGAAAATAATCTTTGCCAGTTGCTCGTATTTGACTTTGATAATCATGCAAAAGGAGCAGAACAGGATGACCATGCGAATATTGACGATAGCTGGAAAGAGGAAATAAATGCACTGCGCAGCATTTGTAAGAATCTGGGCGTGGAAGTCACCGTGGAGAGATCGAGATCCGGTCGCGGTGCTCATCTGTGGATATTTTTTAAGGAAATGATCCCAGCCAGATTGGCAAGAAGATTTGGGTTTGCCCTGCTTGAGAAAGGGGCGGAATCCGTTAATCTTAAATCCTTCAAATACTATGACCGAATGATACCGACTCAGGATGTGCTTCCCGAGGGCGGACTTGGAAATGTTATTGCCCTTCCGTTGCAGGGGATGGCATTGAAATCAGGAAATAGTGCTTTTGTAGATGAAAATTGGAATGCTTATACGGATCAATTGAAAGTTCTTGCCGGGACAAAGCGTCTGACAAAACAGGAAATCGAAGATTATCTTTCTTTATGGTATAGTGCAGGAAATGCCGGTGAAGACGACGGAAATGATACACCGTGGGACAAGAACTCCGAGATTGAAGCAGGCAGTGTAAAAGGCGTGGTTCATATCGTATTGGCTGATCGGATATACATGGATTCGTCGGGGATGTCCAATAAGACAAAGAGGCAGCTCCGTCGTATGGCTACATTTTCAAATAAACAGTATTTCCAGAATCAGGCGATGGATATGCCGAACTACGATGCGTCCAGATTCATCTATCTTGGAAGTGATGAAGGAAAATATATAGTCTTACCGCGTGGACTTCGTGAGGAAATCCTTAAGAAGTTCGATAAAGCAGGGATAAGCTATAAGATCGAGGATAAGAGAACAGAAGGGCAGAAACTCAATATTTCCTTTAAGGGGAGCCTTCGTGAATCACAGATTCCTGCTGTAGAAACAATGCTCGAAAATGAAACAGGTATACTTCATGCCGCAACAGCTTTTGGTAAGACGGTGGTCTGTTGTGATATGATCGCAAAAAGGAGTTTGAGCACCCTGATACTTGTTGACAGGGCGGATCTGATGAATCAATGGCTCAAACGTTTGGATGAATTCCTTGATATTGATGAGGAACTTCCGGAGTATCAGACTAAGACCGGTCGTATAAAGAAACGAAAATCATTGATCGGCAATCTTCAGGGGGCACATGATGCACTGACCGGAATAGTGGATGTGGCAATGATACGTTCACTAAAGAAAAAAGATGGATTTCACCCTATGCTTAAGGAGTATTCACAGGTATACTTTGATGAATGCCATCACGCGGCTTCAGATAGCGCAATAGAAGTGCTTCAGGAAATAAATGCAAAATATGTGTACGGTGTGACGGCTACTCCAAAACGTGGTGATGGTAAAGAGAAAATAAATGAGTTCCTGCTCGGACCTATCAGGTATAGATTTACAGCGAAAGATCGAGCTGAAGAACAGAATATCGATCATTTGGTATATCCTCGTTTTACAAGGACGGTAAAGCCACATCATTTGTCAAAAACACCGTATGGCAATGATGCTTTTGAGTTGATAAGGAATAACGATGTTCGTGATGATCAGATCATCAGGGATGTAGTGGATTGTGTACAGGCTGGAAGAACTCCTGTCGTACTGACAAAATATGTTGATCATGCAAACAAGCTTTTCGCAAGACTTAAGACATATGCAGACAGATTAATCCTGCTGACGGGTGCGAATGGTACCAAAGCGCGAAAGGCACAGGTAGAGGAACTGAATACTGTAGATGATACGGAAAGCCTTATTCTTGTTGGAACCGGTTCTCTGCTAGGTGAAGGATTCGATTTTCCGAGGCTTGATACACTGTTTATGGCGACACCGGTTTCGGGTGAGAATGTAGTGGAACAGTATGTGGGTCGGCTTAACAGGGATTATGAAGGTAAGAAAAATGTAATCGTTTATGACTATGTGGATAGCCATATTCCAAAATTCGATAAAATGTATTCAGCCAGACTGAAGGCGTATAAAAAGATTGGATACGAGCTTTGCGTAAACATGGATGGCGAAAAGCAAAAGGCTAATGCAATTTATGATATAGAGAACTACGCTGAAACCTATTGGAGGGATCTTGAGGAGGCCAGATCTACGGTCATTGTATCCAGTCCAAGGTTAAACAATCAAAAGGTTAACCGCATTATCAAAGCACTTGGGAAACGACAGGAATTAGGCGTTAAGGTAACGGTTGTCACATGGCATCCTGACGCCTACAAATATGGCAGAGATGATACCCGGATGGAGTTGATGGAAAGGCTCCGCAAGGCCGGGTTTGAAATCAGACTTGTGGAGGAGTCGTGTGAGCATTATGCGGTAATCGATAACGAGATTGTCTGGTATGGGAGTATGAACCTACTGTCAAAGGAGGATGCTGAGGACAATCTTATGAGGGTTTGCAGTAAGGATATCGCTGCTGAACTTTTGGAAATGACCTTTGGAGCTGGAGCAGGTATGCAGAAATGGTAGTTTTCATTTGATAATGCAGACAATTGGAATAAGGTGTTGGTATGGATAGTTTTATTGAAAAAACAAAAAAACAACTTAAGCTAATGACGGAAAAAGAAAAGGATGAATGGATCATCTCACAGGCTAAAATACTTCCTGTTTGGAAACAGGAGGATTTCTATAAGAGCATTTGCGGAATAAAGAAGGTTATAGATATGCCGGAACGAAGTGAGATATCCGAGTTCTGCCAAAAGGTCAGTAGTGGTGATATTACGGTGGAATATGAGACTCATTACGTAGAATTTGATGATTACGGTCATTTTCACGACGACTGGGAACATGATTACTATGATCCGGATCATGCTATGACATTCCTTTCGTCAGTGATCAGAGGCTGCCACGATCTTATCGTGTTAGAGGATTATA
This sequence comes from Lachnospiraceae bacterium, assembly GCA_017439665.1. GTDB lineage: Bacteria > Bacillota > Clostridia > Lachnospirales > Lachnospiraceae > SFDP01. The sequence continues at coordinate 26,459 of JAFSIS010000024.1, forward strand.
AGCAGGCTTTTGAGATATTGGATGAAATAATCGGTCTTGAATTTACAATAGTTGATCATCCAGATACTGATGACAGTTGTCCGGAGGAGTTTATGGATCTGGACATGGCGGTGCATGAGGGAATCCTGTCACTTAATAGAGATGATCTGTTGCGGGATTATATCGAATCATGCAGGCGTAGTGTGAAGGATGCCGGCTATGCTGCGGAGAAGATAGTCAATGCTCTTGAAATGGAACTTTTTGAGGACTGCAATACATATTCCTGCATTACAATTACCGGGAAAGATCCTCTTTTGACTGAGATAAAGAATAAGCTGAAAGGTGATTTGGATAGATATGAGAAGGAGTTTGCGGATAAAAGTAAAAAGGACAAATATTATTGGGACGAATATCGTGGCAGGGAGAGAATCAAACACATATCATCATTGATCGAATATTTCGGTAAAATTGGCAAGAAACAAAAGAAGCCTAAAGAATCATTCCTTAGGGGTACGTGGTCTCAGATTTCTGACCTCATTTCTGAACTGATGGATGAGCCATATATTGATGATCAGTATCAGATTGAAGAAATCTGGAATATCGTAGAAGCTCTTCTAAAACGTGGAGGATTTGATAAAGAGCCGTGGGAAGTGAAGAAGAGTATTCTTGAGGAAATATATGATAACGACTTCTATGACTATTATGGTGTATATGATCCGATGAAGGATCTGGCGAATGCAATCTGCACGTCAAGAGAAGAAAACCTGGAGCGTGCTGAGATCATGATGAAAGCAGGAAGAGGATATCTGGGTGCAGATGCCGCTAAGCTTTATCGTGAACTTGGAGAAGAAGATAAATGTGCCGAGTATTTTGAGAATCATCTGGGAAAGGAAGAGGAGCCATATGAGATTCTTGTGGATTATTATAAGGACAGGGATCATGATAAAGCAATGGAGATAGCTATTCTTGCTATTCAAAAATGCCAGAAGGATCAGACACCGTTTTTTATCTTTCTGCTGCAGGATGCGAAGGATCGTGGAGACGAAGCGGCATTTAAGAAACTGATACAGAGCGCACATAGAAGAAGGGCTGTTAAGTCGTCAGAAGTGGATGAGAAATTTTCTTAAAGAAATTTTGGGACTTTACTTGACATGAGCTGAGGGCAACACCAGAGCTACGGCGGTTTTTATGATTAAGTACATGAAAACCTTCGGGTTCAAGGTAAACAACGACGTTTTCGAGAAGAACTCCTGGTATTTCCGTAATGCTCTGGTAAGAGCAAATTATAATAATCTGCAGAATGGCGTTCATGCCACAATAAAGTTCTTGGAAATGTTTTTCAGCAATTTAATTCTGGGAACGGAATACGAACTGAAAAACAGGTATATGCACGTGGACTATGTGGAAGACAGTTCCCAAAGGGTCAATCCTAAAGTTCCAAAGTCTCAATTTGACACTTTGGAATGTACTTTAGAGGAATTGGCAGTCCTGGAGTTGATCTACAAGAATCCGTCAATCAAGCAGAAGGATCTTGTTGCAGAGACCGGAAAATCGCTCAGCACTGTTAAGCGAATTATGGAATCCTTGCAGAAAAAGGAATATATTCGTAGAGTAGACGGAAAGAGATACGGAAAATGGGAAGTACTGATTTAAGAATAACAGCGAAGATGATCCACTCGTATTGGCGAAGCTCCTGAAGAACTTTAAGGATATTCCTGCGGATGTGGAACTGGACAGCTTCGGTGAGATTTACGAATACTTCCTGGGCGAATTTGCGCTGGCCGAAGGTCAGGGCGGCGGTGAGTTCTTTACCCCTGCATCCGTTGTCCGTTACATGGTTGAAGTCCTTGCACCTACTGAAGGTAAGATTCTCGACCCTGCCTGTGGTAGCGGTGGTATGTTCGTTCAAACTGCCCATTATATCGAAAAGCACAAAGCTCAGGGAAAGCAGATGAACCTGCGAGCTTATGGTGTCGAAAAGACAGGTGCAACTGTTCGACTGGCAAAGATGAACCTTGTCCTGAACAATGTCCGTGGCACCATTACCCACGCAAACTCCTATTACCGTGACCCCTACGATAGCTTCGGTAATTTTGACTATGTTATGGCAAATCCGCCGTTCAATGTAGATGGCATAGAACTGGACCAGGTAAAAGATCAGCCACGCTTTAACACATATGGTGTGCCTCAGAATAAAACCAAGAACAAGAAGAAAGATGCCAAGGAGACCGTTCCTAATGGTAACTATCTTTGGATTAATCAGTTTGCAACTGCACTGAATGATACCGGTCGTGCTGCTCTGGTTATGGCAAACTCTGCATCTGATGCAGGTAACAGCGAAAAGGATATTCGTGTAAAGCTGATTGAAAGTGGTATTATTAGCCAGATGGTAACTCTGCCATCCAATATGTTTACCTCTGTTACTCTGCCTGCTACCTTGTGGTTCTTCGATAAGGCGAAGGTAAAGAAGGACGAAATCCTGTTTATTGATGCCAGAAATATTTTTACACAGATTGACCGTGCACACCGCAGATTCTCCGATGAGCAGATCCGAAACCTCGGTATCATCACCAGACTATACGAGGGCAAGACCGAGGATTTTGAAGCTCTGCTGGCGGATTACCGCATGAAATTAGCTGAGGCTCCGGAAGTGTCTGACGATGAAGATATTATGCCTAAGAGCTACTGGCAGTCCAATATTGACTGGCTGACTGAACGTTTCCCTGAAGGTAAATACAGAGATGTTGTCGGTCTCTGCAAAGTAGCGACAATCGGCAAGGTTTATGATGACAAGGGAAAGTTTGTTGGCTATAAGGATGATAGCATCGGTGATCAGGACTTCTCTTTGAATCCTGGTCGTTATGTCTGACCAATGCACTCCAAAGCCTGATGGCTTTGTTTGTGGAACACATTTCCAACTTGTCAGCAGATATCACATCCGTAATCAAAGGTAAAGTAAGCGAATGGATTGCTTCTCAAGCCTCATTTATTCAAGCTTTATTTGGAAATATCTGCTGGGAAAGTTGAGTAATATATTTTTCTTCAATATCATTTGCAACCATGTCTTCCTTTCCGTATTTTATCTTAATAATTTCTTTTGCTAAAGAAATATAACTACACTCTTCTCTCGTCAATTCTTTTTTACATCCCATCTCATACTTGCTTTTATATTCCTGTAACATATACTTTTTCCACTTATAACTACACTATCCCACTACCAAATGGCATAAGAGGGGAAATCCCCCTCTTATGCCCATACTTCATATCAAATAAATTTATATCATTCTATCCTCATAATCCTGCAGTTCATGGAAAATATTATCCACAATGGCAATATTCTCCTCAATCCTATACAGCATAAAATATCTATGATTCAGAAAATTGATCCTTCTGTACCCCAGCTGCTTCAAATGTGGATTCTCACATTCTTTCAGGCTCCCGGCCACCTGAGATAATCTGGCTACTGTTTTTTCAAAATCATCCAGCAAATTACCCGCCGCCTGCTCATTACATTTTTCAAATAGAAGATACCATATGAACTGATCCAAGTCCTGTTCTGCATCTTCCGTAACCATTACTTTATAATCCATATTTAGACCTCATATCAGAGACCACTTCATCAGCTTCACGATATTTGCCTTCCTCAAAATGCTTTCTTGATTTTTCCAGCTTCATCAGTATTTCTTCTTCTGTCATAGCTGCATATGGACTATGTGTATCTGTGTTCCTTTTTATTTCAAAAGGAAACCCGTTATTGGCTACTGCCTGGGTTAAAAATATCCGTATCGCTGTAGTTGTATCAGTACCCAAATCTTTAAATAACAGATCTGATTTCTTTTTAAGCTCATCATCTACCCTTACTTGAATTGTACTTGCCATGGCTATGCACCTCCCTATTCCCAATTATATTGCACATTCATTGCTGTTTCAATACAAATGTATTGTCTGTGTTGAATTATCATTTTATGATATTTAATTATTTTTAAATTTCGATATTCTGTATTTTAATAAGGAGCTTATTTCAAACAGATATAATTATATACTCAACCGACTGATACAATCAGAGCATAATATAAGTATTATTTACTCAACTTTCCCAGCAGATATTTCCAAACAAAGCCATCAGGCTTTGGAGTGCATTGGTCAGATCCATGTCCTGTATATCATCACAGAACATGAAAAATAATTCCCCATAGGTTTTCTGGTCATTTTGATTCCTGCGATTCCATTCCAGAAGGATATATCTTGTAAATACAATGGCTGTATGACTTACCATTGCACCATAATTATGGCTCTGAAATTCAGTGCCTAACTTCAAAAAAGATTTGGATGATTTAAAGAAACATTCGATAGACCATCTGTTTCCATAAATCCGTACGATTTCCGCATCGCTTAGGGATAAGTCAGTGCTTAAGATATATAGGCATTCACTTTTCTTATTGCGGTTACGTACAAATACAATTTTTACCGCAATTCCCATTTTCGTGGTAACGGTCAGTGAGCCAAAAATATTTCTGCCACCCTCAAAGCTTACAAATTTTTTCAGTTCTGAAAGTTTGTATGACTTGCCATTATAGGTATAACGTTGTTTCAACTGCTTAACCATACCTATTGTATCAAGTCCAAGATGAAGAATTTCTGCAATCATTGGCTTGGTAGTAAACCATGTGTCCATAAGGATATACTGAGCCTTTATGCCGACATTTAATGCCCTTTTGATTAAGTGTCATAAACGCGGGCAAGAAGTTCTACCGATTTGCTACGGTTACGTTTGATAACGGAATCATCAAGGATCAAAACCTGTACCCTTTCCGGTCTGGTAAGCTTATCAAATGCTGTAGTGACTTTAACCGCAAGGAGGAGAAGAAAGCGGCTCCAGTTATAGGAAGTTTCATTCAGAAAACGATAGTAGGTATTTTTGGAAACTGCCTGATCCTTATGTTTTGAATTCAGGAAGCGAAAAAGATTTTTTCCCTGAAAAACTAACAGCAATAAAAACTGAAATACATCATATGCGGAAATCCCACATGATTTTTTGATATTTGATTTGCGCAACAATTTTCCAATCTGAAGTTCTTTTATCGCATTGGAAAACGGATTTTGAGTATTTTGTGGAATTGTCAAAGTTGAGTAATTATGAATAAGTTCTGTTTTTTTGCGGACAATAAGGGAAAAGCCAGATCGAAAATAAGTAGGTTGGAGGAAAAGATGGGACAGAGCAAAGAGCAGAACAAGCCGGTATCGGAAAAGGAAAAACAGCAGTATCAGGAGTATGTCAAGGAGATGACCCCTACCCATAATCTGGGTATGCAGATGCTTAACGCCTTCGTGTGCGGAGGAATCATCTGCTGTATCGGACAGGGGATTTTATCCTATTGTACCAATACCCTGGGGATGGAAAAGGAGACGGCAGCAAGCTGGTGTTCCCTGTCGTTAATTCTGTTGTCGGTGGTGCTGACGGCCTTTCACCTTTATGGAAAGATCGTAAAGTGGGGAGGAGCCGGAGCCCTGGTGCCGATCACCGGCTTTGCCAATTCCGTGGCGGCTACAGCCATTGAATTTAAAAAAGAGGGACAGGTCTTCGGAACAGGTTCCAAGATTTTTACCATAGCCGGACCGGTGATCCTGTACGGAATATTAGCCAGCTGGGTGCTGGGACTGATCTACTGGATTGCAAAGATGCTGGGGTGGATGTAAAGGATTGGCGTCGTATCTGGGGAAAAGATGAAATGATAAATGGTGAGGGATAAATAGAAGTTGGTCGAGAGAAAGTCTGCGGAGAAATCTGCGGACTTTTTTACATAATTACTTTATTTTCACCTGTAATTGTAACATAATGCAAATAAGAGGTGAAAATATGATAAAAACATATGCGATGTTAATGGAAGAATTGAGGGGATACAGTGCTCCAGCAAATAAATTGGGCAGAATGGTGAAAGAGGGATTATGTACTCATATTGTAAGGGGATTATATGAAACGGATAAAACCACACCGGGCTATCTGTTGGCTGGAAGTATTTATGGTCCGTCCTATTTATCTTTTGAGTTTGCGCTCGCACAGTATGGATTAATACCAGAAGCTGTTTATACGTTTACATCGGCTACTTTTGAAAAGAAAAAGAGTAAAAAATACAGCACACCTTTTGGTACATTTTTTTATAGAGATGTACCATCAGGGGTGTAGCCTTATGGAGTCCGTTTGCAAAAAGAGGGCGGATATGCTTATCAAATTGCGTCTCCAGAGAAAGCTCTTTGATAGAATAGATGCTTTTGCAGTATCCCGCAGATACAATTTATGAAAAAAAGAACGCAATAAAAGAAATTATGCAGGAGATTGTACTGTGTGGATTGAGCAGAGCTGGTTTTTTTAAAGAAGCTGCTTTTTACGGTGGAACCGCTTTGAGGATTTTTTATGGGCTGGACAGATTTTCAGAAGATATGGAATTTTCATTAATGACAGAAAATGGAAGGATTGGCAGGAATTTGAAAATAACTTTTTAAAGTGGGAAAATTCAAAGGATTTTGTGCTTTCCTCAAACTATTATTTTATAAAATATTTACACTAAAAAATGAAAAAAATGACTTAAGCCAGAGGCTATGATAATTTATCTCTAAAAGCAGGAAGGAGATACTGATCATGAGTAATCCATTTTATGCCCATATTTCAAAAGATGGGAGAAAACAGACTGTATTACAGCATTTGCAGATTTATGCTGTTTTGTATGGCATTACCTGCCGCGTCTCTCCCCGCATGGGGAGAGTGGATTGAAATTAAGCGCTTACAAAAGAAATTGTTGGGAGAAAAAAGATAGCGCAGTGGAAGATTTTTATTTTGTATAAGAGTATGATTCCAAAAAGGAAGCAACAGATAGATTGTACCAGCTGCAGGATTTAATTTGAGGGGTACAAGTCAAGAGAGTATAAATGGGTACCAGCACCAGAGAAGTCCTGCATTTTGGTTGGTGAGGATCGGGAATATGGAAAAACTATCTAAGAGTAAAAAGAGATTGAAAGTTTTGTATTAGTAGTAGAATACATAAAAATAAAGAGCTATATAGAGGCTCTTTTGTATACAATTTTTTTAAAGTAGTGAAATAAAAAATGCTCATCCACCCTCAATCTTTCTCCAACAGTTCAAGGTTGCTCGGTATTTTTCACCTCCAACGACCGATGCTCATTCTTGATCTCCCAGTGGATCAGGAAGGTCAAAAGACCTCTCAAAAGGATGACGGCGCCCAAAATTCCCAGCTCTTCCCAGTCTCTGACGATAACGGTACGAAGTACCTCACTGCCCATCTTAAATTCCAGGGAAAGGGCAATTCCTTCTGCCAGATTAAGTCTCAGTCGGGAATCCTTGCGAATCCACTGAATAAAGCATTTCACGGCACTGACTACCAACACAAAAATACCAAAAAGCTCCAATAGAATTGTACAGAATTCAACAATGTAGGTCAGGCCGGAGTCCATGGCATGTAAAAAAGCGGTCATTATATTTATCTCCTTTTGCATACGGAATAATCCATTAAAATATTCTTATATTGGCAACTGTTCAGGACAGGCTTGGGAATCCTGCAGATTTCCTCACTTTAGAGATCCATCCAATAGAAATATTTAAAAATAGTCCTTAGAAAGTAAACTTTCACGGCCTATTTTGTAATTATTTCTGCTGTCCTGAATAGTTGCCAATATTGTTAATTTTTTAATTAGTATAACCATTTTATAAAAAAATAACAAGATACCGGGAAAATCTACCAGAAAAACTTGCAAAATGACGGACTAAAGGCTATGATAAGATTATGGGTCATTGTGTGAAATTGTAAATATTTCTGCGGTCCTGAGTGGTTACGTTAAATCATAGAAATAATGGAGTAATTGAAATGGGAATGAAGGTACAGTTTGTAGAATATCCTAAATGTTCAACCTGTCAGAAGGCGAAAAAATGGCTGGAAGGACAGAAGATTGAGTTCGAGGACAGACACATTAAGGAACAGCAGCCAACTTATGAAGAGCTGAAGGAATGGTATGAGAAAAGCGGACTTCCCCTGAAGAAGTTTTTTAATACCAGCGGACTTCTGTACAAGGAAATGCAGCTGAAGGATAAATTACCCGGAATGAGCGAAGAGGAACAGCTCAGACTTTTAGCCGGTGATGGAATGTTGGTGAAGCGGCCTGTACTGTGGAATAAGGATTTTGTTCTGGTGGGCTTCAAGGAAGCTGAGTGGTCAGAAAAATTATTGAACTGACAGAGAATGTATTAAAAGCAGATTCTTTCTTAAAACGGAGGAACAAAAGAAAGGAAGACCTTTTCTATGAACTATAGACTGAAGCTGTACATTAATTCAATCATCGATATGTATTCAGACGTTATGATCGTGGATCTTGAGTCTCGAAAATGCAGATATATCTATGTGGAAAACGGAATAGTAGAGGAATTGGAGGTGGGTTATACCTGGGAAGAGGCCAAGGTACTTCTGCTCAGCAATATTCACCCTGATGACCGTGAAAAGGTTTTGAATTCATGGAATAAGCATATGACTCCGGATGCTGAGGAAGACAGTGCATTTGCAGTGACCTACCGTTCCATAAAGGGAGAGCGGGGAAGAGCAGCCAGTGAATGGAAGATGAATATTGCAATCCAGGAGAGCAACGGCAGAAAGATCGCCATCATTTTCAGCCGGGATCATTCCATGGAAATGATGGAAAAGCTTCACCTGGGAGCAGACAGCAATCGGGATGTACTCACCAGTCTTTACAATCATTTCAAGCTGGATGAGATGATCCGGACGGAATATCGTAATATGGAATCCTGTGGTGTTCTTTATTTTGATATTAATGATTTCAGGAGTGTAAAAGAGGTTTACGGAAATAAAGAGGAGGAGGAGATCCTCCGTCATATTTCCGAAAGTATACGTGCCCTGGAGAATCCCAAGGTATTGGCCTACCGTTACGGAAAGGATGATTTTCTTGTTGTGGCCAAGGATTACAGTAAGGAAGCCTTCCGTAATCTGATCAATTTCTGGATGGACAGATGGAAGAATCTGTGTGAAGGAAGACCCATAGAATATACGGTGGCCCTGGGAAATGCCTGGGATTGTGCTCCGGTTTCCATACGAGAGCTGATTGCCAAGGCAGAAGGCCATATGTTCCGAAATAAGAAACTGATGAAGTCGGGAATCCCTATGGATTATTATCTGCAGGATGAGATTACATCCTCTTACGGGCTTTTCGGAGGAACCCAGTTTTTTAAAACGGTAGATTACAAACTGAAAAATGTATGGAGTGGATACTGTCTGATTGCCATTGATATTGAGCATTTTAAGCTGTTTAACAAGTGGTGGGGAAGGCAGGCCGGAGACGAATTTCTGGCAGATATCGCCACCATTCTGAAGGAATTTGAGAATCTGTACGATGGTGTGGCAGCCTATATCGGAGGAGACAACTTTGCTATTTTACTTCCCGACCGGGCGGAAATCATAGAAAAGCTGACTTTGAAGCTGTCTACCATGGCCAATGAGAAGACCAGTAACGTAGGCTTTTTACCGGCGCTGGGAGTTTATCGGACCACAGGCGAAAAGATGGAAGCCATGGTCATGTACGACCGGGCAACAGAAGCGCAGGCTCATGTTTTTGGCAATTACGAAGAACGATGCTGTACCTATGAGGAGAATATGACCAAAGAGGTAGAGCAGGAATTGAACCTGATCATCGAGGCCAGAGAGGGTCTGGAGAGGCGGCAGTTCTTCCTGGTTTTACAGCCCAAATGTCGTATCACCACGGGTAAGATTGTAGGAGCGGAAGCATTAGTGCGCTGGCGTCATCCTGCCAAGGGAATGATCAGTCCGGGAGCCTTCATTCCCGTGCTGGAAAAGAATGGACTTATTGCCGATCTGGATATGTTCGTCTGGGAAGAGGTGTGTAGGAAAATCCGGGGATGGGAAGATGCAGGAATCAAACCCGTACCTATTTCTATTAATGTTTCCAGGATCGATATGCTCTCCATCGATGTAGTAAGTGAGCTGAACCGCCTGGTGGATAAATATCAGATTGAAAAGAAGTATGTAAAGGTAGAAATTACGGAAAGTGCCTATGTGGATGATGCTGATCAGATCATTGACACAGTGAGCAATCTGCAGCAGTCCGGCTTTACCCTGCTGATGGATGATTTCGGAAGCGGATATTCTTCCTTGAATACGCTGAGAAATATCGTGGTGGATATCATTAAGATTGATATGAAATTCCTGGATATGAGCCATGATGATATGAAAAAAGGTCAGCAAATACTGAAATCCGTGATCAACATGTCCAGAGAAATGAATCTGCCCATTATCGTTGAGGGTGTTGAAACCAAAGATCAGACAGAATTTCTGGAAAAAATGAATGTAAAATTTGCCCAGGGTTATTTCTTCTACCGCCCTATGGAGGTGCCTTCCTTTACCGAGCTCTTATGTGATAAGGACAAGGTGGATTATGAAGGAATTTACAGCAGTAAAATGGACAAAAGCCATTTCAGCAAGATGGTAGAAGGGTTGATTGAAGAAAGAGACAGGCAGGAAAAGCAGTACCGTCTTTCCAAGACTCCGGGAGGCTTTTTCTCCTATTTTGCTCCGGGAGATGGAAAATTGACTTCTATAGATAAGACTATTGCCTATATGTTTGGCTGTAAGTCGGTTCAGGAATTCAGGGAGTATGTGGGCAATACTTTCAGAGGAATGGTTCATCCTGAAGATTGGGAAAGAGTGGATCGTGAGATCAAGGAGCAGATAGCGGATTCTGATTGGAAGATGGACTATGTGGAATACCGGATCATTCGTAAGGACGGAGCGGTCCGCTATATTAAGGACTATGGCCATCTGGAGGATGGAGACGGAAAGGGAGAAGATTTCTTCCAGGTGTTCCTGTTGGATGTGACGGATGAGCTGCAAAATAAATGAAATGAACTCTAAGCAGATTTTTTCGAAAAAATTGCTTTACCGGGCAATTAAGGATACCATCCCGGTAATGACAGGATATATCGTTCTGGGAATGGGCTTTGGCATTCTTTTAAGAACGAAGGGTTATGGAATCGGCTGGACATTGGGGATGAGCCTCTTCATCTATGCAGGTTCCATGCAGTATCTGACTATAGACCTGCTTACAGGTGGTGTATCATTGGTGGCTGCGGCATTGACTACTCTTTTAGTCAATGCCCGCCATCTTTTCTATGGGATCTCCATGGTTGACCGCTATAAGAATACCGGGAGAAAAAAGCCCTATCTGATTTTTGCCCTGACGGATGAGACCTATTCTCTGGTCTGTGGCGAGAGCACTTTGCAGGAAAAAGAACGCACAGCATATTATTTTCTGGTCTCTTTACTGAATCAGATCTACTGGGTAACGGGAAGTCTTTTGGGAGCCATCCTGCAGCAGATGTTAAGCTTCAATACAGAGGGCATTGACTTTGCTCTGACTGCTCTTTTTGTCACCATATTTGTGGAGCAGTGGATAACAGCAAAAGAACACAGGCAGGCAGTCCTTGGAGTGGTAGTATCGGTAATCTGCCTGGTGATCTTCGGACCGGATCATTTCCTGATTCCCTCCATGGTGGGAATTACGCTGGGACTTTTAGGAATGAGAAAGGAAGGAAGCCGGAATGAATAAGCTGCACGATATCCTGCTGGTAGCCACTGTCAGCGGCGTAACGATTCTTCTTCGGTTTCTGCCCTTCTGGATTTTTGGAGGAAACCGAAAAACACCGAAGGTGATCACCTATCTGGGAGAAGTTCTTCCCTACGCCATCATGGGAATGTTGGTGGTCTACTGTCTGAGGGGAATTTCTTTTTTTCTGACACCCTTTGGAATCCCTGAATTTCTGGCGGTGGCTCTGGTAGTCATTCTCCACTGGTGGAAACGGAACACTCTGCTCAGTATTTTGGGCGGAACCTTATTCTATATGTTTTTGGTGCAGGTCGTTTTTTAACGATGAGTAGAAAGTAAGTATTCAGGATAAGCTCGGAAATCCTGTGGATTTCCTCGCTTTTGGAGATCCATCCAATAGAAATATCCACAAACAGTCCATTGAAAGCAAGCTTTCATGGTCTGCTTGTAAATATTTCTGCTGTCCTGAATAGTTAAATAAAATATTTGAAAGCGAGGATTAGAAATGGAGAAACATACCATTCCTTACAAAATCTATCTGGAAGAGAAGGAGATGCCGAAGCAGTGGTACAATGTACGTGCTGATATGAAGAAGAAACCGGCTCCTCTGTTGAACCCCGCTACCTTACAGCCGGTTACCGCCGAAGAGCTGTCCCGCGTATTCTGTAAAGAGCTGGTAAAACAGGAGTTGGATGAGAATACAGCTTATTTTGATATTCCGGAGGAAATTCTGAATTTTTACCGGATGTATCGGCCCTCGCCTTTGGTGCGGGCTTACTGCCTGGAAGAAAAGCTACAGACCCCGGCAGAGATCTATTATAAGTTTGAGGGAAATAATACCTCCGGAAGCCATAAATTAAATTCTGCCATTGCCCAGGCTTATTATGCAAAGCAGGAAGGGCTTAAGGGTGTGACCACGGAAACCGGTGCAGGACAGTGGGGAACGGCCCTGTCCATGGCCTGTTCCTATTTTGATCTGGACTGTCAGGTATATATGGTAAAATGCTCCTATGAGCAGAAGCCCTTCCGCCGTGAGGTAATGCGTACTTATGGAGCCAGGGTTACCCCTTCTCCCTCCATGGAAACCAATATCGGACGAAAGATGAATGAAGAATTTCCCGGAACCACAGGAAGTCTGGGCTGTGCGATTTCAGAGGCGGTAGAAGCTGCTACCAGTCAGGAAGGTTACCGTTATGTACTGGGCTCCGTTCTGGCCCAGGTACTTCTGCATCAGTCCGTGATCGGTCTGGAGACGAAGATTGCTTTGGATAAATACGGAATCAAGCCGGATATGGTTATCGGCTGTGCCGGAGGCGGTTCCAATCTGGGAGGATTGATCTCTCCTTTTGCCGGTGAGATGTTAAGAGGTGAGGCACAGTATCAGCTGATTGCGGTAGAGCCTGCTTCCTGTCCTTCCCTGACCCGCGGTTCCTATGTATATGATTTCTGTGATACCGGTAAGGTTTGCCCGCTGCAGAAGATGTACACCCTGGGCAGCAGCTTCATTCCTTCTGCCAGCCATGCCGGCGGACTTCGCTACCATGGCATGAGCTCCATCGTTTCCGAGCTTTACGATCAGGGTCTGATGGAGGCAAGAAGTGTGGAGCAGACAGCTGTTTTTGAGGCAGCTCAGTATTTTGCCAGAATCGAAGGCATTTTGCCCGCTCCGGAGAGCAGCCACGCTATTCGTGTAGCCATGGATGAGGCTTTGAAGTGTAAAGAAACCGGAGAGAAGAAGACCATCGTATTCGGTCTTACCGGAACCGGCTACTTCGATATGTATGCTTATCAGAATTACAACGATGGAAAAATGGGAGATTATGTTCCTACTGACGAAGAGATCACAAAGGCATTGAAGAATCTTCCCCAGTGTAACGGTTTCTAAATAACTGCACCATCCACATAGAATCTTTTTCTGAGAGTGCAGGGTAAAAAACAAAAGATATAGAAAAAGAATAGAAGCACGGTCAGGCTTGGATAGAGGAAGCCTGACCGTGTTTTTTGTCAAATAGATTCAGAAATTTTATCTGGGCATAGATGGCTTGATCTGGGCATATATAGCTTGTTTTTAATCGAATCTATATGCCTTGAAATTGATATTATGAGAGTATCGGGCATATATAAGCCTGTTTTACATGGAAACTATATGCTTAAAAGCAAGTAATTCAAGAGGAAAAAGCATATATGAGTTTGCTTTTCATGAAAATTATATGCTGCGAAGCAAGTAATTTAGGGGAAAAAGCATATACGAGCTTGCATTTTGCGGAAATTATATGCTCAAAAGCAAGTAATTCAAGGGGAAAAAGCATATACGAGCTTGCATTTTGCGGAAATTATATACCCAAAAGCAAGAGATTCAAGGGGAAAAAGCATATACGAGCTTGCATTTTGCGGAAATTATATGCCCAAAAGCAAGAGATTCAAGGGAAAAAGGTATATATGAGCTTGTTTTTTTGCGGAAATTATATGCCCAAAAGCAAGTGAATCAGTATGAAAAAGCATATATGAATCTACTTTTTGAGAAATCTATACCCCCAAAAAAATTTATATGTTTAGAATTGATTTTAAAATAACATAGAACAAAAGAATTTGGAACAGCCCCTTCATAATTAACTTCTTTTTTAAAGAACCTTGTCGTCCTCTGCTGAATATAGTAGAAAAAAAGAAGGATGTTTATTATGCCGGTAATCAGCGTATCGGATGCAGTAATTGTGGGACTTTCATCAGAAAGGGATACCACCTTTGTTACTATAACCTACAGGGAAGAAGGAAGAGGGAGGGGGAGAGAGCAGACAGTGGTTCTGGTAGCAGGCTCCCGTACCCTTATCTTAAACAGCAACGGGATTCCCATACCAGCAGCTCTGCTGCGGATAGGAATGACCGTAAGTGCCACCTTCTCTTCAGCCATGACGAGAAGCAATCCGCCTCAGGCTACAGCCTTTTTAATCAGGATTACAGGAAGAGGGACCAGGGAGGAAACCACCAGAGGAACGATTCTGAATGTGGATAGAAGAAACAGGAGTTTTATTATGTCGAGAGAAAGGGATTTTTCCAATAGGATCCAGATGAATGTGAATGAAGATACCAGAATCTTTGATTGTGGTGGAAGACAGATCCGTTTTTCTGATTTACGTGAGGGCATGGAGGTCAGAGTACGCCATGCAAACTTTATGACAGCAAGTATCCCACCACAGACTACAGCCTTTGAAATTGAAGTACAGTGTAGAAGATAGGAAAATTTGGCCAAACTAAAACTACAATTTGGTTTGGCCGGATTTTTCATAGAGATAGGGCAGAGAGCGTGGCCCATATGGCAAGCTTACGCAGTCTATATTTCATCAATACGCATGGCTCTGAAAAATGTAGTTATTCAGGACAGGATTGAAAATCCTGTGGATTTCCTCGCTCCTCCAATCCATCCAATAGAAATATTCACAAACAGCCCTCTGTAAGCAAGCTTACTTAAGTCTGTTTGTAAGTATTTCTGCTGTCCTGAATAATTAAAAAAAATTTCAAAAAACCTCTTGCATTTTTTCAAAAACATGGTATTATATCAATAACAGTAACCGTTACTATTATTAAGGAAAAAATCAGTGAATAGACGATTACTTAAGGATATATACTATTAATATGGAAAAGGAGTGCACGAGTATGAATGACAAAGCATTGTTTCAATTAACCTATGGATTATATGTACTTACAGCAGCTAAAGACGGTAAGCAGAATGGTTGTATCATCAATACAGCAGGGCAGGTGACCAATACCCCTAACCGTATTCAGATCGCAGTGAATAAGGCAAACTATACACATGATATGATTCTGGAGACAGGAGAGTTCACCGTTTCCATGCTCAGCCAGGAGGCAAGCTTCGATCTGTTCAAGCGTTTCGGCTTCCAGTCCGGTAAGGATGTAGACAAGTTTGAAGGCTTTAGCGGATTTGCTAAGGGAGCCAATGGAATCAACTACATCACAGAAGGATGTAACGGTTATATTTCCGGAAAGGTTGAACAGACTTTGTATTTAGATACTCATACGCTGTTTATTGCATCAATAACGGATATGGATGTATTGAATAATGTACCCAGTACAACCTATTCTTATTATCAGGATAATATCAAACCTAAGCCCCAGGCACCTCAGGGTGAAGGCAGTGGAAAGACAACATGGGTATGTAAAGTGTGTGGTTATATATATGATGGAGAGGAGCTGCCGGCAGATTACATCTGCCCTCTGTGCAAGCATCCTGCTTCAGATTTTGAAAAGGTCGTGAAATAAGTAGCTTTGTAGCTGTGAAGCTATAAAGCAGTCAGGAAATGTTTAAACTGCCATTATCGAGAGAAGGTTGAGATAGAGTGAGAAGGGAAGGCAAAGGGGATGCCTTCCTTTCTTCATGTCTACCGCCCCTTGTCTAGGGAGAGTATGGATTATGAAAAATTCACTACCTGTTTAATGACTTTACCAAAAAGCTATGATATGATGTAACTATTCAGAGCCAAGCGAAATATTTACAAACCAGGGGAAAGGACTCAGTATTACAGTGAAAAAAGGATTGTTTATCGCTTTTGAGGGAATTGATGGCAGCGGGAAAAGTACGCAGATCGAGCTTTTACATAAAAGACTGCATGAGGCAGGGGAGAAGGTATATCGAACCTGTGAGCCCTCAAGCGGACCTATCGGGACTCAGCTTCGCCAGATCCTTACCGGAAGGATGAAGGCAGACAGCCGGGTGATCGCAGCCCTGTTTGCTGCAGACCGTCTGGATCATCTGACCAATGAGGTGGATGGTATTGTGGCAAAGGTGGAGGAGGGGATCACGGTACTTTCTGACCGGTATTATTTTTCCTCCTATGCTTACCACAGTGTGGACGTTCCCATGGACTGGGTGATCTCTCTGAATGAAGAAAGCAGAAAGCTGTTAAAAGCAGATCTGACTATTTTTATCGATGTGGACACGGATACGGCCATGGAGAGGATCAGCAAGAACCGTTTCCATCAGGAATTATTTGAAAAGAAGTCCCTTCTGGAAAAAATCCGGAACAATTACCAGGAGGTATTTCAGCGGTTTGGGGACAGTGAAAATATCCTGACAGTGGATGGGAAAATGAGTGCAGAAGCAATTTCCGAAGTGATCTGGAAACAGGTAAACAGCCTGTAATCGAAGAAATAGCCAAAAGGCACAGGAGAGAAGTAGCCTATGGAAAAAGAAGCAGTAAACAAGAAAACAACAGATACAGCGAACACCGTCAGACTTATCCGCAGTCAGCTTCTTTCCATGGCAGAACCGGAATACAAGGCCTTTCAGAGTAAGCTGATTCCCACAATGGAACCGGATCGGATCATCGGCATTCGTACACCCCTTCTTCGTAAATATGCAAAAGCTTTGACCAGGGATCATAAGCAGGCAGAGGAGTTTTTGGACAGCCTGCCCCACAGTTATTATGAAGAAAATAATCTTCACGGATTTTTACTGGAAACCATAAAGGATTATGATCAGTGTATCTGCAGACTGGAGGCATTTCTCCCCTTTGTGGACAACTGGGCGACCTGTGACGGGACGGTTCCCAAGGTGCTTAAGAAGTATCCTGAGAGAACACTGAAAAAGGCCGGGGAATGGATAAAAAGCAGTCATACCTACACCTGCCGGTACGGGATCAAGGTACTGATGGACAGCTATCTGGAAGAAAATTTCTGTGAAAATATTTTGGCCATGGCGGCAGCGGTGGATTCAGAGGAATACTATGTACGGATGATGCAGGCCTGGTTTTTTGCAACTGCCCTCGCAAAGCAGTATGAAACGGTATTGCCTTATTTGAAAGAAAGATGTCTGAACACCTGGGTACATAATAAAACCATTCAAAAAGCAAGGGAGAGTTATCGGATAACGGCGGAGCAGAAGCAGGAGCTGCAGGCCCTGAAGCTGCCACTGCCTAAAGCAAAGGAGAGCGAATAACAACGACGAAGAGTTGATTGTGCGCTCTTTTTTTATCTTACAGGGAGGAAAAGCTATGGCAAAGTACATTATGGCATTGGATGCAGGAACCACCAGTAACCGCTGTATTCTGTTTAATGAAAGGGGAGAGATGTGCAGTGTGGCACAGCGGGAATTTACCCAGTATTTCCCGAAACCCGGCTGGGTGGAACATGATGCAGATGAGATCTGGGCCAGCCAGATCGGGGTGGCAGTAGAGGCTATGAATATCATCGGGGCCAGAGCAGAAGAGATTGCTGCCATCGGAATCACCAATCAGCGGGAAACGGCCATTGTCTGGGACAGGCATACGGGAGTACCGGTTTATCATGCTATCGTATGGCAGTGCAGAAGGACGGCGGAATACTGTGACCGATTGAAGGAAAAGGGCCTGACTGAGAAGTTCAGGGAAAAAACGGGCTTAGTTATTGATGCCTATTTTTCTGCTACAAAGATCAAGTGGATCCTGGAAAATGTTGAGGGAGCAAGAGAAAAGGCCGAAAGGGGAGAGCTTCTCTTCGGAACGGTGGAAACCTGGCTGATCTGGAAATTGACCAGGGGAAAGGTCCATGTTACGGACTACTCCAACGCATCCCGGACTATGCTGTTTAACATCAATACCTTAACCTGGGATGAGGAAATCCTGAAAGAGCTGGATATTCCCGCCTCCATGCTCCCGGAAGTGAAGCCCTCCAGTTGTATCTACGGAGAAAGTGACCCCTCCTTTTTAGGGGGAAGCATTCCCATTGCAGGGGCAGCGGGGGACCAGCAGGCCGCTCTGTTCGGTCAAACCTGTTTTACAGCCGGAGAAGCGAAGAATACCTATGGGACGGGCTGTTTTTTACTGATGAACATGGGAGAAAAACCGGTCTTTTCCAGAAACGGTCTGGTGACCACCATCGCCTGGGGACTGGAGGGCAAGGTGAATTATGCTCTGGAAGGCTCCATCTTCGTGGCCGGTGCGGCTATCCAGTGGCTGAGAGACGAAATGAAGATGATCGATTCCGCTGTGGATTCTGAATATATGGCCAAAAAAGTGAAGGATACCAACGGCTGCTACGTGGTTCCGGCATTTACAGGCCTGGGGGCACCCTACTGGGATCAGTATGCACGGGGAACCATCGTGGGGATAACCAGAGGGGTAAATAAATATCATATTATCCGTGCCACCCTGGAATCTCTGGCCTATCAGGTAAACGATGTATTGGAGGCCATGAAGGCAGATTCCGGCATAGAGCTGACTGCCCTGAAGGTAGATGGGGGAGCCAGTGCCAACGATTTTCTGATGCAGACCCAGGCGGATATTATCAATGCCCCGGTAAACCGCCCTGCCTGTGTAGAGACTACTGCTATGGGAGCTGCCTATCTGGCAGGACTGGCAGTGGGCTACTGGACCAGTAAGGAAGAGGTGATCCAAAATTGGAATATGGACAGAACCTTTACCCCTGCCATCACACAGGAAATCAGGGAAAAACGGATAAAAGGCTGGAAAAAGGCAGTAAAATATGCCTATGACTGGGCGAAGGAAGAGGACTAAAGGGAGGAGAGCATGTTTGACTATGATGTGATCATTATCGGTGCCGGAGTATGCGGTACGGCCATTGCCAGAGAGCTGTCCCGGTATCAGGTGAGGATTGGGGTACTGGAAAAAGAAGAGGATGTTTGCTGTGGTACCTCAAAGGCCAATTCCGCCATCATTCATGCAGGCTTTGATGCACCTGAGGGCTCCCTGATGGCAAAGCTGAACGTTCGGGGAAACGAGATGATGGATAAACTCTCCCGGGATTTGGATTTTCCCTTTAAACGTAACGGCTCCCTGGTGCTCTGCCTGAATGAGGAGGACAGACCGAAGCTGGAGACGCTGTATGAGAGGGGAATAGCTAACGGCGTCAAAGAATTAAAAATACTGGAGCGGGATGAGGTGCTAAAGCTGGAAGAAAATCTGTCCGATGAGGTCTCGGCGGCCCTTCATGCACCCACAGGAGGGATTGTATGTCCCTTTCAGATGAACATTGCTTTTGCGGAAAATGCCCATGCCAACGGAGTTGAGTTTTATTTCGATACTGAAGTGGAGAATATTGAGAAGCTGGAAGAGGGGTTTGCCATAAAAACAAAGAGCCGGACTTTTAAGGCGAAATATGTGGTCAATGCGGCAGGGGTACACGCTGACCGGCTCCACAATATGGTCAGCACCCGGACATTAAGAATCACACCGCGAAAGGGAGAGTACTGTCTTTTGGACAAGGCAGCAGGCAAGCTGGTCAGCCGAACCATTTTTTCCCTTCCCGGACGCTTTGGCAAGGGAGTGCTGGTGACGCCCACCATTCATGGCAATCTGCTGATGGGGCCCACAGCCACAGATATTTCGGATAAGGAAGGAACCAACACCACCAGGGAGGGACTTGAGGAGGTTTTGAAAAAAACAGCAAAAAGCGTAAAGAATATTCCCGTAAAGCAGATCATTACCTCCTTTGCCGGCTTAAGAGCCCATGAGGAAGGAAGAGAATTTATCATTGAAGAGGCAGAGGATGCCAGGGGATTTATCGACTGTGCCGGAATCCAATCCCCGGGCTTGAGCAGCTGTCCAGCCATTGGGGAAATGGTGGCACAGCTGTTAAAAGAAAAAATGCAGCTAAAGGAGAAAGAAAGCTTTATTTTCACCCGGACGGGAATGCTGAATCCGAAGGATTTATCTTTGGAGGAGAGAAACCGTCTGATCCGGGAAAATCCTGCTTATGGAACCATCGTCTGCCGTTGTGAAATGGTGACAGAAGGAGAAATTGTGGATGCCATAACCAGACCCCTGGGGGCACGTTCACTGGATGGGGTGAAGCGAAGGACCAGGGCAGGAATGGGGCGGTGCCAGTCCGGCTTCTGTTCTCCCAGGACCATGGAAATACTTGCCGAAAGGCTG
Source organism: Lachnospiraceae bacterium (assembly GCA_017439665.1). GTDB lineage: Bacteria > Bacillota > Clostridia > Lachnospirales > Lachnospiraceae > SFDP01. The sequence continues at coordinate 46,954 of JAFSIS010000024.1, forward strand.
GATATCCACAAGCCTGAAGTGACCAAGATGGGAGCAGGATCGGAGCTGATTCTGGGCACCAATAAAGATACCCTGGAGGATAAGGAATGAAGGCTTATGACATAGTGATTATCGGAGGCGGTCCGGCCGGTCTGGCAGCAGCAATATCCGCGAAAAAAGCGGGAATAGAGAGCATATTGATCCTGGAAAGGGACCAGGAGCTGGGCGGGATTTTGAACCAGTGCATCCATAATGGATTCGGGCTACATATCTTTCAGGAGGAACTGACCGGACCGGAATATGCAGACCGCTATATCAGGCAGGTGAAGGCTCTGAATATTGAATATCAGCTGAATACCATGGTGATGGAGATCAGCCGGGATAAGCTGGTAACGGTGATGAACAGGGAAGAGGGACTGTTTCAGATTCAGGCAAAGGCGGTGGTTCTGGCCATGGGATGCCGGGAGAGGAGCAGGGGAGCCCTGAATATTCCGGGTTTTCGCCCGGCCGGTATTTTTTCGGCGGGAACTGCCCAGAGACTGGTAAACCGGGAAGGATATCTGCCGGGCAGAGAGGTAGTCATCCTGGGCAGCGGGGATATTGGATTGATCATGGCCAGAAGAATGACTCTGGAAGGGGCAAAAGTGAAGGTGGTGGCAGAGCTGATGCCCTACTCAGGAGGTTTAAAGAGAAATATCGTTCAGTGCCTGGATGATTTTGGAATTCCCCTGAAATTAAGCCATACGGTAGTAGATATTAAGGGGAAAAAGAGGCTGGAATCGGTTACCCTGGCCAGGGTAGATGAAAAAGGAAAGCCTGTGCTGGGGACAGAAGAGGAATATTCCTGTGATACCCTTCTTTTATCCGTAGGGCTGATTCCGGAAAATGAGCTTTCAGTTTCTATGGGGGTAGAGATGGATTCTGTTACCTCGGGGCCAAGGGTGAATGAGAGTCTGGAAACCAGTATTCCGGGGGTATTTGCCTGCGGCAATGTGCTCCATGTCCATGACCTGGTGGATTTTGTATCTGAAGAAGCAGCCTTGGCAGGAAAATGTGCAGCCCTCCATGTTCTCAGGAAAGAGGATGAAGGAAAGTTAGCGGAGATATTTCCGGAAGAAAAAGAGAATATCCGGCTGGTAGCAGGAGAGGGAATCCGTTATACGGTACCGGCCGTAATCAACATTGGACGGATGGAGGAGGAACTGAAGGTTCGTTTCCGGGTAGGCAGTGTCTATAAGAATGCCTTTATCACCGTTTATTTTGATGAGGAAGAAGTATTCAGGAAGAAGAAGCTGATCCTGGCTCCAGGAGAGATGGAAGAGGTGGAGCTGACGAAGGAGAAGCTGGAAGAATTTCCCAGGCTGTCGCAGATCATCCTGAGGATCGAAGAAAAGTAAGGAATCAGAAAATGGATCAAAAAAGACAGGTTTTCTGAAAAAGAGGTACAGAATTTGATCGGCAAAAAGGCTGTTAAAACAGCAGAAAAGTGGTGTATATGAGGGAAATCAATTTAATCTGCATCAACTGTCCCCTTGGCTGCCCCCTGGTGGTGGAGATGGAGGGAAAGGAAGTTCTCAAGGTTACCGGAAATACCTGTAAACGGGGAGAGATTTATGGAAGAAAGGAAGTAACCGATCCCACCAGAATCGTTACCTCTACCGTAAGGGTCAAAGGCTCCAAAGAAAAGACGGTTCCGGTGAAAACGTCTAAGGATATTCCAAAGGATAAAATCTTTTCCTGTGTAACCGCATTAAAAGAAGTGGAAGTGGAAGCACCGATATATATGGGTGATATCATTCTGGAAAATGTTGCGGACACCGGGATAAATATCATTGCAACAAAAAATGTGTATTCAGGTTAAGAAGGAACAAAAAAGGTGATTTTTCCATACCTCTTTTTTATTTGCTGTTTACTTCACAATTGATTGAGCCGCATATTTCTTTTATATCCTGCCATACTGATAGCAAAAGAATCAGGAGCTGCATCATTTTCTTCACAGCTTTAAGCTGAGAGGATATTGTACAGCAGGATTCTGTAATTTAAAGGCTGTCTAAGCAGCAGAAGGAGAAGAAAATGAGGGATATAAAGAATCGTATGCTGGGAAAGGGGAGTATGGAATTCGGGACTCCCGTAAGGATCGCCTGCAGCGCATCCATTGTGGGAAAAAAAGAGGGAGAAGGGCCTCTGGGCCAGCTTTTTGACCAGGTAGGGCAGGAGGATATGTTCGGGGCAAAGACCTGGGAAGAGGCAGAGAGTACCCTGCAGAAAGAGGCTGTACAGCTTTGTCTGGATAAGAGCGGAGTAAAAATAGAGGATATCCGCTATCTGTTCGCGGGTGACTTACTTGGTCAATCTATTGCTTCCAGCTTTGGACTGGCTCAGTATGAAACACCTCTATTCGGTCTGTACGGAGCCTGTTCTACCAGCGGGCTCTCCATTACTCTAGGCTCTATCACCATTGCGGCGGGGCTGGCAGATAAAGTCATGTGTGTCACCTCCAGCCATTTTGCCAGTGCAGAAAAGGAATTCCGCTATCCTTTGGAATATGGAAATCAAAGACCACTGTCAGCATCCTGGACAGTAACCGGTGGTGGTGCTTTTTTATTGTCTGATCAGCCGGAACAGAAGGACCGGGCACAGATTGCAGGGGTTACTCCGGGAAAGATCGTTGACTATGGGCTGAAGGATTCCATGAATATGGGGGCCTGTATGGCTCCGGCAGCCTGTGACACCATTTGCCGCCATTTTCAGGATTTTAAGCGAAAACCGGAGGATTATGACAAGATTGTCACCGGAGATCTGGGATATGTGGGACAGCAGGCATTGTTTGACTTATTGAGTCAAAAGGGGATTGATATCTCCGACCGACATATGGACTGCGGAATCGAGATGTTTGATCAGAATACCCAGGATACCCATGCCGGAGGAAGCGGCTGCGGCTGTGCAGCCACGGTACTGTCAGCCTATCTGCTAAAGCAGCTGGAAGAAGGAAACTGGAAGAGGATTCTCTTTCTTCCCACAGGAGCACTTTTAAGCAAGGTCAGCTTTAATGAAGGACAGACGGTTCCGGGAATTGCCCATGGGGTAGTGATCGAAGCCATCTCTTGAAAAAAACTTTTTTCACTGTTATACTGAAACCTGGTGAAATGAGGTTATCTTTATATGAGTATCAGGGAAACGATGATTTGGTCAGCGTTTCTCCGGATGTATGATAAACCCTGTGAAAACCATAGGATTTGGAAAGAAGACAACAGGACAACCATGAAGCAGGAGTGAAGGTGAGGGCCGATGAGAACCATGGAGTTTAAAATGGAGAGACAGGGACTTTTACAGGAGGGGCAGCAGGTGACCATAACCGAGGGGCTTCTGCCCAGTAACTACTATTATACCATTGATCCTTCCCTTGCCATGTCCGGTAATGTCCCTTTCCGGGAGCGGCTTCTGGCAAGAGAAGGAAGGGTGACCGGAATCGTGGAAAATGACCGTGGCTTTTATGTCACAGTTGTCTTTGAAGAATAGCCCCGTCAGATATCCAGGTGGACAGCCGTAATGCAGAGGAAAGGAAGAGAAAAGAAGATGAGTATGAAAAAGATTGCAACCGATAAGGCACCGGCAGCTATTGGGCACTATTCCCAGGCTGTCCGGGTGGATAAATTTCTGTTTACTTCCGGACAGATTCCCATTAATCCGGAAAATGGACAGATTGAGGCAGAAGGAATTGAGGCACAGGCAAAGCAGGTGATGTTAAATATCGGTGCTATTTTAGAAGAGGCAGGAACAGATTATGCACATGTGGTAAAAACTACCTGCTTTTTGGCAGATATGGCAGATTTTGCCGCTTTCAATCAGGTATACGAGCAGTATTTTACCGAAAAACCGGCCAGAAGCTGTGTGGCGGTAAAGGAGCTTCCCAAGGCAGTGCTCTGTGAAGTGGAAGTGATCGCTTATCTGGAAGATTAGGGCGAAAAATCAGAGATTTTCACTTATTTAAGCAGTATTGCAGGCAAAGCTTGCGATATGCATGGAGATTATTCTGAAAAATCAGAGATTTTCACTTATTTAAGCAGTATTGCAAGTAAAGCCTGCGATATGCATGGGGATTAAGATGGAAAAGAATATTGTTTTGATCGGTATGCCTGGTGCAGGAAAGAGTACCGTGGGTGTGGTTCTTGCCAAGCGGCTGGGACTTGATTTTGTGGACTCCGATCTGGTGATCCAGCAGCAGGAGGGAAAGCTTTTGCATCAGCTGATCACCGAGCAGGGACTGGATGGCTTTCTGGAAACAGAGAATCGGATTAATGCAGCTCTTACGCCGAAGCTGCCCTCCGTTATTGCTACGGGAGGAAGTGTAATATATGGTAGAGAAGCTATGGAGCATTTTTCACAGATAGCTGCTGTTATATATCTTAAGCTTACACTTTCTACCCTTAAAACGAGGCTGGGTGATCTGAATGAGCGGGGCGTGGCCCTGAAGGAAGGACAGACGCTGGAAAGCCTGTATGAAGAGAGAATTCCCCTGTATCAGCATTATGCAGAAATAACCATTAACTGTGAAGGCAAGGAAATCCGGGAAATCGTAGAAGAGATTGCAAGTGAATTATTGCGATAAGTATATCAGTATATCAGCTTATTGCATTGGTTTAGGACAGGAAGATAGACAAAAGATGAAAAACAGAGATTTTAAAAGCAGTATTCTGCTTTTTCTGGCGGCCTTTATCTGGGGTGTGGCCTTCGTGGCACAGAGTGTAGGGATGGACTATGTGGGGCCCATGACCTTTAATGGCAGCCGTTTTTTACTGGGAGGAACAGTGCTCCTCCCTTTTATTTATTATCGAAAAAAAACAGGACAGGAAAAAAAGGCAGAGGATCCTAAGGAAGCAGGAGCATTGAGGAAGATGACACTGACGGGGGGCATCTGCTGCGGTCTGGCTATTTGTATATCCTCCTGCCTGCAGCAGTACGGAATTCAATATACCACGGTGGGAAAGGCCGGTTTTATCACGGCTCTTTACATCGTCATCGTTCCTATCTTGGGGATTTTTTTAGGAAAAAAAGCCGGACTTTTAGTCTGGGCGGGGGCCCTGTTGGCAATAGTAGGATTCTATTTATTGTGTATCACGGAAAGCTTTCGGATCAATCAGGGAGATATGCTGGTTTTCCTTTGTGCCATCAGCTTTTCTTTTCATATTTTGATTATCGATCATTTTGCGCCTAAGGTGGATGGGGTGAAGCTTTCCTGTATCCAGTTTTATGTTAGTGGGATCTTGTGTACCCTGGCGGCTTTTATCCTGGAAAAACCAACCTGGTCCGGACTTGTGGCCGGGGCTGCCCCCATTCTCTATGCCGGGATCTTTTCCTGTGGAGTGGCTTACACCCTGCAGATTCTGGGACAGGCCAGAGTACAGCCTACAGTGGCGTCCATGATCCTCAGCCTGGAATCGGTGATCTCGGTTCTGGCAGGCTGGGTCATTTTGAAAGAGACACTGACAGGAAGGCAGCTTGTAGGCTGCATCCTGGTATTTTTAGCAATCATTCTGGCCCAGCTTCCCTGGCCGCCAAAGAAGAGTGGCGAAGAAGCATGCAGGTGAAGGCGACGGCCAGCGAAGAAGCATAGACTCAGGCGAAAGAATGATGGAGAAGAATGTAGACAGAAAAGCATAGACTCAGGTGGAAGGAATTAATGGGTGTGGGCATATAGGCAAAAAAAGCTTCCTGATGCCCCGGAGTAAAGAATACCAGTCCAAAGAGTCCCCAAATCAAAGAAATCAGCCACAAAAGCCCGGAGCAGGAATAATTATTTTTTCTTTGGAGATAGTAGATAGAAATATCTACTATTTTTTTGGAGGAAAAATTATGGATTATGTGAAGGCCTTTCTGGTGGGTGGGATTATCTGTGCTCTGGTACAGATCCTGATGGAAAAGACGAAGCTGCTGCCTGGGCGGATCATGGTACTTCTGGTAGTAAGCGGAGCTGTTTTAAGTGCAGTGGGACTTTATGAACCCTTCGTGGAGTTTGCCGGTGCCGGTGCCAGCGTGCCCCTGCTGGGTTTTGGCAATGTGCTGATGAAGGGTGTGAAGGAAGCAGTAGACAAAGAGGGCTTTCTGGGACTTTTTCAGGGAGGCTTCAAGGCCGGGGCTGTGGGCTGCAGCGCAGCCTTGATCTTTGGTTATATCGCCAGCCTTCTGACCAGTTCCAAGATGAAAAAATAGGAAGGATTCACGACAAGTCCGGGAATTCTGAATAGTTACAAAAGTAAAGAAAGAAGTGACTTTAGGAGAAAAATATTTTATACTTACTGTAAAACAAATTTTTGTATCAGCCAAAGCATTTTGCCGGATTGGCTGGAAGGATACAGCAGGATAAGGTGGTGACCTTAGTATGACCTTAAGGGAATTGAAACCGGGCCAGTCGGCGGTTATAAAAACGGTAGGAGGAGAGGGAGCTCTTCGTCAGCATTTTCTGGATATGGGAGTGATTCCTTCTGCAAAAGTTACACTGGTAAAATTTGCACCTATGGGAGACCCTATGGAGCTTCTGATCCAGGGCTATGAGCTTACCCTCAGGCTGGAGGATGCAGCCAGGATTCAGGTGGAGCTGTTGGAAGAAGACAGCAAGGAAAGTGTGGACGGAAAAAAAGCCGGTGGTGAGACCGGTGGAAAGAGTGTCAATAAAGAGGAAGGCAGTAAAGGGAAAAAGGAGCATCCCGGTCTGGGTGAAGGGGGAAAATATCATTGTAAGGCAGATGAAAATCCCCTGCCTAAGGGTACACAGCTGACCTTTGCCCTGGCAGGAAATCAGAACTGCGGAAAGACTACCCTGTTCAACCAGCTCACCGGAGCCAACCAGCATGTGGGTAATTTCCCGGGAGTTACGGTGGATCAAAAAAGCGGGCATATCCGGGGGGATGCAGGCACACTGGTGACCGATCTGCCGGGAATCTATTCTCTTTCTCCTTATTCCAGTGAGGAGATCGTGTCCCGGCAGTTTATTTTGGAGGAAAAGCCTACAGGGATCATTAATATTGTGGATTCCACCAATCTGGAAAGAAATCTCTATCTGACCATGCAGCTGATGGAACTGGATATTCCCATGGTGCTGGCACTGAATATGATGGATGAGCTTACCGGAAACGGTGGTTCTGTACATATTAATGAGATGGAGGATATGCTGGGAATTCCTGTAATTCCCATCTCTGCAGCAAAGAATCAGGGAGTGGATGAGCTGATCGATCATGCTCTCCACGTGGCAAGATACCAGGAACGTCCCGGAAGGATGGATTTTTGCGACGAAAAAGATCATCATGGAGCGGTTCATCGCTGTCTCCACGGGATCATGCATCTGATTGAGGATCATGCCGGTCAGGCAGGTATTCCTATTCGTTTTGCGGCTACCAAACTGGTGGAAGGTGATGGCCGGGTACTGGAAGCAATGAAGCTGAGCCAGAATGAGAAGGAGATGCTGGAGCATATCATCTGCCAGATGGAGGAGGAGCGTGGACTGGACCGGGCGGCGGCCATAGCCGATATGCGTTTTGCCTTTATCGGAAGGCTGGTGGAGGAATGCCTGGTGAAGCCTAAAGAGAGCAGGGAGAGGGAGAGAAGCCGCAGGGCAGACCGGATCCTTACCGGAAAATTCACGGCGCTGCCTGCCTTTGCCCTGATCATGTCCCTGGTATTTTATCTTTCCTTCAATGTCATCGGAGCCTGGCTGCAGGGGTTATTGGAGACCGGCATTGAAGGGCTTACAGCTCTGGCTGATCAGGCAATGACAGACTGGGGGATCAATCCTGTTCTGCACTCCCTGGTGATCGATGGAATTTTCAGTGGAGTAGGAAGTGTGGTCAGTTTCCTGCCGATCATTGTAACCCTGTTCTTCTTCCTTTCTCTATTAGAGGATACCGGATACATGGCAAGGGTGGCCTTCGTCATGGATAAGCTCTTACGCAAGATTGGCCTGTCAGGAAGAAGCATCGTCCCCATGCTGATCGGTTTTGGCTGTACCGTGCCTGGAGTAATGGCCAGCCGTACCCTTCCGGCAGAAAGAGACCGGAAGATGACCATTATGATGACCCCTTTCATGAGCTGTACGGCCAAGCTGCCCATTTACGGATTTTTTACGGCAGCTTTTTTCCCTGAGTACAGTGGGATGATCATGGTTGGGTTGTATTTTGTAGGAATTGTAGTAGGTATACTGACTGCATTACTGTTAAAAAACACTCTGTTTAAAGGGGAGGCCGTACCCTTTGTGCTGGAGCTTCCCAATTACCGTATGCCGGGAGCCAAAAATGTGGCTCAGCTTTTGTGGGAGAAGGCCAAGGACTTTTTGCAGAGAGCCTTTACGGTGATTTTTCTGGCTACCATTGTGATCTGGTTTTTACAGACCTTTGATCCGCAAATGAATATGGTATCCGATTCCCGGGAAAGCATTCTGGCCGTACTGGCAGGAGGGATTGCCCCTGTTTTCGCGCCCCTGGGCTTCGGTGACTGGAGAATATCCACAGCATTGATCTCCGGCTTCATGGCCAAAGAGAGTGTGGTCTCTACCCTGACCGTACTTTTGGGAAATACAGAAGGACTGATGAGTGTGATCAGCCCTCTTTCGGCAGCTTCCCTTCTCGTATTTTGTCTTTTGTATACACCCTGTGTGGCAGCAGTTTCTTCTATTAAAAGAGAGCTGGGCGGAAAATGGGCACTGGGCATCGTCGTGATGCAATGTGTCATCGCCTGGATCTGCGCCTTTCTGGTCACTGTGGCAGGAGGGCTGATAGGACTGTAAAAATATTCAGGCCTGAAGCCTGCGGGGGGGGGAGGAAGGTTACCCGGCAGCAAACGCAAGTGGTATAACGAAGTATATAGGGTGGTAAGGAGCATTCGGACAGCAAAGCCCGGCTCCCATAAGGAGAATCTATGGAAAAGAAAGAAATAAGAAGACCTCAGAGCAATGAGATCTATCGCCATTTTAAAGGAAATTTATATAAGATCATTACCCTGGCGAGGGATTCGGAGACGGAAGAGGAAATGGTCGTTTACCAGGCACTGTACGGGGACTATCCGATCTATGTGCGTTCTCTTGCCATGTTTACGGAGGTTCTGGATAAAAAACGTTATCCCCAGGCAGAGCAGAAATACCGCTTTGAACCGGCGGATCAGCTGGTCAGTATGGATTGGGAGCAGCGGGAGATCCTGCCTATGGAGGATGTGGAACCCATAACACAGCCAGAAAATAACAAAAATGTCACAAATGAAGAAGAACCCGTTCTGGATCCGTTACTGGAGCAGTTTCTGGAGGCAGATACCTATCGGGAACGGCTGAATATCTTAAGAGGGCTGGAGCACAGGATCACCCATGAAATGATCAATACCATGGCCATCGTTCTGGACCTGGATATTCCGGAGGGTGAGCTGGATAAACGGTATCAGGATCTGGAAAACAGCATCCTGACTCTGGAAAAATATGAGTGCACCAGACTGGGGTGACAGAAGCAAAAGCGTTAGTGATGGAAGCAGAGAGCAGTTAGCTGAACACTTCAGGTACAGCCTGCGCATGCTGAAAGGAAGATAAGGAAACATGAACTATGACAAAATCGTGGAGGCAGTCTTTCAGGCCCGTCCCAACCGATTCATTGCCAGGGTGCTGGTGGAGGGCAGGGAAGAAACCGTCCACGTTAAGAATACAGGACGCTGTAAGGAGCTTTTGCAGCCGGGCGTGACCGTCTATCTTTCGGATGAGGCGGGAAAAGCGCGAAAGACCCGGTACGATCTGGTGGCCGTAAACAAGGCAGGAAGGATCATCAATATGGATTCCCAGGCTCCCAATGCGGCAGTCAGAGAATGGCTGCAGGGTGGCGGACTTTTTTCCGATGTAAAAGAGGTACGTCCGGAATATACCTATGGAGAGTCCCGCTTTGATTTTCTGGTGACCAGGAAATCCGGGAAGGCTTTGATTGAGGTAAAGGGAGTAACGCTGGAAAACAATAATATGACTGCTTTTCCCGATGCACCCTCTGAGAGGGCCGTAAAGCATGTGGAGGAGTTGATCCGGGCAAAAAAAGAAGGCTATGAATGTTATGTTCTTTTTGTTATTCAGATGGAGGGGGTAGATTATCTGATCCCTAACGACCTGACCCAGCCGGCCTTTGGAGACAGCCTGAGAAAAGCCAGGGCAGCCGGTGTTCAGGTGATCGCCCGGGATACCAGAGTAAAGCCGGAAGAAATGGTCATCCATCAGCCGGTGCCGGTGTACTTATATTATGATGAGTTGTATCATCGGATAGGAGAGCCGCTGCTTAGCTGGTACGATAAGGGACACAGGGATCTGCCCTGGCGCAGGGAGCCGGAGGCATACCGGGTGTGGCTGTCGGAGATCATGCTGCAGCAGACCAGGGTGGAGGCAGTGAAGCCCTATTTTGAGCGGTTTATCACTGCACTGCCGAATGTGGAAGCTTTAAGCCAAGTGGAAGAAGAGAGACTGTTAAAGCTCTGGGAAGGGCTGGGTTACTATAACCGGGCCAGAAATCTGAAGAAGGCGGCTTTACTGGTAATGGAGGAGTATGGAGGAAGGATGCCCCACACCTACGATGAACTGCTTAAGCTTCCCGGGGTCGGCAGCTATACGGCAGGTGCCATTGCATCCATTGCCTTTGGGGAAAGAGTGCCGGCAGTGGATGGAAATGTACTCCGGGTACTCAGCCGTCTGACCATGGATGAGGAGGATATCTCCAAGCCGGAGACCCGGCAGAAAGTCGAACATAAGCTTCGGGAGGCCATGCCGGATGAGCGGACCGGTGATTTTAATCAGGCATTGATGGAGTTGGGCGCCACTGTATGTATTCCGAAGGGGACGCCAAAATGTGAGCTTTGTCCCTGGGAAAGCTTCTGCCTTGCCCATAAAGCCGGGCGGGAGGAGAAATTTCCGAAAAAGAGTGCAAAAGCGGCAAGAACCATTGAAAAGAAGACGGTACTGATCATTCAGGATGAAAATAAGTCGGCCCTGCATAAGCGGCCTGATACCGGCCTGCTGGCAGGAATGTATGAGTTCCCCAGCCTGGAGGGGCATCAGACGAGAAAGCGTGTACTAGCCTATCTGGAGGCTATGGGTCTGATTCCCATAAGGATAGAGAAACTTCCTCCGGCCAGACATATTTTCACCCATAAGGAATGGCAGATGACAGCCTATGTGATTCGGGTGGATGAGCTGGCTCCAAAGAGCGGTCAGCCGGGTCAGGAGGAGTGGATTTTCGTGGGAGCCCAGGAAGCCGGAGAGAAATATCCCCTGCCCTCAGCCTTCGCCCCCTATGCCCAATACCTGAATATCCCACGGGGGATACAGGTAGATCATCAAGAAAGAACATAAAGATAAAAGGCTGCCAAGGCAGCAGGAAAGAGACACGAGGAAAGAATAAATTCTTTCCTCTGAAAATTTGTGCAATAGCACAAATTTCTGTGATTCAAAGGCTGCTAAAGCAGCAGGAAAGAGGAAAAGATGAAAGTATTATCAATAGCAGTTCCCTGCTACAATTCCCAGAACTATATGCGAAAATGTATAGAGGCCCTTTTAAAAGGCGGGGAGGATGTGGAGATCATCATCGTCAATGACGGTTCCACCGACGATACGGGCAGAATTGCAGACGAGTTTGCCCATAAATACCCGTCCATTATCCGGGTGGTGCATAAGGAAAACGGAGGACACGGCTCTGCGGTAAATACGGGTCTGGAGCATGCAACGGGTCTTTTTTTCAAGGTAGTGGACAGTGATGATTGGGTAAAGGAAGAGGCTTACGATGCCCTTTTGGAAAAGCTGGGAGAGCTGATCCGCTCCGGCCAGATGATCGATATGATGATCAGCAATTTCGTCTACGAAAAGGAAGGAGCAAAACACTGTAAGGTTATGCGCTATAAACATGCCCTTCCCCAGGACAGGGTATTTGAGTGGAAGGATGTGGGCCATTTCAGAACCGGCCAGTATATTCTGATGCATTCAGTGATCTATAGGACTGAACTGCTCAGAGAATGTGGTCTGAAGCTTCCCGAGCATACCTTTTATGTAGATAATCTGTTCGTTTTCCAACCACTTCCGTATGTAAAGAAGATGTACTATATGGACGTTAATTTCTATCGCTATTACATAGGCAGGGAGGATCAGTCCGTAAATGAGAAGGTGATGATCAGCAGGGTGGATCAGCAGTTAACGGTAAACAGGCTGATGATGGAATACCTCTGTGAGAATAAGGGGCTGCTTGCCGGTAATCGAAAGTGCAGGTCCTATATGCTCAACTATCTGGATATCATCACCACTATTTCCTCCATCATCCTGATCCGTGCCAATACCCAGGAGAGTCTGGAGAAAAAAAGGCAGCTGTGGGAGTACCTGAAAAAGCGGGATGCCAAAGTTTTCTTCCGCCTGCGTTACGGACTTCTGGGAAGCTGCATGAATCTTCCGGGCAGGGGAGGCCGCCGGATCTCGGTAGAAACCTACAAGCTTTGCAGGCGGTTTTTCAAATTCAATTAGACGAAAGAATGAGAGAATAGATGTACAATTTTATTGTAAATCCCGTTTCCCGCTCAGGCCGGGGAGGGATCTACTGGAAAAGGGTAGAGGCTGTACTCAAAAAACGAAATATTCCCTATCATGTATTTTTTACCAAAAGAGCAGGCCATGCCGGAGAACTGGTCAAGCGACTGGAAGAGAAGATGAAACAAAGCCACCACAGGATAAATCTGCATGTGATCATCCTGGGCGGTGACGGAACGGTAAATGAGGCAGTTCAGGGAATTACAGATTTTCATGCCATAACCTTAAGCTATATTCCCACCGGGTCCAGCAATGATCTGGCAAGGGATCTGGGGATATCCAGAAAGCCGGAGGAGGCACTGGAGGATATTCTTCAAAAAAAACATGATTGCTATATGGATGTTGGACTCCTTAAATATAAGGAAGTTTTTGCAGAGGGCAGAGAGATCAGCCTTCCCGACCGGAGATTCGTGGTGGGCTGCGGAATGGGATACGATGCAGCCGTTTGTGCAGAACTGCTTGGCTCCGGGCTGAAAGAAAAGCTGAACAAAATCGGCCTGGGAAAGCTTAGTTATCTGGGAATAGCCCTTAAGGGGCTGATTCAGGCCAGGTTTGTCAATGGCAGTCTGTCGTTGGATGGAAAGGAACCGATTCCGGTGAAAGGGCTGATCTTTATGGTGGGAATGATCCATCGCTATGAAGGTGGAGGGTTTATGTTCTGCCCGGCTGCCATAGCTGATGATGGAATGCTGGACTTCTGCCTTGCAGCAGGAATTTCCAAGCCCAGAATATTGAGAGTACTTCCTACAGCCTTTAAAGGAAGGCATCTGGGGCACAGAGGAGTGGAAAGCTATCGGGCCAGAGAAGCCCTGCTGAAGACGGAGCTCCCCCTGTGGGTACATACGGATGGAGAAGTGGAGGCCAGGGCCAGGGCCATCCACCTTTCCGTATGCGAAAGTAAACTGCATATGATCTATTAGGGAAACAGTCAAAGACTGAATTGTTATCCATTAAGAAGGACAAAGTCATATCGATTTTACATTTGTAAAATTTATTTCTAGGAAGCTTTACCAAAGAATTACGTTTATCTGATTTCAACCAAAAATCTCCTGTGCTATCTTACTTTTCGTAAGCATACAATAGTACAGGAGGTTTTTTTATGATGAAAAAAAATCTGAACAAATTAACAGGACTTTTATTGGCCTTCAGTCTGACGGCCATCACATTAACAGGTTGTGGCAGTGCAAAAACAGAGAGCGGACAGGCTGCAGATGGTAAAAATCAGGAGGAAGCAGAAGCTGCAGGAGGCAGTGAGCTCACCGGAAGCATTACCATGGCCGGATCCACCTCCATGGAGAAGCTGGCTAATGCAGCAGCAGAATGTTTTATGGAAAAATATCCGGGGGTGATGGTAAGTGCAGAATTTACCGGTTCCTCTGCGGGAATTGAGGCTGTGCTGGCAGGAACCGTGGATATCGGAAATTCTTCCAGAAATGTAAAGGACAGTGAAAAAGAAAAAGGTGCGGTAGAGAATATTGTTGCTATCGATGGAATCGCAGTTGTAGCAGATCCGGCAAATTCCCTTACAGGGCTTACCAGGCAGCAGCTTATCGATATTTATACCGGGAAGGTAAAAAACTGGAAAGAAGTGGGTGGTGAAGACGGTGTCATCATCGTAGTAGGACGAGAGGCAGGAAGCGGTACCAGAGGAGCCTTCGAGGAGCTTCTGGAAATTGAGGATGCCTGTAAATATGCCAATGAACTGGATTCTACCGGGGCAGTGATGGCAAAGGTTGCTTCCACTCCCGGAGCCATCGGCTATGTGTCTTTGGATGTGGTCAATGACAGTGTAGAATCCCTTGCTCTGGAAGGTGTGGAGCCTACAGAAGAAAATATCAAAGCAGGCACTTATTTTTTAAGCCGCCCCTTCGTTATGGCAACTGCCGGAGAGATAAGTGAACAGCCGGAAGCAGTACAGGCTTTTTTTGACTGGATCTATTCCGAAGAGGGGCAGGAAGTGGTAAAAGCAGTAGGGCTGATCAGTGTAGAATAGGACGTAGGTAAAGATGAAAAAGACAAAACAGACCAAGAATAGCCTTACCAAAAGAAAAGCCTCTGTCTCGGAGAGGACGGCACAGATTCTTTTTACCATCTGTGCATCCTGCACCATTCTTGCAGTGGCTTCCATAACCCTGTATCTGGTGACCAATGGAATGCCGGCCCTGTTTGAAGTGGGAATTACTGAGCTGCTTTTTGGTACGGTATGGAAGCCGGCGGCTGCAGATCCTCAGTTTGGTATCGGCTATGTCATCCTGACCTCTATGGTGGGTACCACTCTGGCCGTTTTACTGGGGGTTCCCATTGGGGTTCTGACCGGAATCTTTCTGGCAGAGGTTGCTCCGAAGAGGCTTGCTGCCATCGTAAAGCCGGCAGTGGAGCTTCTGGCGGGAATTCCTTCTGTAATCTACGGACTTCTGGGAGTGATGATCTTAAATCCATTGATGTACAAGCTGGAGCTGGCACTTTTTAAGGATTCTGCCACCCATCAGTTTACCGGGGGAGCCAATCTTTTATCCGCGGTACTGGTACTGGCCATTATGATCCTTCCCACGGTGATCAATATGAGTGAGACGGCCTTAAGGGCGGTGGATCCAAAGCTGAAAAGTGCTTCCATGGCCCTGGGAGCCTCCCATATGGAAACTATTTTCAAGGTTCTTCTTCCGGCAGCAAGATCCGGAATCATTGCCGGTGTGGTATTGGGAATCGGCAGGGCTTTGGGAGAGGCCATGGCCATTACTCTGGTCTCGGGAAGCAGCGTAAATCTGCCCCTGCCCTTCAATTCCGTGCGTTTTCTGACGACAGCCATCGTCAGTGAAATGGGATATGCCTCTGACCTGCATCGTCAGGTGCTGTTTACCATCGGCCTGGTGCTGTTCGTCTTTATTATGGGAATCAATATCCTGCTGGAGCGGGCCATGAAGAGGAGGGCCGTCAGATGAGAGATAAGGCAAGAAAAAAGAAGGACATGCTCTGCTATGGGCTGATCTATACCTGTGCAGCCCTGGCAGTGGCCCTGTTGGCGGTCATCCTGGTCTATGTATTTATCAAGGGAGCAGGAAGCATAAGTATAGGATTTTTAACAGGGGTAAAAAGTACCCTGAAGGGAACCACAGGGATTGCAGGAAATATCGTAAATACCATCTACATCGTAGTAATTACCCTGCTGTTTGCCTCGCCCATCGGTATCGGCTCGGCCATCTATCTGAATGAATATGCCAGGCCGGGAAGATTCGTCCGACTGGTGGAATTTACCACCCAGACGCTGGCGGGAATCCCCTCCATTCTGTTTGGACTCTTCGGTATGCTGTTTTTTGGAAACGTTCTGAAGCTGGGCTACTCCATTCTGACGGGATGTCTGACCCTGATGCTGATGATCCTTCCCCTGATCATCGGAAATACGAGAGAGGCCTTAAAAGCGGTTCCCGACAGCTATCGCCAGGGAGCGGCCGGGATGGGAGCAACAAAATGGTATATGATCCGCACCATTCTTCTTCCTTCGGCCATGCCGGGGATCATAACCGGACTGATCCTTTCCGTAGGCCGGATCGTAGGGGAATCGGCAGCACTCTTATTTACCGCAGGAAGCGGATATCTGCTTCCGAAAACGGCAGAAGGCTATATCAGTAAAATATTTGAATCGGGGGGAAGCCTGACCATAGAGCTCTATCTGAGTATGGCCAAGGCAGACTACGAAGTAGCCTTCGGAATCGCGCTGGTTCTTCTGGTCATCGTATTTTTCATTAATTTATTTACCAGAATGATCATTAAAAAGGCAGCAAAAATAACAAGTTAATAATAGAAATTTGCAACAGAAATAGAGGTAGTATGGATTCGACAAAAATTAAAGTAGAACATCTTCAGCTGCATTTCGGGGATCACCATGTGCTGAAGGACATCAATATACATGTACAGAAGAATGCGGTTACGGCCCTGATCGGTCCCTCGGGCTGCGGTAAGTCTACATTTTTAAAATGCATAAATCGGATGAATGATCTGGTAGATATTGCCCGCATTGAAGGAAAAATTACTGTTGATGGAGAGGATATCTATGCGCCGGAGGTAGACACCTGCATCCTGCGAAAAAGAGTGGGCATGG
Source organism: Lachnospiraceae bacterium (assembly GCA_017439665.1). GTDB lineage: Bacteria > Bacillota > Clostridia > Lachnospirales > Lachnospiraceae > SFDP01. The sequence continues at coordinate 63,600 of JAFSIS010000024.1, forward strand.
TCTTTCAGCAGCCCAATCCTTTTCCTATGAGCATTTATGACAATATTGCCTATGGTCCCCGTCTTCATGGAATAAAAGAGAAGAAAAAACTGGATGAAATTGTGGAAAAAAGTCTGAAAAGTGCAGCTATTTTCGATGAGGTGAAGGACCGTCTCAAGAAAAATGCCCTGGGCTTATCCGGAGGGCAGCAGCAGAGACTCTGCATTGCCAGAGCTTTGGCAGTAGAGCCGGAGATTCTGTTGATGGACGAGCCTACATCTGCACTGGATCCTATCTCCACCTTAAAGATTGAGGAGCTGATGGAAGGACTGAAGCAGAAGTATACGGTGGTCATCGTCACCCATAATATGCAGCAGGCGGTCAGGATCTCCGACGATACGGCCTTCTTTTTAAATGGAGAGGTTATTGAATTTGGTCCCACGGAGACCATTTTCTCCCGTCCTGTGAAAAAACAGACAGAGGACTATATTACCGGCCGTTTCGGTTAAAGTCTGCCTGCAGCAAAGGAAAAGCAAGGCACAGCAGCATCCAAAAGAACAGAATAACGGGCTGTCGGTCAGGGCAGATACACCCGGGCGGCAGGCGACAGAGGAAAGGAAGAAAAATATGTCACCAAGAAATGTATTTGAACGGGAACTGGAGCAGCTTCTGGAAAGAATCGCACAGATGAGCTATATGGTGGAGGAGGCCTATGAAAAGCTGTTCAAGGCTCTGGAAATTAAGGATAGAGAGACCATAGAAGAAATACGGGAAAATGATCGGAATATCAATGACCTTAACCGGGAGATCGAAGGACAGTGTTTAAAGCTGATCACCAAGCAGCAGCCCATAGCCGGGGATCTTCGGATCATCTCCTCCGTATTGAAGATGGTTTCCGATATTGAACGGGTAGGAGACAACGTCAGTGATATGGCGGAGCTTCTTTTACGGATTGATATGCAGCCCTTAGCTTCCTACTCCTGCCATCTGGAGGGCATGGTTGTGGCAACCAGAGAGCTCTTTGCCCAGGCAGTGGATGCCTTTGTAAAAAATGATCTGAAGGCCTCCCGCTCAGTGATCCGGGGGGATGATGTTATCGATACACTTTTTAATAAGGTAAAAAATGATATTATTGAAGCTTTAAAGGAAGAAAATACCAATGCTGATGAGTATATTGATATGATGATGCTCACTAAATATCTGGAAAAGATTGGGGATCATGCCGTAAATGTGGCAGAATGGCAGATTTTCAGAGAAACGGGAGAAATATCTTAGAAGTTTTCTACAGAATTTTTATTTCCACCTTTTATTTTTGGCAGGTATCGTTTAAGATATAGTCGAAGAAAACCGGGTTTTCTACTGTTTTCCAAGAAGGAAAGTAAGAAAAATATCGGGATGATCCCAATGGGCTTTGTGCACACCGACATTATTACCAGCTATAAAAGGAATTAAAGAAAAAATACGCTCTTCCTTAGGGCGCTGGGCTGAGAGAAAAAAATGGCATTGATTTATATTGTGGAAGATGATCAGAATATCAGGGAAATAGAGAGCTTTGCCTTAAAAAACAGCGGCTACCAGATCCGGGATTTTGCCTGTGCCAAGGAGTTTTATCTGGCTATGGAGGAGAGGCTTCCGTCACTCATTCTGCTGGATGTGATGCTTCCGGATGAGGATGGTCTGAGTATCGTCAGTACCATTCGTGAAAATCCTGAAAGCCGCAGGATTCCTGTGATCATGGTGACAGCAAAGACCACGGAGCTGGATAAGGTGAAGGGATTGGACCAGGGGGCGGATGATTATCTGACCAAGCCCTTTGGGGTGATGGAGCTGGTAAGCAGGGTGAAGGCTCTGCTCAGAAGATGTGCAGGAAATGAAGAAGAAAGAAGCTATGCCTTAAAAGGGATTTCCCTGGACAATGAGAAGCATGCTGTTTACGTGGATGAGAAGCAGATAGAGCTGACCTTTAAGGAATATAAGCTTCTGCAGCTCCTGCTTAAGAATGCGGGAAGTGTCACTTCCAGGGAAAGCATCATGGAAAAAGTGTGGGGAACCGATTTTGAAGGAGAATCCCGTACGCTGGATATGCATATCAAAACCCTCAGACAGAAGCTGGGAGAGAGGGGAAGTATGATTAAGACCGTACGCAACGTAGGTTATATGATTGAATAATGAAAAAAAAGATTGATGCGCAGCTGGTGGGAATCGCAACCTTGGCCATTTTACTGACCCTGATTTCCGTCAGCGCTATTTTTTACGATTTATTTCGAAATCAGGTATATGAAGATTTAAAAACGGCTGCCCAACTGTTTCAGAATCTGGTGAGCAACCAGATGGATGAGGAAGATTTGAATGGACTGATCCCGGAAAAACTCAGGATTACCCTGATCCGGGAGGATGGTGAGGTGGAGTATGACAGCCGGGTACTGAAGGATGACCTGGAGAACCATCTGGAAAGAGAGGAAGTGCAGGAGGCACTGTCCCGGAAAGAGGGATATGCCAACCGCCGTTCACATACGCTGGACAGGGATTCCTTTTATTATGCGATAAGGCTGCAGGATGGCTCTGTCCTCAGGGTATCCCGGGAGACAGAAAACCTTTTGGGGATTTTTTACAGTGCCATTCCGGTGATTATCTTTCTGGCTCTGATCCTCTTTCTTTTGTGTATGATCTTTGCCTATTTTCTGACCAGAAAGCTGGTGGCTCCTATAGAAAAGCTGGCCGGAAATCTGGACAGCTATGGACAGATTGAAACCTATGAGGAGCTGCGGCCCTTTATGAATACCATCTATAAGCAGCATGAGGATATTTTAAAAAGTGCCAGGATACGTCAGGATTTTACAGCAAACGTATCCCATGAGCTGAAAACACCTTTAACAGCCATCTCAGGCTATGCCCAGCTGATGGAAAACGGGATGGCCGGCACAGAGGATATTCGTCGGTTTTCTCATGAAATCAACCGGAATGCCACCAGATTATTGACGCTGATCAATGATATCATCCGTCTTTCGGAGCTGGATTCCATGGAAACCACGCTCTGTATGGAGCCACTGGATCTGGCCCAGATCGCGCAAAGCTGCGTGGAGAATCTAAGAGTAAATGCTGCAGGCCATTCCGTGAGCATACAGTTTCAGGGAGAAAGTGCTCTGATCCAGGGAGAGAAGGATATGCTGGAGGAGCTTTTATACAATCTTTGTGACAATGCCATCCGTTACAATAATGAAGGCGGCAGCGTTCTGGTCAGTGTAAAAAAAGAGACGGAGAGGGTGGTTCTTACCGTACAGGATACAGGAATCGGTATTCCCGAGGAACATCAGGAGAGGATCTTCGAGCGCTTCTACCGGGTGGATAAAAGCCGGTCAAAGCTGACCGGCGGAACAGGACTGGGTCTTGCCATCGTCAAGCATATTGTAGCCTGTCTGAATGCCCGCATAGAGCTCTGGTCAGAGGCAGGAAGGGGAACCCGTATCCAGATCTTTTTTCCTCTCGCAGAAGCTGCGCGATGAATAGCAGCAGGAAGCGGTAAAGGCAGGGGATCGTTATCTTGCCTGTTTTGGAAGAAAATGGTATACTATAAACGTTTGGTTCTAAGAAAATGCTGATTAAATGAATAGGTTGCAATTTTAATCATAATCAGAAAGAAGAAAGGTGGAAATAAGATGTATTCCTTTGAAGAAATTAAGCAGGTTGATCCTGAGATTGCCCAGGCCATTGTGGATGAGCAGAAGAGACAGAATGACCATATCGAACTGATCGCTTCCGAAAACTGGGTAAGCAAGGCGGTTATGGCAGCCATGGGAAGCCCATTGACCAATAAGTATGCAGAAGGTTATCCCGGCAAACGTTATTATGGAGGCTGTGACTGTGTAGACGTGGTGGAAGAGCTGGCTATCCAAAGGGCGAAGGAGTTATTCGGCTGTGAGTACGCCAACGTTCAGCCCCATTCCGGTGCCCAGGCCAATATGGCTGTACAGTTTGCCATTCTGGAGCCGGGGGACACCATTATGGGAATGAATTTAAATCATGGAGGCCATCTGACCCACGGAAGCCCGGTCAATCTTTCCGGAAAATATTTTCATGTAGTGCCCTACGGAGTGAATGAGGAAGGCTTCATTGATTATGATGAGTTAAGAAGGATTGCTCTGGAAAGTAAGCCGAAGATGATCATCGCGGGTGCCTCTGCCTATGCCAGAACCATTGACTTTCAGAAGTTCAGGGAGGTGGCAGATGAAGTGGGAGCCGTATTGATGGTGGATATGGCCCATATTGCCGGTCTTGTGGCAGCAGGAGTTCATCCCAGCCCCATGCCCTGGGCAGATGTGGTAACCACCACCACCCACAAAACCCTAAGAGGACCCAGAGGAGGACTGATCCTTTCTTCCAATGCGGTCAATGAGAAATATGGGTTTAATAAGGCTATCTTCCCGGGAACCCAGGGAGGCCCCCTTATGCACGTGATCGCGGCCAAGGCAGTCTGCTTTAAGGAAGCCTTAAGCGGGGAATTTAAAGCTTACCAGAAACAGATCGTGGACAATGCCCAGGCTCTTTGCAAAGGACTGATGGACAGGGGGATCAAAATCGTATCCGGTGGAACCGACAATCATTTGATGTTGATGGATCTGACTCTCTTTGACTTAACCGGTAAAGAGGTAGAGAAGTGGCTGGACAGAGCCCATATCACTGCCAATAAGAACACCGTTCCGGGAGATCCCAAGTCGGCCTTCGTTACCAGCGGAATCCGTCTGGGTACTCCGGCAGTTACTTCCCGGGGAATGGATACCCGGGATATGGATCAGATCGCCCAGGCCATTGCCCTTGTCATCAAGGAAAAAGAAGAAGGAATTGAGAAAGCAAAGGCCATCGTGGCTGGGCTGACCGCAAAATACCCCTTGGAATAATCAGTAAACTCAGGGAGCTGCAGCAGGATTCTGCTACGGCTCCCTCCATTGTGGAGCCAAAGTGGTATATTTTGACAATGGTTTCTTAGAAGGCTGAGCCGTTACACATTCTGCTTGCCTGCTATGGGAGAATGTGGTAGAATATCCCTCAGCGGCATACAAATGTATGCCGTAGAAAAACAGGTGAGAGATGAAGCCAATGAAGAAAAGAAGCAATTACTTTGTCGTCAGGGAAAAGGCTGTGCCAGAGGTTCTGCTGAAGGTGCTGGAGGCAAAAAAGCTGGTGGAGACCAGAAGGGTGCCTACGGTGCAGGATGCGGTGGAGCAGGTGGGAATCAGCAGAAGCTCCTTTTATAAGTACAAAGATGATATTTTTCTTTTTCACGATAATTCCCAGGGAACAATCTTGACCATGACCCTGGGTATCGATGATGAACCGGGAGTTCTGTCTGTGGTATTAAGGCAGATTGCGGATTTTGGTGCCAATATTCTGACCATTCATCAAAGTATCCCTATTAATGGGATCGCTTCCCTGAGTATCAGCGTTCAGGTGCTGCAGACCACGGGAGATATTTCGGAGATGTTGGGAGCACTGGAAGGACAGCGGGGAGTACATCAGGTGAAGCTTTTGGCAAAGGAATGAGTACAAGGACAGGAGGAACAAAGAGTTAATATGGTAAAGGTAGCAGTATTGGGCTACGGCACCGTGGGAAGCGGTGTAGTAGAGGTTTTAGAAGAAAATAAGGAAAAGATCAACCTTCGTGCAAATGAAGAGATTGAAGTAAAATACATATTGGATTTACGGGATTTTCCCGGAGATCCCCATGAGAAAAAGGTTGTTCATGATGTGGAGATGATCCTGAATGATCCTGAGATCCGGGTAATCTGTGAGACCATGGGCGGTCTGGAGCCGGCCTATACCTTTTCCAGACGGGCATTGCTTGCCGGAAAGAGTGTATGTACCTCCAATAAAGAACTGGTAGCGGCTCATGGACCGGAGTTATTAAGGCTGGCAAAGGAAAACCACTGTAATTATCTTTTTGAGGCCAGCGTGGGAGGCGGTATTCCCATTATCCGTCCCATGAACTACTCACTGACGGCAGAGGAGATTGATTCCATCATCGGTATTTTAAACGGAACTACCAATTACATTCTGACCAGGATGGATAAGGAAGGTGCCGATTTTGAGGAAGTACTGAAGGAGGCACAGGAGAAGGGCTATGCGGAAAAAAATCCGGAAGCGGATGTAGAAGGCTATGATGCCTGCCGTAAGATTGCCATTCTTTCTTCCTTAATGACGGGAAAATACGTCAATTACCAGGATATTTATACAGAAGGAATCACCAAAATTACTGCAGGTGATTTCTGCTATGCCAGAGCCATGGATAAGTCCATCAAGCTTTTAGGCATGAGTAAGGAAACACCGGAGGGCTATATGGCCATGGTTTCTCCCTGTCTGATCGATAAGGAGCACCCGTTGTACTCGGTAAGTGGTGTCTTTAATGCAGTTTTTGTCCATGGAAATATGTTAGGTAACTCCATGTATTATGGTAGAGGAGCAGGAAAACTGCCCACTGCCAGCGCAGTAGTTTCCGATGTGGTAGACTGCGCAAGACATCTGGGTAAAACGGTGACCTGTATCTGGGAGGAAGCGGGCGTTAAATTAATGGACTTTGAACGGTCAAAGCGCAGATTCTTCGTTCGGGCAAAAATGGAAGGCCTGGACAGGGCAAAGGAGCTGTTTTCCGTTTCTGAAATCATGGAAGTGATCGATGGAGAGTTTGGATTTATCACTGAGATAATGACAGAGGCCGAATTTAAGGAGAAGGCCGATGCATTCCCGGAAATGATCAGCCGGATCCGTGTAGAAGAGTAACAGGCTGCATTGGCAGCAGAATAGAGGAGATTATGAAATATATCGTTGTTTTAGGGGATGGGATGTCTGATGAGCCCATCGACAGCCTGGATGGAAAGACTCCGCTGGCCTATGCCCGGACCCCTGTATTAGATGAGTTAAGTAAAAAAGCCGAGATCGGCCTGGTGCAGACCATACCGGAAGGGATGAAGCCCGGCTCTGACACAGCTAACCTGGCAGTAATGGGCTATGATCCAAAGATTTACTATTCCGGACGTTCTCCCCTGGAGGCTCTGAGTATAGGGGTTCCCATGAAGGATACGGACATTGCCTTAAGATGCAATATTATTACGATTTCCGAAGATGAGGCTTCCTTTGAAGATCAGACCATCATCGATCACAGCTCAGGAGAGATCAGCACCGAAGACTGTGCTGTTTTGCTGGAAGCAGTGAAGGCTCAGCTGGAGAAGGAAGATTACCATTTTTATGTAGGAACCAGCTACCGCCATTGTCTTATCTGGGAAAACGGTCAGGTAGTGGAGCTGACTCCTCCCCATGATGTACTGACCCAGAGAGTGGGAGATCACCTTCCTCAGGATCAGGTGCTCAGGGAGATGATGAAAAAAAGCTATGAAATCTTAAAAGATCATCCACTGAATATTGAGAGGAAAAAGCAGGGACTTAATCCTGCAAACTGCTGCTGGTTCTGGGGAGCAGGTACCAGACCGGCACTGAAGAATTTTACAGAAAAGACCGGAAAAAAAGGAATGGTGATCTCGGCAGTGGATCTTCTTAAAGGAATCGCCGTAGGTGCAGGAATGGCAGCTCCCATAGTGGAAGGAGCAAACGGCGGTCTGCATACGAATTATGAAGGAAAGACCAACCGTGTCCTTAAAGCCATATGTGAAGAAGACTATGACTTCGTCTATCTGCATATTGAAGCTCCCGATGAAATGGGACACCAGGGGAGCGTGGAGCGAAAGGTAGAAGCTATTGAGTATCTGGATAGCCGGGTACTTAAACCTTTGACGGAAACCTTAAAAGAAAGAAAGGTAGATTTCCGTCTGCTGGTTCTGCCGGATCATCCTACCCCTGTTCGTGTCCGGACCCATACCTCCGACAGTGTGCCTTATCTTTTATATGACAGCACAGCCGAAGGAAATTATGACTGGAATTATAATGAGCAAGAAGCAAAAAGCAGCGGAAATTATCTTGCTGAGGGACATGCCATAATCGATAAACTTTTTGGAAGATAGAATAAAGGAGCTGTCGCAGTAGTCTTTTAAAGAACTTGCTGCGGCAGTTCCTGTGTGAGAAGATGGAGGTTGGATGAAATGAAAAAAGTGGTAAAGTTTGGCGGAAGCTCTCTTGCCAGCGCACAGCAGTTTATGAAGGCGGGCGAGATTATCCGTGCCGAAGAGGATCGTAAGTATGTGATACCTTCTGCACCCGGAAAGCGTTTTGATGGGGATACGAAGGTTACCGATATGTTGTATGACTGTTATCATGATGCAGAAGAAGGAATGGACTTTGTCGATAAGCTGAAGGCGATCAAGGCCAGATATGAGGAGATCATTGCAGGATTAAAGCTTCCCCTCTCCCTAGACAGTGAATTTAGGATTATTGAGGAAAATTTTAAGAAGCAGGCAGGAGAAAACTATGCAGCTTCCAGGGGAGAGTATTTAAATGGCATCATCATGGCTGATTATCTGGGCTATGCTTTTGTGGATGCAGCAAAGGTGATCTTTTTTAAGGAAGACGGCAGTTACGATGAGGAAAAGACCAAAAGGGTACTTGCTACGGAGATTTCCAGGCATGACCATGCTGTGATCCCCGGATTTTATGGAAGTCTTCCGGATGGCACGATTAAGACCTTCTCCAGAGGTGGTTCCGATATCACCGGCTCCATTGTAGCTCAGGCTGTAAATGCCGACGTATATGAGAACTGGACCGATGTATCCGGATTCCTGGTTGCGGATCCCAGGATCATCCGTAAGCCGGTGGGGATCGATACCATTACCTACAGGGAACTGAGAGAGCTGGCTTACATGGGAGCAACGGTTCTCCATGAGGAGGCAATTTTCCCGGTAAGAAAAGAGGGAATTCCAATCAATATCCGCAATACTAATGCACCGGAGGATAATGGAACCTGGATTGTGGAAAGTACCTGCCAGAAGTCCAAATATACCATTACCGGTATTGCCGGAAAAAAAGGCTTCTGTGCCATCAACATTGAAAAGGATATGATGAATACGGAAATCGGATTTGGACGTAAGGTGTTGAACGTATTTGAGGACAATGGAATTTCCTTTGAGCATATGCCCTCAGGAATCGATACCCTGACCGTATTCGTCCATCAGGATGAATTCATGGATAAGGAACAGCAGGTAGTGACCGGAATTCATCGTCTGGCAAAGCCGGATACCATCGATATCGAAGCCGATCTGGCCCTGATCGCCGTGGTTGGACGGGGAATGAAGTCCACCCGTGGTACGGCCGGAAGGATCTTTTCCGCCCTGGCCCATGCCAAGGTCAACGTAAAGATGATCGATCAGGGCTCCAGCGAGCTGAACATTATCATCGGTGTGACCAATGATGACTTTGAACCGGCCATCCGTGCCATCTACAATATGTTCGTGGAGCCTGTGTCATAACTGTGGCTAAAGAGACAGTAGGTAATGACCTTAACATGGTAGTTGTGTTTTGGGTGGTAGTTGCTTTTTTGGGGGGGAGCAAAGAGGAAAATAATTTCTTCCAATCCCCTGTATGTTGAGAAAAATGCTGAAAGTAGCTCTTTTACTTTCTTGATTGGGCATATACAAAAAAACAGCAGTATAATACCCTGACTGGACGATTATTTGGGGCATGACCAG
>JAFSIS010000005.1 GCA_017439665.1 Lachnospiraceae bacterium
GGGTAGGGGTCAGCTTCAGCTCTTTTCCCGTATCCGTACGGATCACCTTATTCCTGGGATCGGACCGGAACCCTTCCTGGTTTGCCCCAGTCTGCCCTTCCATCGGCTGGGGAAGACTGCAAGAAACATCCGTTCTTCCCTCTGCCTGGTTCACATAGATGACTTCTGTCCCACCAGGATAGCCGCTTCCATCGGGAGAGAAATAGACTGTGGAAAAGGGAAACCATCTGAGTACTTTTTCTTTGTGAGATGATAAAAAAGCTGGATTTGGGCATGCTCTTCAAAGAATGTAACCCATATCAGCAGTCTAAAAAATTTTGAAATTATCTATAAGAAAAAACGCATTGTCTCCACAGCAACATGTACTATGAAAACAATGCGTTTTGCAGATTTAAAGGAACAATATTTAAATCAATTTATTTTTTTGAGTGTTTGACACAAATCTCTAAATAGTAAATATGATGAAATCAAATATCGCTTTTCGTACAAAAAACTATATCAGACTTATCACATATTCATAAAAATTCTAATATATCTTCTGTTTATAATATTCTTCAATACGCTCTAACAAAGTGTTGGATTTACCAAAAACATCTTGTTCACATAATACTAACTCTTGTCCATACTCTTCTCTGATTTCATTATCCCATCTCATCATAATTTCACTTACAAAATCTGCAAAGCAATCAGTAGAAATAACAATTAATGAATAAATCCAATCTCTATTATTACAATCAACAATTATACGGTTTTCGTCTATATTAATTATAAAAATATTATTTATACTAGATTTATCTTTTTCATTTATTGCCTGATGCAATAAACTCTTATCATATTTAATCTTAAAAATTTCTGTCAACTCATCTATGATTTCTTCTGTATATTCATTTGTAAAATACATTTCATATTGTTTCATTAATTTATCCTCCTGACTAATATATATATTTTACTTCCACATTAACATTTGGAAACATTTCTTTAAATTGAGCAATAACCCCCTCACAACTTGGACAAGGGGCTCTTTCTGTTATCAAATAAACATTACCAACAATACTCTCATCTACAGCAAATGTATTATAACCTAATTGATGAGCGATATCTTCAAGAATCTTTGATTCGGTATCAATACATCGATTAAATGCCTTTGGCCCATTTACAATATTTTGACTATTTACATCGACTGTGTCAAATATACGATTATTTGAGCCTAAATTATATGAATATTCATGATTTATATTTTGTGAACTTATGGAATTATTAATTTTACTATAGGCCTTGATTTCTGGCGTAACTCCTTCAATGTCAGTAATAGCTGCCCCCACATTCCCAACAGGATACTCTTTTCCAATATCAGTTCGAATTTCATTTACTAATGAATTTAATCTAATATCTACGGAATCAGTAATAGTTGAGCTACTACCACTCCCCGCCGATCTTCCTGTATTCCGCAAATCCAGAATATCCTGATAGTTAATCTTATTTAGTGCAAGTAACTCATCTACCTTTTCTAGTGCTGCTATTTCCTGACTTGTCAGGCCCGCCCTGCTTCCATTTTCTAAAAAGTCCAGATATCGCTTCGCATCTTCCGGAGACATCATATCCGCATAAGAAACACTGCGTCCCACCATCTTTCCCTGATCCAGTATAGCCTCCAGTGCCTCCGACAGTGCTACCTCAAGTATACCATACCTGATCATCTCCCTGGGGTCAATATCTTCTTCCCATATCTGCTGTTCCACAGCACTTTCTATTGCTCCAATACCAAACTCTACCAGACCCCTTCCCAACAGTCCAAGACCCTGGGTAGGCAGAAAGGCCGTTGCCCCTGTCATGGCTCCGATTATGCTTCCATTCAGGGCTGTCTTCACATAGTCAGTCATGCTGCTGATCCGCCCCGTCAGTGCATCCTGGATGCCCAATGCCCCTACGGCCACACTTCCACAGGCAGCTGTTGCTCCCATGATGCACAGGGTAACCTTTAATCCCACTCCTGCCATGGCTGCTCCTGAACCTACAGCGATCACCACCGTTCCCACAATCACCAGTCCCCCTACTACCCGGGCATTCAGGGTACCCCAGTCGTACTGCTCTTCCAGGGGATCATCCTTAAACCGGCAGCTGTCGCCGCTATAATCCTCCTGCCGGTAACCCAACAGATATGTATCCCCTGCCAGGCAGACCAGCCTCTCCTTCCCCTGGCAGGTATACAGATGCAGCTGGGCTGTAGGGATAAACTCCCTGTTTTTCCCCTTCTCCTCTATCCTTCCCCGGTACAGGTGTACTCCTTCCTCTCCTCCGGATAAAGTGATGGTTCTTCCCACCAGCCGGATCCCTCCACCGGCAAAAATCTGCAGGTTCTTTTTTCCACTGATGTTGATCCCTCCTGTATCCTCCAGTAACAGCTTTGCCTCTTCTCCTTCCAGGCCCATCACCTGGGGGTACAGCTTCAGCTCCTTTCCCTCAGTGCTTAAGCCCCTTTCCCGGTAATCCCTTCCTCCTGCCTCCCCCTCCTGGCGGATGCAGTTTACCGTCATGGCTCCTTCCTCCCGGGCGGTGGGAAAATACAGGGATACCTGGCTTCCCTCTGCCGGCATCATATACATCAGGTTTCCTGTAGTCGGCCTCCAGGAAAAGGCATAGGCTGTTTCCTCATTCTGGTCTGCATGGGTCTCATCGATATCCAGCTTCAGCTTTACTGTCTCACCCTGGCGGGAAAGCACCTTCCCCAACAGTGACAGCCCCGACAGCTTTTCGTTGAACAGCTTCCTCTGCCCTGCCCACTCCGGGCAGGCCAGACGGTAGGTAAACAGGATCTCCCTCCGGACGCTGCTGCAGCTTGCTGCAGCTTTTGGCACAGATGGTCAGCTCCCTTCCCTGAAAGCTGACGAGCTGTCCACAGCTGTAGTTATCTTCACTTTCCACCTCGTAGCCAAGAAACCGGTCCAGGGTATAGCCCGCCTGGCTTCCTCCCAGCTCTTCATACTTCCCGTCCCGGATCAGGGCATACCCTCTCCAGGAAAAGTCCTCTGCCCTGGTTCCCTGGGGGATTCCCACGGACACCCCTGCCCGGTCCCCTTCCACATCGGGATAAAGGGAGAGGCCGAAATGGCTTCCCATGCGGGCCAGAAAGGCCCAGTCCGTTTCCTCATACTGGATCCGGGGAAAGCCTATGGCCTGGTGATCCAGGCTTTCCGGATACAGCACCACTCCTCCCCCTTCTTCTGCCACCTGGGTGACCAGGGCCCCATAGCTCATGGATATGTCCTGATAGGAATGGCTTTCTTTTTTCTGATCCAGAAGGACGCTTCCTGATACCAGCCTCAGGGTGATCTGGCTATAGCCTCCCTCCCTCTGCTCCTTAAGGCTTTCCACCCTTCCGCAAAAAAGAGGCTTCTCTCCTTCCCCTGCCACTACCCGGATCCACTGCCGGGAAAGCTCCTGCTCCTTTATCCCCCCGGCCCCGGCCTCTGCCTTAAGCTCTGCCCGGGCATGCTCCCCCGGAAGCTGGCTGAAGGTGAAGGAAAGCAGGGGGCCTATCCCCTCTATTCCTTCTGCCTTAAGCTGTGCCGTTACCATCTTTCCCATAGCCTTCCTCCTTTACTGCATATGTACCTCTGCACCCTCGATCATGACCTGTTCTTCCCTGAGGGTGACCCTGCTCTTTTTGTGTTTCAGCTGGACCATTTCTGTTCCCATCAGATCGATCCCCATCTGGCCGCTGATGCTGATGGCCTCCTCGGAACAGATGTTGATCATTTGGTTGCTGTTAATGATGATCCCCTGTTCATCGTCCAGAAGGATCTCCAGCCCCTTCCCATTGGACAGATAGATCTGGGTAGGGGTCAGCTTCAGCTCTTTTCCCGTATCCGTACGGATCACCTTATTCCTGGGATCGGACCGGAACCCTTCCTGGTTTGCCCCAGTCTGCCCTTCCATCGGCTGGGGAAGACTGGTGGAAACATCCGCTCTTCCTTCTACCTGACTCATATAGCTAACTCCTGTGCCTGAGGAATAACCGCCTGTACTTCCTCCGCCACCTGAGGAATAGCCGCCTGTACTGCCTCCACCGCCTCCGCCAGAATAGCTTCCTGTACTTCCCGAAGAGGCTGTGGCTGCCTTTACCTTCCCCTCTTCCACAGGAAGGTGGACTGCACTGATCACATAGGCATGCTTTTCCTTTACCGTGGGAAAATACAAACGGATCTCATCCCCTTCCTCCGGCATACAGTACCAGCCGCTTCCATCGGGAGAGGAATAGACTGTAGAAAAGGGAAACCATCTGCCTTCTCCCTCCATTCCCTCTGCCGACAGCTTTATCTTCACCTGTGCTTCCTGGACCGCTGTGATCCTTCCATCCATAGATGCTCCTACGATCCGCTCATTATAGCTTTTGGGTACACATATACCTGCCTGCCTTTTTACCCGATAGGTATGCCACAGCTGATGCCCGTCCATATGGCTTTCTATGCCCACCACCTGGTAGGCTGCTCCCAGAAAGTCCACCTGATCCCCCAGCCTAAGCACCTGCTGCTCTTCAAACTCATAGTACAGCTCATCCTCCTCCAGCAATCCCTCTACCTGATTTTGCTGCTTATACAGATAGTCCTCTACCTGTTTGCAGGCGGTGTAGCTTTCCGCTTTACACGGTATGCCTGTACTCCTTTCCGGCAGACCCACATAGATCCTCACTCCCGGAGTCTGCATTTCCGGCAGGATCACGGTCTGGAGATGACTTGCCAGACGTTTGGCGAATTCCCAGTCTGTCTCTTGGTACTGGACGATCAATTCCTCGGCCTCCCTTTGCTGCTCCTTCACCAGGATACAGCCTCCCTGCGGATAGTCCGCCATAACCGTATCCAAAATTTCCTGATAGGATATTCCCGGAATCTGAAAGGAACGGATCCTTTTTTCCATATCCATCAGCCAGCTGCTGGTTACCAGACTTACCTCCAGAAGCAGCAGCTGATTATCCCGTTTGATCTTGCTTTCCCTGATCTTTCCCAAAAAAATCACCTGAGAATCCCCGTTTTCCCCGATGGCTTCTATCTTCACATCAATCTGTTCAGCAAGCAGCCGCATACATTCCTTTTCTGAAAGCGATAAATACCCCTTAAGCCAGGCCTGTCCATGCTCATTAGGCTCCTGTTTTATCTCACAGCCAATGATCCTGTCCATGGCAAAGGGACTGACACGAATCTGTTCTGCTATCATTTTTTCCTCCTTTTTAGCTGCTTCGACAGCCTTTTCTCCTTATACTGTTCTTCCTGAGGTAATGGATTCAAACACCTCAAGGGCATATGGCTTCCACCATGCAAAAACCATTTCCGGCGCATTAAATATCCCCTGCAGCAGCCGTTCCTCCACTATCGTAAAAGCGTGGATATTGACTACCGTATCGGTTATGGTGGGATTGCTGTAGATATACCAGACCAGCTTATGGCTCTCATCATCCTTCCTGCAGCCCTGGCTAAAGTCCAGATAGTCATATCCCGGATAGCATTTCTGCAGTGTTCCGTAAAAATATCTTGCTCCCTGCATAAGCTCTTTTTCAGGAACCCTTTCTTCAAAGTATTGAAAGGCAAAATTAATGGATAGATCCGGGCTGGTTTTAATGACCGTAGGCCTGTACTCCGATGGGTATTTTTGTTTTGCCAGTGTGGCCGGCATATCCATAAACTGCCTGGGCAGCATGACTCTTACCATGGGCGGATAAATGTCCTCCATAACAAACTCTACACATTGGCGGCCGATAAATACATGATCGCCATAGATACTGCTGTATTTTTCCTCCAGGCCTTCCTGCCGCATGTCCAGAATCTTGTTCTCTCTAATCATTCCTCTCTTCTCCTCTCTTTTTATCTGTCCATGGATTATTCTGTTATTCCTCTGGCCCCTCTGTAGCATCTGAGAAATTCTCCATAACAATCCACAGTGGTATGCTTCTCCTGCTCCGAAAGAAGTCCTGAGTTCAAATAGTCCTGCAAAATATCACCATATCCCCTCACTTCTTCAACAGACATATTGGCGGCTCCCACCCTTGCGGCCTCCACCATGCAGTTCTCGTACGCTGCCTGTGCATTCTCTACAGCTTTTTCATAATCCCCATATTTGCTGGCTATTTCTTTCCCACTTATCGCACCCTGCGGATTATAAAGATAATCCTCTTTGCTCATCTCCTTTTGGTCTCCATAGTTCTCCTTTGCCTGCGCTAAATCGGCTAAAGCCTCATTGATCTTGTTCTGATGCCATTCAATATGCTCCTGGTCCCCGGCAATGGTCGGACATATATCATTCTCTCTGCACCATTTATAGAATTCTTTGGATCCAAAATCATGGAAAGGATATTGCTGAAATGCCGCGTGATAATAGGCCTCATCAATCTGCCCGCTGGTCAGGGGATAGACCAGTCCGCCATGCTTACACACCAGGTAGGAGGCCGTAGTCAAAGCCCCGTAATAAGGATTATATCTGCCTCTAAAGTTTTGAGGTGGTTCGTCCCTGGCAAGCAAAGTAGTGAAATGGGTATTTTTCCATTTTCCCACAAACCAGGGAACACATTTGATTCCTTCAAAAACACGTTCATCCACTTCCTCCAGGGCAACTCCGGCTGCATTCACTACCGGCCCCAGCTTTAAACTGATTGTCTCTGTCAATGTACATGAGGGTGAATTACAATGGCCGAAATAAGGGATGTTTTCATCCACTATACAGTCTCCTTCAAAGGCAACTGCTTTACGGTTTATGTATACTCCATGGGAACGATACATATCCAGATGGCGGGAATGGGAACCCATCATACACATAATGGGAGCTCCCCTGACTACATATTCCATCTGATCCGTCTCTGACATGGCTTTAAACCGCTTGATCATCTCCTCCTTTTCTTCTTCTGCCTCTTTTCTGTTTTTTTCTCCGAGGATCTCATCAAATTCCGGCAGCTCACTTTCTCCGCCTTTTAGTGCTTTATCATGGTTCAAAAACTCCAGATAGGCTTCCTGTGCTGCTGTATCCTTATATCCTTCAAGCAATTCATTTTCTATCTCCTGCCTGACGGCTTCTATCAGCTCTTCATTCTTTCCTACCTCATATGTACCTTTTGCCTCACACAGATGTACTCTCAGGTCAACCAAAGCCTGAATACTGTCCAGCTTCTTCCTGGTATCTATATCCACCTGAGCAGACAGGCTATTATAGAGGTGATCACTGTTAAAATGTTTATTGTAAATTGTTTCATACTGCTTTACTGCCTCTTCTCCATATTCGTCCCTGATCAGAGAAAGGATGTATTCCTGCGTTGGTGTAGAAGTCTCCACACTAATGGGCTTTAAATCTGACTGATCCGGAAGGAAATAGGGTTCCAGTTCCTTATACACCTCCTGTGCAGTTTGTCTTGATACTAATTTTCTGAGATACTTTTCACCTCTCATTTTGCTTCCTCCTCTATTGGTATAAGTCTAAGGTCACAGAGCCCTGCCCGCATAAAGCTCTCCAGTAAATCCAGCCGAATCATTACCCATATCCGCTGCTCCTTTTGAAGATAGAATGCCGGGACATGCTTCGGTCTTTTTTCCTCAAGCAAAAGATATGCTTTACCTTCTGTTATCTTTACACTCCCCTTTACCCGCCGAAAATCCGGACAGTAATACTCCCGGTTATTCCCTGCTTTCTGATCCATTAACAGCAAATGGGTATGGATGGGTCTATCCATAAACCGCAGGATACATTCCCACATTTTTTTCTCAAAAAGGGGCAGGGGATCCAGTAAAATACCGGGATATTCTGCATACTCTCTATGCCGGATCTGCATCAGCAGCCTGGAGGGCATGCAGTACATCCTATCCTGGATAAAGTCCTGCATATTGAGAGAACCATGAATATTCAGAATATTCATTTCCCCGGTAAACCACTCCGGCTTTTCAAGAAGATAAAATTTCATCCTGCCCTCCTCCCAGCTGGTGAATGACTTCTGCCTGATCCAGATAAGTCCCGTAAAGAATACAGGCCTTTTCTTCGCAGAACTCCTCCAGCAGCTGCTCCACCTCTTTACTGATTATCATTTCCGACAAAACTGTCTCCATTATCACAGCATTCAATACCATCATGCCGATTTTCAACCGGGATACCTCACTTGACTGCACCCGGATCATTCTTTTTCTCAATTCTTCTGCCAGCCTGTTAAACTCTGCAGAAAAATCCGGGAAAATACTGCTGTAATCCCAATAACACTCCACTTCCTCTACATCCCGGTAATATCGCTTATCATAAGCATCCAGTCTGATCAATAATTCCTCCGATAAGGCACCGCTTAACAGATAAGAAAAGTGAACATACTGTATCCTACCTTTTTGTCCATTGTAGATGAGCTCCCGCAGGTCCTTCGCTGCCCTTTCCAGGACTTTGATCAGTCCCTTTTTCCATTCTTTCTTTTGCTGGTTCGGGGCCTTTTGTATCCGTGCATGGGCCCCTTCATAATAGGCAGTAAGCAGCTCCTTCATCAGAGCGATATACTGCTCTTTTCTCTCCTCCTGTTCAAGCAGCTGGTAGCTGTTTTCTGTCATTTTTCCTCCCCTTCTGCTGCCTTGGGCAGCCTGTTGTTCCTCCTCTTCCTTCACCGCATCTGGCTGGGCTTAAGTACCTTATACTGAAGGGTCAGCTCACTCACCTCATCCTCAAAGGTAATATCCACCTTGGCATCCTGGTAAAGCTGATAGCTCTTATTCTTCATCAGAATCTCTCCACTTTTCAGGATACAGCAGTCGGACTGGTTGGTCAGAATGATGCTTCTCCCCTGGCCGGAGCTTATGTATATCCCCTCTGCTCCCGAAAAGACTTCTTTGATCCCACAGCTCTCCAGGATCTCTGCTAGCGAGATTACCTTGGTGGAGGGCAGACGGAACAGATCATAGGCCAGAGGAGCAATGTCCTGTCCGGAAGGTGCCCTTGAAATGTACAGCCTGATGTTTCCCACATAGCTGGCTTTGCCCGGTGCCGGCCGGTTCTCCTTCTCTGGGATCACCTCCGGTTTTGGCTTTCTTCGGTACAAAAGAACCACCAGAATCCCCAGGCAGGTAAAGCTAAGGATGGCATACAGCAGATAGGGTGGCTTCTCCACCGGAAGAGGCGGAGCTGCCTCCAGCTCCACCCGGATGGGGGAAAGGGAAAGCACATTCACCGGAAGCAGGGAGCAGTCGAAGCTGGTATGGATAAGAGCCGCTTCTGTAACCCCTATCCGGCTGGTCAGCTGCCCCTTATCCAGGGTTACTTCCTGCTCCTTTCCTTCCTCCGTCAGAATCATCCTGCCGTGCTGAAAGTAGTCCTCCGTCCACAGCTGTATACTTCCACTTTCTTCATCAAAAAAGGTATAAGTAATGGCAGCCTCCCGCTGATAATACTCTGCTCCCTCTTTGGCAGGTACGCTGTCCTCATAGCTGACCTCTGCCACGGCCCTTACCCGGTATTCCGGAATCAGGGTGATCCTCACCTGGTTTCCTTCCTTTCCCAGAAAGGAAACCTCCATCTGTTCACCCTGCGGATTCTGTAACTCGATCAGGGCATACCGCTCTCCATTTCTCTGGCTTGCCTCCCCTGCCTGGAAACTGGTCTGTAACTGCTCAATAGCTGAGCTTCCGGTAAGCAGGACCCTTACCTTATCTGCATGGGAAAAAGGCAGGTCGATTACTACCTTCTCTTCCCTTCCACTGCCCTCCACAATGGCTGCTGTGGTCTGCTTGATTCCCAGCTCCTCAGTTAAAATGGCATCAATGGCAGACTGAAGCTTTAGTGCCTGGGGCGTGTACCAGCTTCCACCACCGGTGTAGGCTGCAGCCTGAAAGATGGAATTGTCCCTGTCCTCCATCTCCTCCCCCAGACCGATCACATGAATACGGATCCCCTCTTCTCTGGCCCTCTCCATGGCTTTCTGGTAGCTTTCCCTCGACCGGCTTGTCCCTTCTTCCTCTGCCAGAAGGACTTCTCCATCAGAGAGCAGGACGATATGCTTTTCCGCCTCTGTCCGTTCCTGAAAAAGCTCCACCGCTGCTTCCAGACCGGCTCCGGCATTGCTGTAGCCCTTATACTCCACTCCTTCGGCTGCCCTGATCACCTGCTCTCTTTGGTCGTTGCCTACTAATGGCTGAATGGCAGCAACCTCTGTATGGTAAGCCACGAATCCTACCTCATAGTTAGTGGGCAGGGTATACACCAGCTGGGCAATACCATCCAGTGCATAGCCACTGGGATCATTGGTCTGCATACTCCCGCTGGTGTCCAGCAGGAACACCACTGCCTTGATGTCCGGTTCCATGTTGTCTGCAGCAAAAATGGAAGTGGACTGTGTTATGTACAATAGTATGTTGAATAACAATAAAATACAGAATTTAATTTTTCCTGTCATTGACAACCTCCCTCTCCGGCAATAGATATCCACCCTTAACCGTATAGTTATCCATGGATTTAAACACCTGGGGAAAAGAGGATTCCCTTTCTTTCTTCCCATTCATTACTTCCATCATGGCATGAACTGCCTGTCCCCCTGCAATTCTGGGAATGCCGGCACCAGCAACTACATCTATGGCATAGCCTGCCTCCTGTGCTGACGAAAAATCCATAACAGGAATCGCTGCCATCGCTGTATACGCAGCCTGCCAGCCCTCTGCCTGATCCTGCTGTTCATGGCTTCGCCTGCTGGCACCCCCTTCTTTTAACGCTTTCATCCCATCTTCTGTACCAATCGTCTGTACCCCGGAAGGTGCAAACAGATTAATATCCCGACACAGCTCGATATTCGATACCGGCGTCCTGCAGACCAGCTCCGTGGGACTGACTGCAGATAACTGCTTTCCTTTTACCTCTATTCTTCCTGATGCTGACAAAGAGATTCCCTTTTGGCTGTTCACCCGAATACCGGAAGCATCCTCCATGGTCAGGCAGACAGCTCTGTCCTTTCCTTCCAAAAACAGCTTTTTAGGATATAAGCCCAGCTTTTTTTGATACAGCGTTATAAACTCACGATTCTGCGGACATCTGTATCTGTTCCGGTCTCTATTAAATTTCCCCAATACAGCCTGCCCACTGGTTTCCCGGCTTGTGGAAAAATAAAGACTGACTTTGGTATTCGTTTCCGGCATACAGTAGGAAAAATGGTTGGTCTGGGGAGCCCATTTCCATGGGTACTCTGCCCCTGGCTCCTGATCCATATCCAACTGAATATATACCTTTTCCTCTTCTACTCTTTTTACTGTTCCTTCCAGACTGACACCGTCCAGATGGGGATTAAAGGCTTTTTTCTGATATAACAGCCCTGGTCTGCCCAGCTGGTAAATAAACTGTAGCTCACCCTGTCGGAAGATTATCTGTCTTTCATATAATTGATAAGAAGTACCTTCAAAAACCGTATGATCTCCCAGGTTCCAGTTTTCTTTTGTCTTTACGGCCAGGTAGGCAGAATCACCAAAAGCCATTCCCTTCTCATAGCAACCATTCCTGAAATAAGCTTCGCTGACTCCCCAGCCAAGGATTTCTGACTCCCTGACCTGCCTTTCGCTTCCTCTCTCCGCAGCCAGAAAAAGCATGGTTCCTTTACTGCTGCCCCTTCCCACAATACCGGTGTGAAAATGGGAACTTAATCTTCGCAAAAAACTCCAGTCCGTTTCCTCATACTGAATGATTGGTTCCTGGATCTTTTCTTCTGCCTTATTCCAGTTACCATCTACAGAAGAATACTCCTTCACTATCTTTTTAAGGATCTGCTGATAGGTCATATTTGGATTCTGAAAGGAACGGCTCTTTTTCTTTTTATCCAGTAAAGCCGTTTCTGCTGTGGCTGTAAGCCGGATAAACATTCTGTTCTTTTCCTCCATAATGGTTAATCGCTCCAGCCTCCCAAAAAACAGACACTCCTTTCTGTCTCCATCTAACGTTGCCAGAACGGTTTCTCCCTGCCAGTTTTGGACAAGTATATCCTGTTTTCTCTCCTCTGCGACTATTGCTTCTAACTCCAAGCAGCTGTGACTATTTACTCCTTCCCTTATTTCCATAGACAACAGGGTCTGTAAGGGCAGCTTTGTCTCCACCCGGATTCCTTCCTGTTCCAGTCTGTATTCTCCCATTTCGTTTCCTCCATGTGTCAGGCATCAGTTCATCTATGTAATTCTTTATTCCTCCGGAATATAAAAATCAACATAATCATTTAGACCGTTATACCACCCCTCAGTTGGCCCAAGCACTACAGTAACTCCAACAACCTCACATATTGCTATCATCCTGAAATGCCTGTTCTTCTCTATTTCTTCTGATGCACCTAACCGGTAAGCCTTTGTCCTTACATATCTTCCTACTTCTGTCAGCCTTCCCGGTGAAAAGGCTATTCCATCAGAATAATAGGTGGCCACAAATTTCTCGTGTTCCGTAAACTCCAGGTCAATATAACAGGGCACCCAGCCCGTCCGTTTAAATTTAAAGAAGATCAGTTCCTCCTGTGCCGTATAATTCCCATCAAAGCCCGAGGCATGCAGAATGATTTGTGGAAACTCCCGGTCATCGATCACGATGAGGTTTCTGATTTTTCTGGGTATATCCGCTGTTATGTCGATCACATAGATATAGTTTTCATCCCAGCTTTGTATCAAAATCCGGCAAGGATATGTACTTAAGCCATCTCTTTCCTGTATCTCAACAATGCGGAAGTTAAGACTCCCCGCTTCCCCATAATGGAAGTAAAGAAAATAGCCATGGTCAATGAACAGATCAAGGAGGGCGTCCTCTCCCATTTCCAGTGTCCTGTAATCATAAAACATGGTCACCAGGTCATCATACCTGCCCTCCCCCTTCCAGTCACTTTCCACCATATAGTCCTCCAGCTCAGGCTTAAGTTCAATATCCGGATACTCGATCCCCCCTGGCTTCATTGGTGCATCTATCTCCTCATACAGATTCTCATTGAGGATAGTATGGGAGACGTTGGTTTCATTATCCCCTTCCTGATATTCATACCGCTTAGGCTCAAGCAGGGAATATTCATTTATTTTTTCACCCTCTGCCATTAAATCGCTGTCTGCACTTTCTGTAATCAGATTATTTTCCTTTCCTACGATACCTTGTTCGTTTTCCTCACTTCCGGCACCTGACTCCTGCCTTTCCATGATCAGGCTGCTGCCTGTACATCCTGAGAGTAATAACATAACCAGACAGGTTAAAACAATTATTTTCTCTTTCATCCCTCTCCTACCCTACTTTCTGAAATGGATAATCTTCAACAATCTTTTGATCTACTCCCTTATCCAAAAAAAGCTGATATGCATTATTATTCCATTCCTCATCGGTCATTGGATTTATTTCATAAGTATTTTCTTCAGCCATTTGCACAAGGTCTAATCTCCTCTCTGTCAGATTTTTTAACCACATTCCGTTAGATTTTGCAGTTTCCAATATCTCTATTTCCAGCTGCCTCTTTATTTCAGGATCAGATAAATCCCCTATCGCCAATAGCTCAACTGCATTATAACCCAGCGCTATATCCCCGAGATTCCAGACCATGTCTACCATAGCATCAAATCGGTTTTGGGTAACTTCCCAGCCTTCTGCTTCTATCTTATTTCGTACCTTTGTTATATAATCCTCCAACCTTATTATTGTTAGATCATATGCCTCCTCAACAGTCAATGGGTCATTGTTTTCTTTTCTCATCATATATTCATTATATTTGTCCTCACCTAAAGGGAAGTTGCCCGCTGCATCCTTTATAACTACTCCATGAGCAATAGTTACAGTTCCATCTCCAGGTTCGTGTGCATACTGCCATTTTGTCCCCTTACTTGATTCATATTGAATTAAAAAATCAATATATTCCTTTGAAACTGCAGTGATGGGAGCAGCAACCACCTGGCCGTCCGTATAAGGAGTAATTTCCCCCTTGCCTGCCACACAGATCAGATAGGATCCCATTATCAGTGCAGGACGTCCGTTCACTAAATTTTTTGTATCTCCTTTTTCCCATCTGTCAGTTAAAAACCCCGGTTTACATTCTTTTTGCATTGCCTTACAGTATCCAAAGCTGCCCGGTTCTAAGACGATATCATCTATTGTCAAGCCAGATGCTCCATTTCGCACATCTACAACAAGTGAATTACTTCTGGCTAAAACTGGTCCTTTCATTTCCATTTCGCTGCATCTTACTTCTGCATATTCTACTACCGGATTGAGATTTTCCTTTTCCTTCTCTTTTATTGCTTCAAGGATTTCCTCCTTCTTGATTTCCTCTATGCCGTTAAACATGAAATTACCTGTTATTCTATCCTGCATGTGACGGATTAAAAAATTGGTTCCTTCACCAAAGTCAATCCCCTTGACATTTATTTTTTTGTCCATATTTCCCCCTTTATCGACTGATAAACGCCCTATACAAGCTATCTCTTTTTCCTTTTCAGCCATCAGTTCATATAGATCTTTCCGCCACCGATATTAATGGCATCACTCATCTCTATTCTGGCTGTTCCCTGCTGCAAAAGGATCTTGCTGTCTGCCGCCATATGAATGCCTTCCCCCTGACTCTTCATTTGGATCTGTCCTTCTGCCTGCAGCAGAATATCCTTATCACTCACCAGCTTTATTCCTTCCTCGTCTGAAAGCTCCAGGGATAAGCCCTGATTATTCCTTAAAATGATTGCATCCGGAGTAAACAGAATCTCCTTGTTCTGCTTATTTCTCCAATATTTTTCCTGAGGCCTGTCCCTTCCACCGGCAGCTCCCAGATGGACCGAGCCTGCCACATAAGCATGCTCCTCATCTCTATCCGGGAATACCAGACGCACCTCATCTCCCACTTCCGGCATACAGTACCATCCTGTCCCATCAGGAGTGGAATAAACCGTTGCATAATCCAGCCACCGTGCTCCACAGTCTGCCTTATTCTCATCCTCAAGCAGCTCAACCTGTACCATCGTTTTTTCTACAGCAGTTACCCAGGCTGACAAAGAGGCTCCCGAAAGTGCCGGATTTCTATAAGGGGGAAGAATGCCCCGGGAAGGGTAACAAAGCCGGTATTCATGGTACAGCTCCTGACCTTTCAGCCAGGTCCTGATCTCACTGATCAGCAATTCCTTATCTTCAAAAATCACCCTGCTTCCCAGGGAATAGATTTCTCTGGAAGATACCACATAGCTGACCGCATCCCCGGGCTGAACATCCCGCTGATTAAGAGCCTCTTTTCTCTCCATTTCTCCAAAATCCTGCTCTATCCGGTAATCCTCCCGGGAATCCATTACCCTCTTTTCCTGCTGTGAATAGCCCAGATACAGCTTCTTTCCCGACTGCCTGCTTTCTGCCATCAGGGGGACTCCCATATGGGAGGCAAGGCGGCTTAAAAACTGCCAGTCTGTCTCCTGATACTGCATAAACCACCTGTCCGTTTTCCGGTTTTCTTTCTCCGATACAATGGCGTAGCCCCCGGCAGCCTCCATGCAGGTATTGATGATCTTCTGATAGGAAATCCCTGACTGTTGGAAAGAACGGGTATGCAGGTCCAGATCCAGAAGCCAGCTTCCTGTTTTTATTTCCAGGGTAACTACCGACAGCTGGTTCTCCTTGTGAAAAAAAATGGATGTCAGCAGGCCGCAGAAGAACTTCTCCCGCTCTCCCCCTTCTCCCACTGCATCCACCTTGACCCATACCTCATCCATGGCCATTCTCCGGTACTCTTTTTCTTTTTCCTGCCGGATCATACCGGTAATCTTCAGACTCCCATGCCGGTTGAGCTCCCTTATTCCCTCTACCCTAAGTACATTAACGAGCCCAAAGGGCTCCACAACGATTCCTACTGCACGCATTCTTTTTCCTCCTCCCATTCCTGAATGGTTTCCCAAAGCATCAATACAATCTTTCTCCATTCTGTATGTTGTTGATAGATACAGTTAAAGCTTCCCTGCAAAAGCCTGTCCTTCAGCTTCATGACCAGACTCATGTTATAGACATCACTGTCCAGGGCATGACTGCGGAAGCTGAAAAAATAACCTTTTCCCTCCCGGATACCTTTCCCCGGATAAATGGGATAGTCGGGATATGCCCTTTTTATTCCCCTCATGATCCTTTCTGCCACTGCCTTTACCTCACTGCCAAACTCATTAAATAAGGTAAATCCTAAATTCACATCCAGCTCCGGAGTAGTGAGAAGAATCTGCGGCCGAAATTCTGAGGGATATTTGATCCTGGCATACTCCATCGGCATTGTCCCCATGATCTTAGGCAGACTGATGGAAAACGTGTCCATTAGGATCTGTGTTTCAAATTCCAAAATCTGCCCGCCAAGATAGATTCCTGTTTCCAGCGTATTAAACCGTTTTTTCTTTTCCTCTTCCCGAAGCTTCAGGATCATTTCATCTGTGTATGGCATATTTCCCTCACTCCTATTCCTATGACTTCCCTTCGCAACATACTTTCCAACAAATCCAGTCTTACGATTATCTTAGTCTGGTTTTCCTCTCTAAGTTTAAAAATCACTTTATCCCGAACCCCTTTTTGATTCACGATAGATTGCTGAGTGGAGTTTCCACCTTTTTCTATACCGGCTTCCATCTCTTCCAAAAAAGGGAAGTAATATGCCTTACTTTTACTTCTCTTCTTATCATAAAAAATCATTCGTGCATACGGAATAAAAGGATCATACTTCTGCAAAATCTCCTTCACTTTCTCACTGATCAGAAAACAGGGAAAAGTGGTCACATCTGTAAAGACCATCTGCTGGTGTGCCTCCACCAGAAAAAGAGAATGCCCGGGCAGCTCATAGGCCCTTTTTCCCTCCAGAGCCTTTCTGTCCAGCTTTCCATACCACCCTGTAGGACTTGGTGGGACATAGTTTTCATCCACGAATAGTTGAAAATATTTCATTCAGATCCACCCTATCTGCTTTTGCTCTTCCATATAGCCACTTCTCAATATCCATTAACAAAAATATCGTTACTTAGTGTAAAATGCCTCTCCGGAAGTAAAATATCTGTACGAATTCTTGTTATACTGTCTCCTTCAATTAGAGATACATTTAATAAATAACTATAGTCAGATACATGATATAAACTGAACGTATATACTTTTCCTGAAAATTCCCTGAACCATAACTGAACTAAAACAGGCATGTTTTCTCTGGGTAGTTCCGTTCCTGTTCCTATTTTATCCAGTTCATACACTGTATTATCATAACTGTCTATCAGATAGAAGTATGTTCGCAAATGCCAGATACTTCTTCTGTCTGAGGGACTAAAACTGGATTTTTCCAAATAAACAGGTATCCCTGTATTCGTAAAATCTGTCTTATACCAGGTTTTCGTATAACGCTCATTTTCATCCCTGTGTATCGTTTCTTCATCTCCTACAAAGACACTGCAACCTTCCTGCCCTTGTTCCAGGTACGTTAAAGAAATCAACTCTGCTTGAACACTTGATAGGTAATCTGCCAATTCATCCTTCAATGAAGTAGTCTTTGTGCCATCATATAGATTTTCCCAAATATAATCATGGGGAAGATATTTAATTAAAACGGTTTGCTCTGCCGATTTTTCTCCCAAACGATGAATACGGATTCCATCATAGTTTTTAAGGCTGTAATTATACTGCCAAAAAATATAGTAGTACTCTCCACCATAGTTGATTACCTTCCCCCAGCCATAATTTTGTGTATCAAATTCATCAAGAGTTACAAATTCCTCCCCATTCCATTGTTCAATTGATACCGCCTGTGCTCCATTGCTTCCCCCATGGTCTCGTACACAAACAAAAACATTGTTCTCACCCCTCCATGATATCTGTATCAAATCCGATACAGACTCATAACCTGTGACAAGACGATAAGCTTCAAACAGATCATCCTCTATCTCTTCATTTTTTAGCTGTGGAAACAGTTGAGTCATTTCTCCGATCTTTACTGGCTCCACCTCAAGTGCCGCCATCTGTTCCATATAGGGAGGAAGGTATGTCTGTCCTGAATACAGATATTTTTCCATCTCAGCGTCCAACGACTGATAAATTATTTTTTCCAGCCTTATCATCAATTCCTTAGGAAAAAAGGAATCTGTGGGAATAACTTCCTGAAATTCCCCCTTTACTTCTTCTGCCCTTTCAGCAATATGGATATCTATCGTTTCTGTAAACCATTCCATGGCTTCAGCTCCGAAATAATCATGATTTAAAAGTCTGTAATCAGCCATTATTTTCTCCATACTCCCTAGTATAACCGTTATTAATTAACTCGACTTTTGAGAGGTAGTGTATCAACCTGAACTTCATCATTTGGATTTATCTCATCAAGTTTGTATTTCCAGTGATAAATGACAGGCTCTTCATTTACCTCATCAAAATACTTATA
>JAFSIS010000025.1 GCA_017439665.1 Lachnospiraceae bacterium
CTACACCATATCACATGTCTGTTTTCCCGATAGCACAGGACAAAAAGCCTCAGCGTAGCCCGCTACGCCTACGTTTTTTGCCCTGCACTCTCAGAAAAATATCCTATGTGAATGGTGCAGTTATTTAGAAACCGTTACACTGGATAATAGGAAGGACAGGCTGTCAATAAGGCTTCTGACGGGAGAATTAGAGACGGTCTGTCTGGTTGTTACTAAAG
This sequence comes from Lachnospiraceae bacterium, assembly GCA_017439665.1. Taxonomy (GTDB): domain Bacteria; phylum Bacillota; class Clostridia; order Lachnospirales; family Lachnospiraceae; genus SFDP01. Next base: position 219 of record JAFSIS010000025.1, read on the forward strand.
GAGATGGGGAATGGGAAAAATATGGGAATGGTATGAGAATCTGAATGAAATTGTATACGTTTCTGATATCGAGAACCATAATCTGGTATATATGAATAAAAAAGCATTGGAGGTCTTTGGATTTTCTTCTGTGGAAGAAATCAAAGGCAGAAAATGCCATGAAGTTTTCCGTAAGCGGAGTATGCCCTGCCAGGACTGTAATAATCATGAATTGAAGGAAGGGGAATTTTCGGAAAGGCAGAACTGGAATAATGTTACCTTAAAGACTTATTCCCTGAAAGACACACTGATAGAGGATGAAGGAAAAAAATACCGTGTAGAGCTGGCCTTTGACATGACACTGATGACCGAACAGGATAATTTGTTGAAGGAATATAAAAAGAATGAAGATATGATCAATCAGGCTTTAAAAATAGCGATGGGAGAGTCTACACCTGTGGCATCCCTGGAACGCCTGATCCAGTTTCTTGGAAGTAATCTGGAAGCAGAAAGAATGTATATTTTTGAAGAGCAGGAAGATGGAACCGTCAGCAATACCTATGAATGGTGTACTGAGAATACTATCTCGGAAAAAGAAAATCTTCAGAATGTGCCTTTTGAAGCAGTGAGCTACTGGTATAATGAATTTGCCAGAGGAAATAATGTGATTATACCGGATCTGGAGAGGATCCGAAAGAAACATCCTCTGACCTACGAATATCTGAAACCTCAGAATATCCGTACTTTGATTGTTAATCCGATTATGGATAAGGATCGGATTATCGGCTTTTACGGTGTGGACAATGCACCCGCAGAAAAGCTGGTTAATATTTCCAAATTGCTTACTATCGTAGGATATTTTATTACCTCGGCCCTAAAGAGAGTTATTTTGCTGAAAAAACTGGAAGCAATGAGTTATTATGACAGTCTGACCGGTTTTAAGAATCGTTATGCTCTGGATGAATATATTTGCAGTATTGACAAAGGAGAATGCCTGGGTGTAGTCTATACTGACATTACCGGATTAAAAAAAGTAAATGATTCTATGGGACATAAGGCGGGAGACCGGCTGATCAAAAGAGCATGTAAATGTATGAATGAATATTTTGGCAAATATGAACGCTTCCGTATCGGCGGAGATGAATTCTGCATTATTTGTCGGAATATTGAAGAGGATGAACTGGAGAAGCAGATAGAGGCAATGCGAAGTGGAATGTCACGTCAGCAGGCATTGATGGCAGTGGGCTACATCTGGGTGGAGCATTATGAAAAGAATTTTGAAAGTCTGCTTTCTTTATCTGACAGCCTGATGTACAGGGATAAAAGAGATTACTATAGTAATCCCGGTAGGAATAGAAGATATAAAAGAGAAGAGGAGGAAGATAAAGGTTAATGAGTAAGGTAACCGAAAGATTTTTAAGATATGTGAAAATAGATACCAGAGCTGAAGAGGATTCAGCTACTTTTCCCAGTTCCTTAAAGCAGAAGGAGCTGGGAAGATTGCTGTCAGGAGAATTGGAGGAAATGGGAGCTTCTGACGTATGGTTTGATGAAGAATATGGCTATGTATATGGTCGTATTCCGGCTACGGATGGAGGCAGGAGCAAAAAGACTCTGGCCTTTATTTCCCATATGGATACCGCACCGAATTTATCCGGAGCCAATGTAAATCCACAGTTGGTAGAGAACTATGATGGTGGGGATATCGTCTTAAATGAAAAGGAAGGAATCGTTCTTTCCCCCGGGAAGTTTCCTGAGCTGGCAGAATATGTGGGAAAAACTCTGATCACCACCGATGGAACCACACTTTTGGGTGCAGATGATAAAGCCGGAGTGGCAGAGATCATGACCATGGCAGAGGAGCTTTTGGCAAATCCCCAGTGGGAGCATGGAAACATTGCCATCTGCTTTACGCCGGATGAAGAAGTAGGTGCCAGTGTGGATCATATTGACCTGAACCGCCTGGGAGCGGACTATGCTTATACCGTCGACGGAGGAGCACTGGGAGAGCTGGAATACGAGAATTTCAATGCAGCTTCTGTACAGATTGCAGTAAAAGGGGTAAACGTTCATCCCGGAATGGCAAAAAACAAGATGAAGAATGCAGCCTTAATTGCCATTGAGCTGGAGCAGCTGCTTCCAGGACAAGAGAAGCCGGAATATACGGAAAAATATGAGGGATTTTACCATATGACCCAGATTCAGGGAAATGAGGAAGAGGCTACAGTCAGCTATATTATCCGGGATCATGACCGGGGAATGTTTGAAAAAAGAAAAACATGGATGCAGTCTTGCGTAGACTTTTTGAATGAGAAATACGGAGAGGATACGGTGAGCCTTAAGATCAGGGATTCTTATTATAATATGGCAGAAAAGATCATGCCTGAGAACCGCTTTTTGATTGATTACGCTGCAAAGGCTATGGAGGAGCTGCAAATCACACCCAGGATTCAGCCTATTCGTGGGGGAACCGACGGAGCACGCCTTTCCTTCATGGGACTTCCCTGTCCCAATTTATGTGCCGGTGGGCATAATTTTCATGGACGCTACGAATACTGTTGTGTAGAATCTATGGAAAAGATCGTTGAACTGTTAAAAAAGCTGGCTATGCAGACCTATTAAGCTGACTCTGGCAAAACCAGGCAGTTTTAGCAGGCTGTATTGAGTCAATTGAAAGATAATGGGAGGAAGAAATGAAGAAAAAGACTGGACAGGTTATACTTGTATTACTTATCTTTGCCTTTCTGCTGGGATGCGGAAAAAAAGCCGAAGAGGAAGTAAAGAAAGAGCCGGAGACGGTGGGGGAAATCCTGCTGGCAGATTTTGAAACCTATAAAGAGGAAAATCCGGACAGCAGTGCACAGGAGACGGCAGACCATATTTTAAGCAATTCGATCCTGCAGTTTAGTGGAGCCACTATGGCTGTGGAGGAAGGGCTTCTGACCGGATTTAACAATGCACAGATTACAGGCTTTGAGGAGGGGGTAATGTTTGCTCCTATGATCGGTACGATTCCTTTTGTGGGTTATGTGTTTACTTTGGCAGAGGGAGTGGATGCAGACAGTTTTGTGAAAACCCTGACAGACAATGCAGATCCCAGGTGGAATATCTGTACGGAAGCGGATGAAACGATTACAGGAAAAAGTGGAAATTCCGTATTTTTTGTCATGTGTCCCATGAGCTTTGAAGAGACCCAGTAGGCAGACAGGATAAAAATAAAGATGCTGTTTTCAAGTATTTCTTTTTTATATTATTTTTTACCGATTGTTCTGCTGATCTATTATCTGAGTCCGGCAGCATTAAAAAATATGGTTCTTTTGCTGGCCAGCCTGGTGTTCTACGGCTGGGGAGAGGGAAGGTATCTGTGGTTCATGTTATCCCTCATCTTTGTGGGATATGGGGCTGCTTGTCTGATCCAGTACAGCAGAGAAAAAGGAAGAAAGGGCTGGGACAGGCTCTTTCTTTTTCTTGCTCTGGGGACGAATATTGTGCTTTTGGGCTATTTTAAATATGCAGATTTTTTCATCGGGAATGTGAATAGTCTGGCCGGAATGGAGTTGAAGCTTCTGGGGATAGCACTGCCTCTGGGAATCAGCTTTTATACCTTTCAGCTGATGAGTTATGTGGTTGATGTCTATCGGGGACAGGTAAGAGCCAGAAAGAATCCGTTGTTTGTGGCCGTTTATGTGACGATGTTTCCGCAGCTGGTGGCCGGCCCCATCGTCCGTTATGAGGACCTTGAGATGCAGTTGGAAAAAAGAACCCATTCTGCAATAGGGATTGCTTCTGGAATACGTCGGTTTATTTTGGGGCTGGCAAAAAAGGTGCTGTTGGCAAATGCCCTGGGAGAGGTCTGTGCCGCATTTGGGCAGGCAGGGAAACGGGACATGCTGTTTTGCTGGATGTATGCCATTTTTTTCATGCTGCAGATCTATTTTGATTTTTCCGGTTACAGCGATATGGCTATTGGCCTGGGAAAGCTGTTTGGCTTTACCTTTAAAGAAAATTTTTATTATCCTTATGTGGCAAAAAGCATAACGGATTTCTGGCGCAGATGGCATATTTCCCTGGGCAGCTGGTTTCGGGATTATGTTTATATTCCTCTGGGTGGAAACCGGGTGCCTTTAAGACGTTGGCTGCTGAATCTGTTTCTGGTCTGGTTTCTTACCGGCTTCTGGCATGGTGCCAGCTGGAATTTTATCCTTTGGGGTCTGTATTTTGCCTGTTTTCTGGTGGCAGAAAAGCTATGGCTGGGGGACAGATTGAAAAAGTGGGGATTGTTTTCCCATCTCTATGTGCTTTTTGCAGTGATGGTCGGTTTTTTACTTTTTGATGCAGATACTCTTGCAGAAGCAGGAAACAATATAGGGGGACTCTTTGGAGGAGGGCAGGAGGGTCTGACTTCCACAGAAAGCCTTTATTATCTGAGAAGTTATGGAAGCACACTGGTCATTGCCCTTTTGGGAGCCACGCCAATACCCAAAGCAGTATGGGATCGGCTGGGAGAAGGTCTGTTGGGGAAAAAAATTTTTGCCATTATGGAGCCGCCGGTTCTGGCAACCCTTCTTTTGCTGGTTACAGCCTGTCTGGTGGATGGCTCCTTTAATCCCTTTTTATATTTTCGGTTTTGAGGAATTGGTCAGTATGAAAGAAAAAAGAGCAGCAGTGTATCTGATTCTGATGATGGCAGCCCTGATTTACGGAATTGGATTTTTATGTATGGTAAAAGAAGAAGACAAATATTCCTATAGTGAAAGGCGGCTTCTTGCCCAGCGCCCTGAGCTGACCATACCGGCTCTGACAGAGGGGAGCTTTACGGAAAGGTTTGAGAACTACGGCCGGGATCAGTTTCCCTTCCGGGAAGCCTTCAGGCGGTTGAAAGAAGGAATGAACCTGAAGCTTTTAGGGAGATTGGATAACAACGGAATTTATACTATCGATGGACAGATGGGAAAACTGGATTACCCTCTCCATTTGGAACAGCTGGAATATGCACTGGGACGGATAGACAGCATTTATGAGCAGTATCTAAAGGGAAAAGAGATGAAAATCTATCTGGCCGTGATTCCGGATAAAAATTATTATCTGGCAGACAATGAAGGGTATCCGGCCATGGATTATGAAGCTTTGTTTTCCAGGGCAAAAGAGCATGCTTCTTATGCCACCTTTATTGAGCTGAGAGAGGAACTTTCAGCAGAGGATTATTATCGTACGGATACCCACTGGAAGCAGGAAAAACTGCTGCCTGTGGCAAAGAAGCTTCTTACGTCCATGGGAGGAGCTCAGGATGCCCGGTATCGGCAGGAAACTGCGACTGGGGAGTTTCTGGGAGTGTATGCCGGCCAGTCTGCCCTTTTTCAAGAATCTGAGGAGATAAATTATCTGATCAATGAAGAGCTGGAAGCCTGCAGGGTGACTGTCTATGGAGAAGACGGGGCCGTAGAAAGCAGGATGTATGATGAGAATGCCCTTGGGGGAGAGGATGCTTATCTCTTTTTTCTGTCAGGAACCCAGGCGCTGATCACCATCGAAAATCCACAGGCAGACAGCGGCAGGGAGCTGATCATCTTCCGGGATTCCTTCGCGGCCAGTCTGGCCCCGCTTTTGGCAGAGGACTATCAGAAGATCACCCTGGTGGATATTCGCTATATCAACAGCACGGTTTTGGGGGAGTATCTTACCTTTTCCGGGCAGGATGTTCTGTTTCTTTACAGCAGTCTTCTGTTAAATAACAGTCTGGGAATGAAATAATGTTTTTTTGTTGCCAAGAGTAGATAGGAAATGGTATACTATTGGCTGAAAGCAGATTCAAAAGAGAAGGTTGTGAGTAATCAGTGAGAAACCGTAAAAATCAGGTGCAAAGACTCAAAATCGTCCTTGTTGAGGGCCTGCTTGTTTTTCTGCTGATTCCATTGATATTGAGTATTTTTTTGCTGGTTAAGGTGAATCGGCTTCAGGAGCAGCTGGAGGATTTACAGGAAACGGTTCTTTTTCTGAACACTGCCCAGAAGAGTGAAGAGGTTAAACCGGAAGATACTTATACAGAAGAGGAAGACACTCATTTAGAATCAGAAGAAGCTTATTCACAATCAGAAGACACTGATTTAGAGTCAGAAGATACGGCTTCACAGCCGGAAGGTGATGAGGTAGAGGAAGAGATCGAGGAGCCTGATGACAGTGGAAAGCGAAAGGTATATCTTACTTTTGATGATGGACCGGGCCCTTATACCAATGAGATTTTAGATATTCTGGATGAATATGGAGTAAAGGCTACCTTTTTTGTGACGGCCATGCATGGTAACCGATATGAGGAGTGTTACAGCAGGATAGTCGAGGAAGGACACAGTCTGGGGATTCATTCTTACAGTCATGTGTATAATGAGATTTATTCATCTCTGGACAGCTTTCAGGCAGATTTCAAAAAGATGCAGGACTATCTCTATGAACTGACCGGGGAGCATTGCAGGTTGTATCGGTTTCCGGGAGGCAGCAGTAATACGGTAAGTGCCATTCCTATAGAAAAAATGATCCGCTGGCTGGAGGAAGAAGAAGTGGTCTATTTTGACTGGAACGTATCCAGCCAGGATAGCGTAGCCGGCAGGACCGCACAAGAAATTGCAGCAAGCTGTATACAGGGTGTTGAAAAATATCGGGACAAAGATACCATTATTATTTTACTGCACGATGCTATCGGTAAAAAAAGCACGGTAGAGGCGTTGCCTCTTATCATAGAAGGTATCAACGGGTTGGAAGATACCGTACTCTCAGCCATTGATGAGAATACAGTACCCGTACAGCATATCAGCATAACAAAAGAATAGACGGAGGAGTTACAAATGGGTTTTTTTCAAGATTTAAAAGAGGACCTGTCTCAGGCAGTGAATGAGCTGATTCCCGAAGAAAATGAGGTGAAAGGAAACCTTAAGGAAGATGATGGTCTGGCAGAAATTGAGGCCATGTTCAGACAGAAGCAGGAGCAGGAAGAGCTTCAGGAACAGGAGATAGAGCTGGAAGAAGAACAGATCGAACTGGAAGAAGGACTGGCCGAACTGGAAGAACAGATAGAGCTGGAGGAAGAACAGATCGATAATGTAGAGGAAGAACCGGTAGAAGTACCCGTTGAGGAACCGGAAAAAGAAACTATAAGAGAAGGCAGGGAAAGAAAATTGGATATGAACGCAATCTTTAATCAAGCAGCACACAATGATGAAGTAAGTACGATTACCTCAGGGATGACGATTAGTGGAGACATCACTACTCAGGGTTCCCTTGATCTGGTTGGCTGTGTACACGGAAATATCTGTGTTGCCGGTAAGATGAGCATTACCGGTATGATAGAAGGGAATTCCCAGGCTTCTGAGATTTATGCTGAGAGTGCAAAGATTACCGGTGAGGTAAGAAGTCAGGGAAGCGTTAAAGTTGGACAGGAAACCGTAATTATTGGTAATATTTTTGCAACCAGTGCAGTGATTGCGGGTGCGGTTAAAGGTGATATCGACGTACAGGGGCCTGTGGTTCTGGATACTTCCGCCATTGTTATGGGCAATATCAAGTCCAAGTCTGTTCAGATCAATAACGGTGCGGTAATCGAGGGTATGTGCTCCCAGTGCTACGCAGACATTAACCCTACTTCTTTCTTTGAGGAAATTAAAAAGGCAGGACGCTGATCAGGAGAGATTGCCATGCAGAGAATTTTACTTAAATTAAGCGGAGAAGCTCTGGCAGGAGAGAAAAAGACGGGATTTGATGAGCCTACCGTCCGGCGTGTGGCCCTGCAGGTTAAGGAACTGGTGGATGAGGGGATCCAGGTAGGAATCGTTATCGGCGGTGGTAATTTCTGGAGAGGCCGTACCAGTGAAAATATTGACAGAACCAAGGCGGATCAGATCGGAATGCTGGCCACTATAATGAACTGTATTTATGTATCGGAAATTTTCCGCTCTACAGGCATGAAGACGAATGTGCTTACCCCTTTTGAATGCGGTTCTTTTACCAAGCTGTTTTCCAAAGACAGGGCAAATAAATATTTTGAAAAGGGCATGGTGGTCTTTTTTGCCGGAGGAACAGGACACCCTTATTTTTCTACGGATACAGGGGTGGTGCTGCGTGCCATTGAGGTGGAAGCAGAGGTGATTCTTCTGGCTAAAGCAGTGGACGGTGTTTATGATGATGATCCCAAGACCAACGCAAATGCCAAAAAGTATGATGCGGTAACCATCAATGAAGTGATTGAAAAGAATCTTCAGGTGGTGGATATGACGGCTTCTATTCTGGCTCGTGACAATAAGATGCCCATGTGGGTTTTCGGACTGGAAGAAGAAAACAGTATCGTCAATGCAGTAAAAGGAAGCTTTAGCGGAACCAAGGTTCTTGTGTGATGAGTAACTATTCTGAATAGTTGCTATAATGAGATAAAGATCAGGGAGTGGATTAGGATGAAGGAAAGAGTAAAAGTTTTTGATGAAAAAATGCATAAAACCTATGAACATTTATTGGGAGATTATCAGACCATTCGTGCAGGACGTGCCAATCCCCATGTATTGGATAAGATTAAGGTAGACTACTACGGAAGTCCTACCCCTATACAGCAGGTAGGGAATATTTCCGTACCTGAACCCAGAATGATCCAGATCGCTCCCTGGGAGAAGAGTCTGATCAAGGAAATTGAACGGGCAATTCTTGCTTCCGATCTGGGAATTACCCCGAATAATGATGGTTCCGTAATCCGTCTGGTCTTTCCGGAATTGACTGAGGAGAGAAGAAAAGAGCTGGTTAAGGACGTTAGGAAGAAGGGGGAGGAAGCTAAGGTAGCTCTGCGGAATATCCGAAGAGATGCCAATGACACCTTTAAAAAGCTGGTTAAGGAAGAAGTTTCTGAGGATGAGATCAAGGATCTGGAAGACGAGATTCAGAAATTGACAGATAAATATGTAAAAGATATTGATAAAGCAGTAGAAGAAAAATCAAAAGAAATTTTAACTGTGTAAACAACAAGCAATCTGCTTTTTGTCAAGGTTTACAAAACAACAAAAGCTGCCGTAAGTCTTTCGGCAGCTTTCTTTCTTTTCGTAGCAGCCCCGGGAGCTTTAGGGGTGAAAGGAAATTAAGACAGGAGGTTTGGGTATGAAGATTCCAAAGCACGTGGCGATCATTCTGGATGGAAACGGTCGTTGGGCGAAGGCAAAAGGAATGCCGAGAAACTATGGACATATCCAGGGAGCTAAGGCAGTAGAGACCATTTGTGAAGAAGCCTATAATATGGGAATACAATATTTGACGGTATATGCCTTTTCAACTGAGAATTGGAATCGGCCGAAGGAGGAAGTAGAGGGGCTGATGAAGCTGCTTCGAAACTATCTGAAGACCTGTTTAAAAAGGGCAGAAAAAAATAAAATGTGTGTGCGGGTTTTGGGAGATAAAAGTCGGCTGGATGAGGATATTCGAAAGCGGATAGATGAGCTGGAGAAAGCTACTGCAGATAATACAGGCCTGCATTTTCAGATTGCCTTAAATTATGGTGGAAGGGATGAGTTAGTGAGAGCTGCCGGGAAGCTGGCTCTTAAGGTGCAGGATGGAAGCCTGAAGCCGGAGGAGATCACAGAGGAACTTCTGGCAGGTGAACTGGATACAACGGGGATTCCGGATCCGGACCTTTTGATCCGGACCTGTAATGAGCTGAGAATATCTAACTTTCTTTTATGGCAGCTGGCCTATTCTGAGTTTTATTTTACAGATGTAGCCTGGCCCGATTTTAATCGAAAAGAATTGGAAAAGGCTGTTGAAGCATACAATAACAGAGACAGAAGATATGGGCTGGTAAAGGAGGAGTAAAGGAATGTTTAAGATCCGCTTGCTCAGCAGTATTGTGCTGGTCGTTATTGCTCTTGCCACGATTTTGGGTGGAGGCTGGTATCTGGCAGGAATTCTCTGGGCCATTTCCCTGGTAGCCTACAGAGAATTGTGTCAGGCCTGTAAAATTCGGGAAGGGGAACAGAAGACCAATTCGTTGGAAATGCTGGGTTTTGTGTTCATTACCCTGTATTACCTGGCTATGGCCGGGTTAAAAAACCCTCTGTATATGATTTTGGTCGTGCTGATGGCCCTGGTCGGTTTTTTATTCGTGTATGTATTTTCCTTTCCGAAAATTCATGCCAGACAGGTGATGAGTGCCTATTTTTCTTTTGTATATGCACCGGTCATGTTTTCTTTCGTCTATCTGACCAGAGAGCTGGAGTACGGGATTTATTTTGTGTGGATGATTTTTGTCAGCTCCTGGATCAGTGATACCTTTGCTTACATTTTCGGAATGCTTTTCGGAAAACATTCCCTGGCACCAATATTAAGTCCAAAGAAATCCATAGAGGGTTCAGTGGCAGGAATTATTGGTTCTGCACTCTGCGGCGGGCTTTTCGGTTATTTTTTAGTGGAGCGGCTCATCCATGGGCAGGAGATTACCTTTGTGTTTGCCCTGATCGGAGGAATCGGAAGTGTGATTTCCCAGATTGGGGATCTGGCGGCCTCTGCCATCAAAAGAAACTATGAGATCAAGGATTATGGAAAGCTGATTCCCGGTCACGGTGGTATTATGGATCGCTTCGACAGTGTTATCGTTACGGCTCCCATGATCTATTTTCTGTTCAGGATTCTAATCACTGCAGTAAGATGAGGATAAATTGATGAAAAAAATTGCTATTTTAGGTTCTACCGGCTCCATCGGTACGCAGACATTGGAAATCGCAGATGCCAATTCGGATATACAGGTGGTAGGTCTGGCCGCAGGAAATAATACCGAGCTTTTGGAAAAACAGATTCGGAAGTACAGTCCCAGACTGGCTGCTGTATGGAGCGAAGAAGCAGCAAAGGATCTGAGAGGGCGGGTGTCTGATTTAGGGGTAAAGATTCTTTATGGTATGGACGGTCTTTTGGAGATTGCTGCCATGGAGGAAGCGGAAATTCTGGTGACGGCCATTGTGGGAATGATTGGGATAAGACCGACCATTGCAGCCATAAAGGCCGGAAAGGATATTGCCCTTGCCAATAAAGAAACCCTGGTTACGGCCGGCCATATCATTATGCCGCTGGCAAAAGAAAGGGGAGTTTCCATTCTGCCGGTAGACAGCGAACACAGTGCTATTTTTCAGTCTCTTAAGGGAGAACCTGAGACACAGATTGAAAAGCTTCTTCTGACGGCCTCAGGCGGCCCTTTTCGGGGCAGGAAAAAAGAAGAGCTGGAGAATGTACAGGTAGAGGATGCACTGAAGCATCCCAATTGGTCCATGGGAAGAAAGATCACTATAGATTCTTCCACGCTGGTAAATAAGGGACTGGAAGTAATTGAGGCAAGGTGGCTGTTCGATGTAAGTCCTGATCAGATTCAGGTGGTGGTTCATCCCCAGAGCATTATTCACTCTATGGTGCAATTCAAGGATGGAGGTATCCTTGCCCAGCTGGGAACGCCGGATATGAAGCTGCCTATACAGTATGCTCTGTTTTATCCGGACAGAAGACCCATGGAGGGAAAGCGGGTAGATTTTTATGAGTTGGGGCAGCTGACCTTTGAACCACCGGATATGGAAAGCTTTCCGGGGCTTAAACTGGCCTATGAGGCCCTGGAAACAGGGGGAAGCATGCCCACCGTATACAATGCGGCAAATGAAAAGGCGGTAAGCCTTTTCCTGGAGAAAAAAATTTCCTATCTGGGGATTACCCGGCTTATTGGGGAGGCTATGAATAATCATAAGCTGATTGTCAATCCTACGGTTGAGGAGATTTTACAGACACAGGAGGAGAGTGAAGAAACGGTCTGCCGACTGGCAGGAGTGGACCCGATTTTCCGGGAGGGGGAAGAAAAAATTCAGACAGGTAAGGGAAAATGACGCTAATCTATTTTGTATTAATTTTTGGAATTATTGTACTTGCACATGAATTCGGCCACTATTTACTGGCTAAAAGAGGAGGGATTCATGTGGTGGAATTTGCCATTGGGATGGGGCCGAAGCTATGTGGTTTTCATAAAAATGGCACGGACTATGTGATCAGGCTTTTGCCTATCGGAGGAGCCTGTATGTTTGAAGGAGAGGATGGATTGAATGAAGCAGAGGATGGACCCTCTGAAAACTCCTTCAATTCGGCTCCTGTATGGACGCGGATTTCTTCTGTTGTTGCAGGACCTGTGTTCAATTTTATTCTGGCTTTTATTCTGGCTCTGGTTCTGGTGGGATTCGATGGAACAGACCGTCCGGTGATCCAGGGGATCATCGAAGGTTATCCTGCCGAGGAGGCAGGTATCCGGGCCGGTGATGAGATTATCTCCATGAATGGGGAGAAAATTTATGTATCCAGGGAGATCCTCTTAAATACCTATTTGAATGGGGGAGATCCCATGACACTGGAATACAGAAGAGACGGTCAGGTGTATGAAACAACGATCATTCCCCGGTATGATGAGGAAAGCGGGCGGTTTTTGATCGGATTTAACGGCTATTCGGAGTATGTGAAAGCAGACGGATTGAATCTGTTCAGCTACAGTTATTACGAAGTACGTTATAGTCTGAAATCCACTATTAAAAGTCTTATGATGCTGGTTCAGGGAAAAGCCAGCACGAAGGATCTCTCCGGTCCTGTGGGAATTGCCCAGCTCATCGGGGATGTGGCCGAGGAATCAGCTCCTTATGGAGTGAAGGTTCTGGTGATGAGCCTGTGTAATATTGCGCTCTTGCTCAGTGTCAATCTGGGAGTATTGAATCTGCTGCCACTGCCTGCACTGGACGGGGGAAGGTTGGTCTTTCTTCTGATCGAGGCTGTCCGGGGAAAGCCTATCCCGCCGGATAAGGAGGGAATGGTGCATTTTGCCGGATTGGTGGCCCTGATGGCTCTGATGGTTTTTGTCTTGTATAACGATCTTGTCAGGTTATTTTCCTGAAAAAAGGGGGCTGTTGCAGAATTTTGCAACGGCCCTTTTTTTATACCTGAATCCGTGAAACTTAGTTTTTTATAAGCAGGAATTTCACTCCGAACGAGGATTTCTGAAAAAACCTCATCTTTTAGGAATTATATTCCTGCAAGTTGCTTAATTTTTTATCCATATAGCTTTTGAACCTAAAAA
>JAFSIS010000026.1 GCA_017439665.1 Lachnospiraceae bacterium
CGCAGGTACAGGCTTCTTCACAAAGGGCCGGACATACCCGGCTGGTAAATTCCGGAAAATTATGGGTCTTGTGCAGACGGCTGTAGGCCTGCTCCCAATTGCCGTGATAGACCAGATCATTCATCTCCGGTACCAGATTGTTTAAGGGACAGCCGGAGGTCATTCCTCCCAGCTGACACCCGGACTGGCAGAAGGGTACACCGCAGTCCATACATCTGGCTCCCTGTTTCTTTTGCTCCTCCAAAGAAAGGCTTCCATGAAACTCCTGAAAATTTTTGATTCTCTCTTTTGGACCAATATGGGGTCCGTCCACTCGTTCATATTCCAAAAAACCGGTTGGTTTTCCCATTATTTCACCTCCTCTTTCCCCTCTACGCTGGCGTAAAAGGCTTCGATCTGTGCCTGCTCGCGGCTCATCCCCTGCTCTTCAAACTGGGAAGAAAGCTGCAGCATCTTCTTATAATCCTCAGGAATGATCTTCTTAAATCTGGGGAGATATTCCTCAAACTGCTTAAGCACCATGGCTGCTTTTTTCGAACCGGTACAGGCTGCATGTTTCTCCAGCATCCCACGCAGAGTTTCCTTATCATAGGGTGTTTCCACCTTTTCCATCAGCACCATTTCCTTATTTAAATTGCGGTAAAGGCAGTTCTTTTCATCCAGAACGTAGGCCACACCTCCGCTCATTCCTGCTGCAAAGTTCTTTCCTGTGGGGCCGAGAACCACCACTCTGCCTCCGGTCATATATTCCAGACCGTGCTCACCTACTCCTTCTACCACTGCATCGGCTCCGGAGTTGCGGATGCCGAAACGTTCTCCTGCCATACCGGCAATGTAGGCTTCTCCTTTCGTTGCTCCATAGAGTGCCACATTACCGATGATCATATTCTCTTCTGCTTCATAGGCAGCTTCTTCTGGTGCCCGTACCACCAGCTTTCCACCGGAAAGACCTTTTCCGAAGTAGTCGTTGCTGTCTCCGGTAAGGGTAAGAGTAAGTCCTGCCGGAATAAACGCTCCGAAGCTCTGTCCTCCGGCTCCTTTACAGGCCACCGTCAGGGTGTCCTCAGGCAGTCCAAAAGGATGCTTCCTGGTAATCTCTGCTCCCAGAAGGGTTCCGAAGGTTCGGTCAATATTGGTGAGACTTACCTCCACCTGTTTTTTGCTTCCTTTACGGATGGCTTTTTGTACCTCCTTGTCAGACAGCAGCAGGGCTTCATCCTTAGTGGTTTCCAGATGAAAATCATAAACTTTTTCCGGATGAAATACGGCTTCCTCCCGCTTTGCTTCCATACCGGTATCCAGGATGGCGCTTAGATCTACCTTGGCTGCCTGACCCTGAAGGCCCTCTTTTTTCTTTAACAGGTCGGTACGTCCCACCATCTCTTCAATGGTACGCACGCCCAGCCTTGCCATGTATTCCCTGAGTTCTCTGGCGATAAAGCGCATGAAGTTTTCCACATACTCGGGCTTACCCATGAATCGTTTCCGCAGTTCGGGATTCTGGGTGGCCACACCCATGGGGCAGGTATCCTGATGGCAGACCCGCATCATGACGCAGCCCAGGGTTACCAGGGGAGCGGTGGCAAAGCCAAACTCCTCCGCCCCTAACAGAGCAGCAATAGCCACGTCTCTTCCGCTCATCAGCTTACCGTCGGTTTCCACCACTACCCGGTCTCTTAAGCCGTTTAACAAAAGGGTCTGATGGGTCTCTGCCAGACCCAGCTCCCAGGGCAGTCCGGCACTGTGTATGGAGCTTAAGGGAGCAGCTCCCGTTCCTCCGTCATAGCCGGAGATCAGGATCACTCCTGCTCCCGCCTTGGCCACACCGGCCGCCACCGTTCCCACACCGGCCTCAGATACCAGCTTAACGGAAATCCGTGCATACTTATTGGCATTTTTCAGGTCATAGATCAGCTGTGCCAGATCCTCAATGGAATAGATGTCATGGTGGGGCGGCGGAGAGATCAGTCCAACGCCGGGAGTGGAATGCCTGGTTTTGGCAATCCAGGGATATACCTTCTTTCCGGGCAGATGGCCACCCTCGCCGGGTTTTGCTCCCTGGGCCATCTTGATCTGAATCTCCTTTGCACTGACCAGATAGCGGCTGGTCACCCCGAAACGGCCGCTGGCTACCTGCTTAATAGCAGAGCTTCTGTCTCTGTCCGTTCCTGCCGATTCCAGACGTTCATCACTTTCTCCTCCTTCACCGCTGTTGGATTTCCCCTGCAGCCGGTTCATGGCGATGGCCAGTGCTTCGTGAGCCTCTTCAGAAATGGAACCATAGGACATGGCCCCGGTCTTAAACCGTTTCACGATGGAATCCTCAGACTCCACCTCGCTTAAAGGAATCCCCTTCCCCGGGTAGTTAAACTCCATCAGGCTCCGCAGATAGCCTGTTTCTTCCTGATCCACCAGCCGGGTGTAAGCCTTGAACTTTTCATAGTCTCCTTCTCTGGTAGCCTGCTGCAAAAGATGGATGGTCTGAGGATTGTATCGATGGCTTTCCCCCTGGGCCTTCATCTTGTGGCGTCCCAGGGAAGCAAAGGTAAGATCCGTTTCCAGCCCCAGAGGATCGAAAGCCCTGGAATGCTGCTCATCATAGGCCCTGGCAATATCCTCAAGGTCGATGCCCCCGATAGGGCTTACGGTTCCGGTAAAGTAACGGTGAATTACCTTATCTGAAATACCAATGGCTTCAAAAATCTTACTGCCCTGATAGGACTGAATGGTGGAAATACCCATTTTGGAGGCAATTTTTACGATACCGTGTAAAATGGCATGATCATAGTCCTCCACCGCCGCATAATAATCCTTATTTAACAGGCCTTCTTCCACCAGCTGAGCGATAGTGGCATGGGCCAGATAAGGGTTCACCGCACTGGCACCATAGCCCAAAAGGCAGGCAAAATCATGCACCTCTCTGGGTTCACCGGACTCCAGGATGAGGGACATGGCCGTACATTTTTTTGTCTGTACCAGATGTCTGTGTACGGCTGCCACTGCCAGAAGGGAGGGCAGGGCTACATGGTTTTCATCTACACCCCTGTCGGAAAGTACCAGAATATTGGTGCCTTCCTTATAAGCTCTGTCCACCTCCACAAACAGATGCTCCAGTACCCGTTTTATGGGGGTACTCTTAAAGTAGATAATGTGCACTCTGCTTACCTTAAAGCCACTCTTTTTCATGGTGGTAATCTTCAGCAGATCCAGATCCGTCAAAATAGGGTTGCGGATCTTTAATACCTGGCAGTTTTCCGGTTTTTCCTCCAGAAGATTACCGTTTTTTCCCAGATAAACATTGGTAGAGGTAACGATCTTTTCCCTTACCGCATCGATGGGCGGATTGGTTACCTGGGCAAAAAGCTGTTTAAAATAATAGAACAGAGGCTGATACTCTTTAGACAGCACGGCCAGGGGAGTATCCGTTCCCATGGCACCGATCTGCTCCGTGCCGTTTAAGGCCATGGAATATATCCCGTTACGGTATTCCTCATAGGTGTAGCCAAAGGCCTTCTGCAGCCTGGAGCGTTCTTCACCGGTAATGGCAGGAACCTTTTCGTTGGGAATTTTCAGGTCTGCCAGACGGATCAGGTTGGCATCCAGCCACTCTCCGTAGGGTTCTTTTTTCGCATAGTGTTCCTTCAGCTCTTCATCGGAGATTACTCTCTTTTCTCTGGTATCCACCAGAAGCATTTTCCCTGGATGAAGCCGTTCTTTTTTCAGAATATGGGCTTCCTCCACCTGAAGTACCCCCACCTCGGAGGAGAGGATCAGTCTGCCGTCGTCGCAGATATAATAGCGGGAGGGGCGCAGGCCGTTTCGGTCCAGAATGGCACCCATCACATCTCCGTCAGAAAACAGAATGGAGGCGGGGCCGTCCCAGGGCTCCATCATGGTAGCATAATACTGATAAAAATCCTTTCCCTCCTGGGAAATGGTGTCGTTATGACTCCAAGGCTCGGGAATGGCGATCATGGCCGCCAGAGGCAGCTCCATACCGCTCATGGTCAGAAATTCCAGGGTATTGTCCAGCATGGCAGAGTCGGAACCCCTGGTATTGACCACGGGAAGTACCTTGGTCATTTCCTCACCGGAAAATTTCTCGCTGTAAAGGGTCTCTTCTCTGGCCAGCATCTTATCTGCATTTCCCTTGATGGTATTGATCTCTCCATTGTGTACCATGAGCCGGTTGGGATGGGCCCTCTCCCAACTGGGATTAGTGTTTGTGGAAAAACGGGAATGGACCATGGCAATGGCCGATTCGTAATCCAGATCCTGCAGATCCCCAAAGAAGGTTCTGAGCTGTCCCACCAGAAACATTCCTTTATAGACGATGGTCCTGCTGGATAAGGAGGGCACATAGCTGTTGTCCGTGCTCTGTTCAAAGACCCTTCTTACCACGTAAAGGCGGCGGTCAAATTCCAGACCCTTCTCCAGGTTATCCGGCTTCTCAATAAAGGCCTGCAGAATCACCGGCATACAGTCTCTGGCCTTTTGACCCAGAACCTCAGGATAGACCGGCACCTGCCGCCAGCCCAAAAACTTCAGTCCTTCCTTTTCCACAATGATCTCAAACATCTTTTTGGCCTGGCTGCGCTTCAATTCATTCTGAGGAAGGAAAAACATACCTACACCGTATTCCCGTTCCTCTCCAATATGGATTCCTTCTCTGGCACAGACCTTTTTAAAAAATTTATGGGAAATCTGAGTCAGGATTCCTACACCATCTCCGGTTTCTCCCCGGGCATCCTTACCTGCTCTGTGTTCCAGATTTTCTACGATTTTTAAGGCATCATCCACAATACTATGGGAAGCCTTTCCCTCAATATGGATGACTGCCCCAATACCGCAGTTATCATGCTCTCTGTGGGGACTGTAAAGTCCCTGTCTTCTATATCCTTCCTGCATCAAAGTCTCCTCTCTTTCTGCTGTCCTGCCAGCTGCCTTTCAACAGCTTCACCCCTGGTTCCCGTACAAATTTTGTGGCAACAAATTCCTGCTGCCTATTTGGTTTCATGCTCCACCTCTGCGTTTACCCGCTGCTTCCACCAGCCCTTTGAACAGGGGATGAGCTCTATTGGGTCTGGATTTGAATTCGGGATGGGCCTGGGTAGCAATAAAAAAGGGATGCTCCTTTATTTCCACCATTTCTACGATACGGCCATCCGGTGACAGCCCGGAGAGGCACATTCCCCCTGCTTCCAGCCTTTCCCGATAACTATTGTTTACTTCATAACGATGTCGGTGACGCTCCTCTATTTCCTCTTTTTGGTAAAGGTTTACGGCCAGGGTGTCCGGCTTAAGGATGCAGGGATAGGAACCAAGTCTTAGGGTTCCTCCCAGATTTTCCACGCCTTCCTGATCCGGCATCAGGGCGATCAGCGGATCAGGGGTATCCGGCTCCAGCTCTATACTGGCTGCTCCTTTCAGTCCCAGAACGTTTCTGGCAAATTCCACGATGGCCATCTGCATGCCCAGGCAGATGCCCAGGAAAGGGATTCCCTGTACTCTTGCATACTGAATGGCCAGAATCTTTCCTTCCACTCCTCTTTGCCCGAAACCGCCGGGAACCAGAATCCCATCTGCATCGTGGAGATACTCCTCCACAGTGTCAGGGGTCAGATCTTCCGCATCAATCCAACGGATTTTTACCTCTGTCCGATTGGCAATGCCACCGTGCTTTAAGGCCTCTGCTACACTCAGATAGGCATCATGGAGGGCCACATATTTTCCTACTACGGCAATGGTCACCGTTTGTACCGATTTATGCATATCTTCAACCATCTGCTTCCAGTCAGACAGATCCGGTTCAGGACAGGGAAGCTTCAGGCAGGAACAGACTGCCTGGGCCAGCTGCTCTTCTTCCAGCATCAGCGGCACCTCATAAAGGGAGGGCGCATCCAGATTTTGTAAGATATGTTCTTTTTTTACGTTGCAGAACAGGGAAAGCTTCTCCCGCATTTTTTCTTCCAGAGGATAGTCTGAGCGGCAGACCAGAATATCCGGCCAGACACCCATACTCTGCAGCTGTTTTACGCTCATCTGAGCCGGCTTCGTCTTCATTTCTCCGGAAGCCTTTAAATAAGGGATCAGAGTGACCTGAATAAGGATGGCATTTTCCCGTCCTTTTTCTGCCTGAAACTGACGGATGGCCTCCAAAAAAGGCTGACTTTCAATGTCTCCTACGGTTCCTCCCACCTCAATAATGGAAATGGTCTCTTCCTCAGGTGATCTGGCCTGATAGAACCGCTCTTTGATCTCATTGGTAATGTGGGGGATCACCTGTACCGTTCCTCCGCCATAATCTCCCCGCCGTTCCTTATGCAGGACGGACCAGTAGATCTTTCCGGTGGTAACATTGGAATTCTGATCCAGATTCTCATCAATGAACCGTTCGTAATGACCCAGGTCCAGATCCGTTTCCGTACCATCATCGGTGACAAAAACCTCCCCGTGCTGAATGGGATTCATAGTTCCCGGATCCACATTGATATAGGGATCAAACTTCTGCATGGTAACGTGATAGCCTCTGGCTTTTAACAGCCTTCCCAGAGAGGCCGCCGTAATTCCCTTCCCCAGACCGGAGACCACGCCTCCGGTGACAAATACATATTTGACCATTTCCTTCCTCCATTAATTATATGATGCCAGGGTCAAAAGCCTGAAAGCACGATGTGCTTGCATATGAGTGGTTTCAGTGCTTTGTGACCCGCCCTGATATGAGGATAAAAGTGGGGCGTAAGCACCACGATATCCTCATATTAGGGCAGGATTGTGGAAGCGTAAAACGCGGAGCAATCCGCAAAGTATCTTTTGACCCCAACATCTTTATAACAAAAAAGGTGCCAAAGAAGCCCACTTACGTGAGTTCTCTGACACCTTCGTCAGTTTGTAACTGTTTAAATAATTATCTGCTGTTATCCTTGGGATTAACAAAATCCCTCCCGCCACTTTGCATCATTGTATACGATTTCTTTTTCGATGTAAAGTGTTTTTTTCTTTACTGGTGCAGTTAATTTAAAACTGTTATTCTAGTGTAACGGTTTCTAAATAACTGCACCATTCACATAGGATATTTTTCTGAGAGTGCAGGGCAAAAAACGTAGGCGTAGCGGGCTACGCTGAGGCTTTTTGTCCTGTGCTATCGGGAAAACAGACATGTGATATGGTGTAG
>JAFSIS010000027.1 GCA_017439665.1 Lachnospiraceae bacterium
CTGGTCATGCCCCAAATAATCGTCCAGTCAGGGTATTATACTGCTGTTTTTTTGTATATGCCCAATCAAGAAAGTAAAAGAGCTACTTTCAGCATTTTTCTCAACATACAGGGGATTGGAAGAAATTATTTTCCTCTTTGCCCCTCCTTCTCATGCTAAGACCCGTGGCAATCCTTTTTGATCGTGAGTATATCAGACCTTAATCTGTAATTACCGGGTGGGCACCCTCCGCCTTTTCGATCCAGTTAAGCAGATGCTCTCTCAGTTCTTTTTTCACCTCTGCATAGGCAGGATCTGCCACCACATTGTTCAGCTGATGGGGATCCACACGCATATCGTATAAGAAATCATCTGCATAGTGGTCAGCAGCACCTGCCACGCCGCCGTGAATGCCCGGAGCATAGACCGAGTAGGTAAACTCAGGTGTCCGGATACAACGGCCTACACGGCTTTCGGAAATCTGTGCAAAAACCTCATTGGGTCTGTCAGTATCCTTCTTTTCCACCACATCCAGCAGATATTCTCCGATCATCTTTTCTCCCACGTCAACACCGGCCAATGCCAAAAAGGTCTTGGGAAGGCTGGCGGTGCTGACCAGCTCCTCTACGGTTTTTCCTCCCTTAAAAGGGCCTCCCGAGATCACTAATGGTACCCGCAGACAGCCATCATGGCAGGAACGCTTGTAATCGTCATAACCATTTTTATGGGTATCCGTGTTTCGTGTTTTAAAGTGAGAACCGTGGTCAGAAGCATAGATGATGACTGTATTCTCATACAGGCCTTTTTCCTTCAGCTTATGGATCAGGCGGCCCAGATTTTCATCCAGGCTGGCACACTGGCCCAGATAGTCAGGGTACTCCTCGGCTGCATTTCCGCCCAATGCCTTCAGATCCTCCGGCAGGCAAAAGTCTGCATACTTTTCCTTCGATCCCTCCGGTCCCTCATAATGGTTATGATCATTCTGATGATGTGGTTCAATGAATGAAATCGTCATAAAGAAGGGCTTCTTTCCCTCATACTGATCCAGATACTCCAGGGCAAAATCGTTGATACAGTCAGCACGGTAGCCTTTAAAATCAATCCGGTTATTGTTCTCATCAAAAACGTATCCGTCATAGCCATGGGAAGTAAATTCCAGCACATCGGAGGTCCTCCAGAAGCCGGTATAACCTCCACGATACTCTAATGGAATGGCGGTTATAGTATGATCGATAATCGGTTTCTGTTCCAGCTCACCTGTAGAAGCAAGATGCCACTTTCCAATGTAGGCAGTTTCATAGCCTGCATCCTTCTCCATATACTCACCCAATGTTTTTACCTCAGCAGGCAGCATCAGGTTATTGCGGAAGCAGTTAATTTCAGTGGGATATTTTCCGGTCTGGAACAATGCACGGCAGGGACCACAGACTGGCTGGGGTGTGAATGCATGTTCAAACTTCACCCCTTCCCGGGCCAGCTGATCCAGATTGGGTGTAATATTTAACGGCTGACCATAACAGCCACAGGTATCCCACCGCTGCTGATCAGAAAAGAAAAAAATGATATTTGGTTTCATATAATCCTCCTGCATATAAAAGTCACTAACCTTTTGCCCTTCACCCTTACAAAAAATCCAGAATCGCTTTCAGGGTATCCTGATAATCTTCTTCGCTGTTTTCCGGATGATGAAACCCATGGCCTCTGCCCGGATAAGCCCGAATCTCGCATGAGCCGCCTGCCGTCCTGTACCTTAAGGCAAAGCTCTCCAGATCCTTTATTGGGGCGATCTCGTCCATAGTACCATGCATAGCCAGTATCCGGGGCAAATTGATGGACTCTCCCCACTTTTCACACAGAGGGCAGAGTCCATGAAAATCAAACTCCCTGCCTGTCTGCTCTATGATCCAGTCACTTAAAGAATGTGGGCAGCATACAGGATTAAACAGGATCATCTTCCTGGGCCAAATCCTGATCTTTTCTGTGAAAGGGTACACAAGGGCACCGGTAAGCACCAGCTGGGCACCGGCACTTCCCCCTCCCCAGCTCACTTCTTCTGCCCGGATCCCGTATTTTTGATACAGACTCTCTGCAAAGACCATCCCCGCCACAGCATCCTTCATCCCTGCAGCAGGGTAAACCTGATGCCGGCCATAGACCCGATACTGGGGTAAAAACACTGTGATTCCCTGCATCATCAGATTCCGGGCAAACCGCCTGAAGCGGTGGCGGTTATCCTCAATCCAGCCACCGCCATAATAGAACAGGAGACCTTTCCCGGACGGTGCCTTTGGCAGATAGCACTCTACTGACAAAGAAAATCCATCAGACTCAAAATATTCATATGTAAGCACCTTCGCATTACCTCTTCTCTTATCCCTTGATACCGCTGCTGACGATTCCTTCCACGAAAGACTTCTGTGCCACAAAAAACAGAATCAGCAGTGGCAGGATAATGATACAGGTAACTACCATCAGATAGTTCCACTGTGTGGTTACCGCATCCTTAAAAAGAACCAGCGCCACCTGAAGCGTACGCATCTCCTCACTGGAGGTCA
Organism: Lachnospiraceae bacterium; assembly: GCA_017439665.1. Lineage (GTDB taxonomy): Bacteria > Bacillota > Clostridia > Lachnospirales > Lachnospiraceae > SFDP01. The sequence continues at coordinate 2,535 of JAFSIS010000027.1, forward strand.
CGATCAGAGGCCAGGTATAGTCATTCCAGCATTGAATAGCCTTGGTAGTCATCAGTGTGGCAAAAATAGGTTTGGACAAAGGGATATAGATCCTTACAAAAATCCCGAATCGTCCCAGACCATCCACCGTTGCCGCATCATCCAGGCTTTTGGGAAAATTCAAAAAATGCTGCCTGAACAGGAATACACCGTAGGCACCTGCCAGATAAGGGGCTACCAGAGCAAAATGGGTATTGATAAAACCGGTTCCCCCCTGCCCCAAAATACTATTGCCACCCGCAAGGGGAAAATGTCTCAGGATAAAAAATACCGGTACGATAGTGGCCTGGGGAGGGATCATCATTCCCACCAGGCTGGCAAAGAACAGAACATCCCTTCCTCTGAAATTCAGTCTTGCAAAGGCATATCCTGCCATAGAGTTAATACACAGACTGACCAGAATAGTCACTACCGTGACCAAAAGAGAGTTTCCAAAGTACTTCAGCCAATTGGCACCGCCAAATTTAAAGGCATCAATGAAATTTTCCCAGTGCACCTCTTTAGGAATAAAGAAGTGCATCACACCTCCACGGCTGTAGATTTCCTGCATGCTTTTTAATGAAGTGGACAGCATGACCGCAAAAGGAATCAGCATGATGACACATAAGAGCAAAAGAAGGATAGTGATTACCGGACTCATTTTCTTGTTTGTCATAAAGCATCCCCCCTAGCTTAAATCTGTATTCTGCCCCTGGCTTCCATAGCGGAAATTCAGGGCAGTGACAATGCTGACAACCACCATCATCAATACCGTGATTGCTGAAGCATAGCCGAACTGATAATCCACAAAACCACGAATATAGATCTGGTGCATCAGGGTGGTCGTACTGTTTACCGGTCCGCCGCCCGTCAGAATACTTACCTGCTCAAATACATTGAAATTGTTGATAAACCCGGTGATCATCAAAAAGAAGGTAATGGGTCTGAGCATTGGCCAGGTAATATATTTAAACTGATTCCAGACATTGGCACCATCGATCATGGCTGCCTCGTAAAGCTGTGCCGGAATATTCATGATTCCGGAAGTATAGATCACCATATTGTAGCCCACAAACTTCCATACGGTAACAAGAATAATACAGCCCATGGCCAGCTTCACATCATATACCCAGTCCTTACTGACCCCACCAAAATAGGTGATGATCGAATTCAAAAGTCCATACCCTGGCTCATAGATCCACAGCCAGATCATGGAGGCTGAAGCCATGGAGATTACATAAGGTAAAAAAATGATTGTACGAATAACCCCAAGTGCTTTTCCTGTTCTAAGAACCAGGATAGAGATCAAGAGTCCAAGGCCCATATTCAGAACCAGGGTAACCACCGAATACACCAGGGTATTAATAATACTCTTCTTTAAAATGGGATCATTCAGCATTCTGGTATAATTCTTTAGTCCCACGAAATTCATGGTATTTAAGTTGTAATCCGTAAAGCTCAAAAAAATGTTAATGAGTATAGGAAGCAGGATAAACACGAGCATAAAAATGTAATAGGGAGCAATCATAGCATAGGCTACATTATCCTGCTTTTTTTTCTTCTTCATCATAACGACTATCTCCTTATTGCTGTCGATTTCTACAAATAACGGACGACTCGCTTTGCGGGCCGTCCGTTATCAAGCTATCTCAAGTCAGTTTCAGCCGATTAGCCGATCTCTGCCAAAATACCTGCCTGTGCCTCTTCCATAGCTTCCGCCGGAGTCTTAACCCCCTGCATAATTGCTTCATGAGCAGGACCATAGTATTTGTACAGTGTGGAAATCCAGGGAACGATGAATGCACCCTTTCCTACTGCTACCGTTTCCATAACCGTTTTACCGATTTCAGGATTCAGGCTCTCATAAACAGATACCAGTGATTCTCTTACGGGAATAACACCCTGGTTCTCTACACGGATCTGCATTTCCTCTTTACTCATAATAAACTCAATCACATCCCATGCTGCATCAGGGTTCTTTGTCTCAGCCGGAATGGTCATCATACGATATCCACAGAAGGAAGTCACTACTTCATTTCCAACAGGAGGAGCAATCTTTACAACTCCTTCCATTTCAGGATTTTCTTTGATCAGTTTTACATACTGATCCAGATTCATGAAACTCATTGCGCTGGTACCATTTAAGAAAGGAACCGTTTCTGCTTTCTGCCAGTCGTGGGGCAGGGAAACTCCCTTGGAATACAGTCCATACAGATATTCCAAAGTTTCGATTACTTTGGGATCTGTCAGCAGAGGCTCTTGAGCAGTCTCATCGATTACCACTGCACCATTCATTCTCATGAAAGGAGCCGTTACATTCAAATAAGTATCGATGGACGGAATGTCCAGACCACCCTGAACGATATTGCCCTGGGCGTCTTTAATCGTAAGCTTCTCTGCATACTCTGCAAGCTCTTCCCAGTTGGTAGGCGGTGTGTCAGGATCCAGACCTGCTGCCTCAAACATATCCGCACGATATACGAATACAGAAGGAGCGGGAGCCATACCTACACCAGCATAACCCTCAGGCAGTTTACAGATGTTCAGGGTTGCTTCCATTACGTCATTCATCCCTTCCCAATCACTCATATAGCTATCCAGAGTCAGCCATTCGCCACGAGTTCCGAAGCTGGCAAAGGTTGTCAGGGCAACATACATTACGTCGGGAACCTGGCCACTCATCTTGGCTGCATTGTACTGGGTTTCCATATCTGCCGCGGTACCTGCAATTACCTCTACCGTTACATTGTAGTCAGGAAATGCCTCGTTTACACGCTCAGTAAATCCTTCATCCACATAGGCCTGCATATTATCTGCTGAAAAGAGCCATACAAGAATATCCGTTTTTTCGCCGGATGCTGTCCCTTCCTCAGCAGAAGTTTCTGCCGATGCAGGAGTTTCACTTGCCGTAGAGCCCTGACTGCTGCCGCAGCCGATCAGTGCAGAAACTGCCATACTCATGCAAAGTAACAATGCCAATAACTTTTTCATTGTTTGTTTACCTCCTTTTTCTCTTGGTAGTATGATTATAAAAAAATAAAATGCAAAGAACAATGCTTGCTGGTTTTGTTTCTTTGCACTTTATTGTACATTTTTTTGTTTTGTGTGGTGAAACTTCGCACTCTATTCACCTGGTTGTAAAATATTATGATTTTTTTGTATTCATTTTAACTATGAGTTACCGTTTTGCTTTCTGTACTCAATAGGAGAGCATTTATAATACTCCTTGAAGGCCCGGTTAAAATGGGCAGAGTCGAAAAATCCTACCTCATCCGCTATTTCCTGAATGGACTTTCTGGTGTTTTTCAGCAGACTGTCAGCATTCTCCAGTCTGACTCTCTGAAGATATTCACTGAAATTCTCACCGGTCTCCTTCTTAAACAACACAGAGATATAGGTTCTGCTGAGATGAATATTTTCGGCAATATCTCCCATCACAATCTTCTCTCCATAATGGAGCTTCACATAATTTACGATTTCCTGAATAGGCTTCGAGTACCGATGTATCTTGCTCTCTCTGGTCAAAATGGAGGAAATATACTGTTGGGAATCCAGAACCCGGATACGCAGATTTTCAAAACGGTCGATCTTTTCTCCCAGCAGCAGCTCAATATTTCTAACCTTCTTTGCCTCCTCCGGCTTCAGCGTATATTTCCACACCTTATGAATATAAGCAGTAATGATCTCACTGCAGATCGCATTGACATATGCTGCCGGCAGAAACACAGCCTGCTCCAGCTGCTTTAACAAAAGTCCTGTTTTTTCATCGGCTTCTTCAAACTGCTCCTCCTCCACGAGACAAAAGATCTCTTTTGTCTCACGGTTAAAATACAGTTCATTATCCATCTCTATCTGAAGAGCATTATAGACCTGGCAGCCGGGCATGGCAAAAAAAACTCTGTTTTCTCTGGCCTGCAGTGCCTGTCTGTGCAGATCCCTGAGCTTCAGGAAGCCGTCTTTTTTAGTGCTGATACCGATAAACAGATTCCCTCCCAGATGAACTCGCAGGATGTGATACAGATCTTCTGCCACCTCTATCATCCTCATGCCGTTTTGATGATTATAGATAATGGTCAGTTCCTGAGGAGTATTGGAAAAACATCCTCCCTTCAGCTGCCGTTCCTGGCGATAAAGCTCAAAGATCTCGGGCACCTTATCCATGGCTCCCTCCTTTTCCATCCAGATACTGATGACCGCCAGATGATGACTCACTATCCCCAGCAGATTTTCCTCTGTCAATCTCTGAATCTCTTCCTCCGTCCACTCTTTCCGGGGCTCCAGAAGACTTCTCCACACAGCATCCTGATGGATCCCACCGGCTTTTTCCTTCTCCTCTTTTCCCAACTGCCTGGCAGCCTCTTTAAGGATACGCCGGATTTCCTCCTTTGTGATCTCTGATTTCAGTAAAAATTCCCGTGCTCCCAGCTTTAAAGCCTCTCTGGCATATTGAAATTCATCATGGGCACTGAGAATGACCTTATAGGGCCGGATATCCAAATCCCCAACAGACTTCAGCAGTTCAATCCCATCCATATGAGGCATACGAATATCCGTAAAAATCACATCCACAGGATTATTTTTACAGTATTCCAGAGCCTGGCGCCCATTGGCAAATTCTCCTGCAACATCATATTCTGTTCCCAGCTCTTCTATTTTTTTCTTGATCCACAGCCGGGTAATGCTTTCATCATCCACAATGATTATTCTCAGCATACTTACACTCTTTCTTCCTGGAACTCCCCGCTCTTTTGATTCTCTTCCCTTCTGGCCGGCATATACAGGCTGACCCGTACACCTCCGGACTTTGCCCGGCAAACCTTTAGGCCATACTCTTCTCCAAAGAGCATTCGGATCCTTTCCTGTACATTCTTAATTCCGATACCGCTGACCTGTTCACCGGCTTTGCTGCCGCTATCCGATTCCAGAATCCGGTTGATCTTTTCGAGATCAGCTCCCTGACCATCATCCTCTACTGAAATGATGATCCTGTCTGCCTCTCTTTTTCCCTCGATCCGGATATGTCCCTTCCTGCCTGTGTCATTGAAATCATTGAATCCATGGGAAATAGAATTTTCCACCAGGGGCTGTATGGATATCCTGGGAATCAGATACTCCTGAATCTCCTCCTCTACCCGGATCACCCATTCAAAGGTATTCTGATACCGGTTGTTCATCAGGATCAGATACTGCTCCAGTGTCTCTATCTCTTCTCTCACCGGAATCAGTTCCCGGTAATCGGAAAAGGTTCTTCTAAGCAGCTTTCCCAGAGCCATTAAAGACTCCCCTGCCTTCTCCTCCATGCCCATTTCCAGCAAAAATCGTATGGAGGCCAGAGTATTATAAAGAAAATGGGGATGTATCTGGGCCTGCAGCGCCTGGAGTTCCAGGATCCGGGCCTCATGATCCTTTTCCTTCAGCTGTTCGATCAGCTGCTCAATCCGTTCCACCATCATGTTGAACTGAAGGCTCAGTTCACCGAATTCATCCATATTTTCTACTTCCATACGCACGCTGAAGTCACCCTTGTACACGTTGTACATATCCGCTTTCAGCTTCTGAACCGGCTTACTGATATAACGGGAATCGTAAATGGACATGATAAATATCAAAAATACACACAGTCCGATGACCAGAATGATCCAGATGGAATCCTTAAGATAGAGCCATTCTCCCAAGGTACTCTCTTCATACATAACGATCTTCCAGTCTGTAGACTCATTGGTCACAAAGTGTATCTGGGAAACGACTCCTCCGCTCCCCGCACTATAATATCCCTGATCTTTGGAAAGGATCATCTGCAGACACTCTTCGGTAAACAGCCGCCGTATATCTGCTGTTTCATCTGTGGCAGTGATGATATTTCCCTTCTGATCCATCAGTGCAACTCCCTGATTTTTTTGAATAACGGCTGCAGAAAATATCTCCCGAATACTTTCATGAGTAATATTCACATCTATGATTCCCGTAAACTCTCCTCCGCTGAAATCCTTGATCCCACATACCGCGTGCAATGCACTGTCCTTAAGCAGAGAAGAATACTCTTCACTTTGTCCGGTAGGAACATAATGGATCCTGCTGTTTGCCAGTACAGATTCGAACCAGGGTTCTTTTGTTAAAGCGGTCAGATCCGGATAAACAATGGTACTGCTGTTTACATTCACTCTGGTAGAATAGTTATACCCATTCGCTCCCAAAACCATCAGATCACAGCTCTCCTTCAAGCCGATCTTACTCTTTTCACTCAAAAAATTGATAATGTTCATGGTTGCCGTGATCTGGGTATCCTTATCCCGAAAGTCATGCCTGGAAAACAACTGATTCATCCCATAATCTTCCCAGACATACTGGATACACAGAGAAATATTGTTCAAATATAATTCCATGCTGGAGTCGATCTGCTGCAGGATCGCCATGCGATTCTGATTGATCCTTCGATTGCCTTCCTCCCGGATCAGAGTAACGATACACAGGAAGGTGACCAGGCAGGGCAGGGCAAAAAACAACATGTTGGTGATCAATATTTTTTGCTGTAGTCTCATTGGCTTTGTGTTCTTTTTCATTATCCCAAATCCTTTATCCTATCGTAACTATTCAGAACCTCATTCCGAGAAGCCTGCTTTCAGCATTTTCCTTCTGCTCCTGTTTGTGCCTGCAGGATTTGCTCCTCCAGCCTTGCAAACAGTTTATTGTATAAAAGAGCTGACACATAAGCCGGCAGAGAAATTCCAAATAGAAATACTACGGGAAAGGCCTTGGGAAAGAAAAATAATACTACCGGAGGAACTGCATACAGAATCATCATCAACAGCGTCTGGGGAAACTGTGCAATACTGCTCATAAATGCATATTTTACCGTATTGAATATGGAATTCTCAAATTTTGCCAGAAAGGGAAATACCCTGACCACAACACATAATACCAGAAATACCCCAACGGCAATGATTGCTCTGGCACCACCCTGCAGCTTGAGATAGCCTGCCGACTGCAGATAGACATTTCCTGCAAAAACCCCCATCAACACCAGAATAAACAGCCAGATAATTGTAGCCTGCCGGAAATTCTGCCGAAAGGACTTAAAAAAGGGCCGGGTCAGATACCCTTCCTCATTTCTTACGATCTGCAGCAGTACGAAATGCATTGCTGTCATAGCCGCCCCTGCGGTAACCACAGGAATACAGCAGAGCAGTGTCAGCATGTTGATCCACAAAAGATCCGCCAGTTTATTCAAGACACTCATCAGTGGTCCTTCATTGTCAAATATTCTCATCGGCATCTACTCCTCTTAAGTTTATCCAAATTAGCGTATCACAGGGAATTTGGAAAAGCAACTTAGAATATTTTAGGCTTTAATATGATTTCAGCCAAAAAAACACTCCATTCAGCCAAAATTTTCTTTTTCCTCTCCTTCTTTTGTTAAGCTATGGACAAAACCAGGGAGGCGCAAATGGAAGCAGTAAAAACCCACTTGAAAGAAAAATACCAGCTTACGAACTATCAGATCGCACAGCTGGGATATCTGTATAAAACGGCATTGTCTGAGATCAGCAAGCTCATCCTTATGGGCATTTTGTTTCATAATCTTTTTTCAGAGTATCTTTTTTCTTTGGCCATCATGCTGGTATTAAGATGCTTCAGTGGAGGACTGCATTTTGATACCTACCTGGGCTGCCTTCTGGGTTCCCTCCTTCTGATGGCTGCCTCCCTTCTTATCCTTCCGCCTCTGATGGCTGAGTTTTCTTTTTCCTTTCCCTGCCTGCTCCTTTGTATGCTCAGCATCAACTGCATTGGTCCGGTTACATCGAAATATCGGCCAGAATATAGTAAAGAGCATCTTAAACGCTGTAAAAGGATCGTGCTGTGTTTTATTTCTTTCTTTTCCCTATTGGTATATATAATGCCTGACTCCCGGTTTATTCACATCGGAGTGAGCGTTATTATTTTACACACCTTGCAGCTTATGGCTGCAAAATACATAAGAAAGGAGAACCGGTAGAATGATTTCAGGCTTACTAACAGTTTGTCTGGGGGCATATTCATGGATAAGTATCATTCCCTCTGTACTTTTATTAGGTGAAGCACCCATGCCCCGAGAAGAGGATTACGAATAAGTTCACAGAAAAATCAGGATGATCTTCCCCTAAAGGAAGGTTCATCCTGATTTTTATTCAGCCGCCTTCTTTTTCTTTACTTCTAAGCAGAACCGGATCCAGTTCTCTTCTGAAAGACTTATATTTTCATAATAGATTGTACACTTCCAATATTCACATAATTTTTTTGCCGAATAGAGACCAAGTCCGCGGTCCTTCCCTTTCGTGCTTACTCCCCTGGTAAACCAGCCTGCAATTTCTTCATAGGAAATCCATTTACAGGGATTCCTCATAGAAAAACAATAGCCATCTCTTTCTTCTCTGATTCCCAGATAAAATCTTTTTACACTTTCGGAATTCAATACCTCCTCGGCTGCATTGTCCATAAAAATTCCCAGAATCTCAACCATATGATATGCAGGGACGGACAAATGCTCAAGCCGGGACTGCACTTCACATTCAACCGATATTCCTTTTGCTTCCATCTCCTGCAGCTTTCTATAAAGAAAACCGGCCAATAGTCTGCTTTCAATTAAGAGCAGACTGTTATATCTGTTTTCTTTTCTATATTCTCCCCAATACTCATTTTGTGCCTGCACCAGCTGATCATAGGTCTTATGCGTATACTGGGCTGCAAAAATTGCCGCAAGATGATTTTTGAACCCATGCTGACGCAAGCGGACATCGGTTAATAATTCCTGAAAGTGATCTTCCTCCTGCTTAGCCAGTTCAATTGCCCTCTCCTTTTCCATAAGTGCCCTCTGGGCAGACACCCATTTCCCCATCCAACTGACTGCAACCAGAATCAGACCGATCACAATCACATAATTTTCTCTCAGAAAACCTGCTTCCTTTTTGCTTGTTGTCAACGCGATAAAGGCAGCAGAAAGAATAAATCCTCCCGTCAGGAGCATAGTAATATTTTTCTTTAAAAAAGGAAGCCACAGCAACTCAAAATCCCGCTTATGCTGGACAACAATATTCACCAGAAGAATGATGTTTCCGGCTGTAAAGGTTCTGACAGATACTCTTTCATCACCCGGCAATATGAAATTTACCAGGATCAGGGCAATAAACTGTATGACCACCATTATCATCAGATGCAGTAATATTCTGGCTCCTGTCCTCAGCAGAGGTTCTTTAAATCTCATTTGGCTGTAAAGAAATAATACGATGTAAACCAGAAATGTCCCTGCAGTATTTAATCTAAGATAGTTCATATATTCCTGAATGGTGATGAGCAGGAGGATCAAGATTGCAGCCATACCATCCATGAAGATTTTTTTACGAAAAATATTATATAAGCAGACTACCATGGAAACGATTTCAATGACCAGACTGATATGATCCATCATCCCTTGACCAACTCTTTCAGCCTTTTCTTAAACCGAATTCCGATATCTGCTTTCTCCCTGCCTTTATTCAGGCTGATTATCCTATTGGAAAAATCTATGTTGTCAACATAATCAAGATTGATGACCATGCTCCGGCAGCAGCGGATAAAATTTCCCGAGTCAGCTTCCAGCAGAAAACGCCTCAGGGTAAGGTAAGGAATCTTTATCTCTTCACCATTTTTCAAATAGATCTGTGCATAATGCCTGTGGCTCTCCACATAAACAATTTCCTCCTGTAAGAGGGAGACAACAACTCCTTCTTTACGAAAATACATTTTCTTTTTCTCATGGCGTACATCAAAGAACTTTAGACAATGCCGGATCTCAGCCTTTAACTCCTCTGAATCAAAGGGCTTTTCGAAAAAACGATAACAATGCAATTCTTCATAGGTGTAGAGCCGGGAGTCCTCTAAGGAAGTGATGAAGATGACCGGTGCAAACGCATACCTGTCTATCTTCCGGATACGGTCAATAAAATTAAGGCCCGAAGAATCTCCCGGCCTTTTGGTATCCAAAATAATATCCACGATGAACAGATCTATATCATTCTCCATTACACACTGATACCCATCGGCCACCCGGTCATAGGCGAAAATTAAAGCCTTGATATCTATTTCGTTTATCAAAGCTTTAAGGTGTTCTGCCGTGGTGAGATTATCTTCCAGTATTAAAATCTTTTTCAATGTTTATCCTCTGTATTCTGTCTATGGTAAAGTGCCGTGGTACTTTTGCATGATCTCCAGCACCATATTCCGGCTACCTGGTTCCATACGTTTGAGCCAGTAGCAGATTTCGCTGAGTAATCCGTTTTTGTCCTTCAGCACCAAAAAGTAAGGGATATCCAGCCGGGAAGACATTTGCCAGATCAACTCACTGTCCGGCAGAAGCTTCCCTCTTTCCAGATCCCGAAGCTTTTTGGAATCCACGCCCAGAAGCCCGGCCATCTGATGTTGATTACAGTCTCTGTATTGACGATGTTTTTTTAAAATCGTTTTATCCGTCACTTCCGCAGCCAACAGATAGCGGCAGTATTCAATGACCCTTTTGTCTTCTCTATCCAAGCTGCCTGCCATTTTTCTTCCCTGACGGATCATGGCCATACAGACAATATCATAATGGCAGAGAAGCTCTGCATAATCACATTCTGAAAGAAACTGCACATCACCATGATCAACTCTTTTTTTCGTAAAGATATAAAAAGAATCCAGATCTGTCTCACACAGATACTTGGTTTCAAAAAAGCTGAGTCTCCTTCTGGCTGCTTCTGCCTTACTGTAATGGCTTTCGCTCATTCTGAGCTTAGCGGCAGCTTCCTTCTGGGTCAGCTTTGCTCTTTCTCTTTCCTCTTTTAATCGCTTTACGAATAGATCGTAGGTATCCTGGCTCATGGCAAAATTCTCACAAAATATTCTTTATATTTTGCCCATTTTAAACTATTTTATTTCCCTAAAATGTACCGTTTATCGCCAGGCAGATTTATCTGTATTTGACCAAGCTCTTCTTTTTCTGATTCAATTTATTTTCCTTTATTTTTTTGACAGATTTTCATGAGAAATAAATACTTAACATGAAAAACCACTATATTTAGCCGTCTCGCACTCCTCAAACCACAATTTATGGTATTCTTTCTTTGTTTCTAAGGAAACACTGATTAAATCAGCCTTTCCTTAACAGGATCGTCTATGGCAGTCATCTGTCCGTCACATCTTTTTACTTCTTCCTTTGCATGATCGACCTATGCATATTCTGCTTTTTATCTCTCTTTTCCTCCTCTCTCTGACTGTCCATAGGCTATCTTTTGGTAAATAAAAAAACAATGGCTTTCCTAGTATCTCTCTTTGGAAGCAGCCACTGCTTTTCTTATTTTCTGGTGTAGTTGATTTAAAGCCGTTGCACTACCCTACTGCCTGCAAGAGGCCCCGGACGAAGTCATTTGCCGGAAAAGATTTGATCCTCTCCGGTGTATCCAGCTGTACGATTTCACCTGCGTCCATCACCAGAACCCTGTCTCCCAGCTTCATTGCTTCCCGGATATCATGGGTGACAAAAACGATGGTCAGCCTTAAATCAGCCTTCAATCGAAGCAGCTCATCCTGCATGCTCTGGCGGGTAATCTCATCCAGGGCACCAAAAGGCTCATCCATCAGCATAATACTGGGTTTTGCTGCCAGGGCTCTGGCAATTCCTACTCGCTGCTGCTGACCACCGGATAGCTCTGAAGGATAGCGTGAAGCCATCTCCTCCTCCAACCCTACCTGCTTAAGCAGCTCAAGAGCCAGCCTGTGATTTTCTGCTTTGTTTGTCTTTCCACTAATCACGGGTACATAGGTAATGTTCTTTTCTACCGTCATATGGGGGAAAAGTCCCTTATTCTGGATGACGTAGCCGATACGTCTTCTGAGTGCGATCAGATCGGCAGTATGAATATCCTCTCCTTCCACAAACACCTTTCCGGTGTCGGGAAGAAGAAGGCCGTTCATCAGCTTCAGCATGGTGGTCTTTCCACAGCCGGAGCGGCCGATCACAGTAAGGCACTCTCCCTGATTTACGGTCAGGGAAAGTTCCTTTAATGCATATTCCTTATCATAGCATTTCGTCACTTTATCCAGAGTAATGATTTCCATATTCAGCCTCTCTTCCGGTTTATGACCGAACCTTTCTGCTGCTAAAGAGCCTTCCTGATCTGCAGTCCTGAATTTTACTGGATGATTCCTTTGGAAACAAGGTAATCTCTTGCCACATCAGCCTCATTTTTTCCTTCTACTTCCACTGCATAGTTAAGTCCTGCCATTTCTGTATCAGTGAGGCAGCCATCCAGCTTTTCAATGGCTTCCTGAAGTCCGGGAAACTGCTCCAGTGCATCGTTTCTGACTACGGTAGAGCAGAGGTAGTTCACCTGAAGCTTCTTATCGTCCTCCAGAACCACAACGTCACCCCGGCCCAGCTGGGCATCGGTGGTATTTCCATTGGTCACATCAATATCCTTTGCTTCCATGGCTGCATACTTTAAGGAAATATCAATATCCTTTACGGCTTTAAATTCCAGGCCGTAGGTTTCGCATACCAGATTGAAGCCGTCTTCTCTTTCCAGATAATCCGGATTTCCACCAAATACCAGCTTGTCTGCTACTGCTGCCAGATCTGAGGTCTTAGTCAGGTTATACTCATCTGCCACCTCTTTTCTTACAGCAACAGCATAGGTATTGTTAAAGCCGTAAAGGCCGATCCAGGACATATCAAACTGTTCGGGATACTGCTCCTTCAGTCCTTCCAGAATCTCCTCATCGGTCATTCCTTTGGGATCCTGCTTTAATACCATTACCCAGCCACTGGAAGTGTATTCCGGATACAGGTCGAATTCACCCTTTTCCATAGCAGGCATAATGTTGCTGGTGCCTCCCGCGATTCCCTTGGTGATCTCCACTTCATAGCCGGCTTCCTCAATCACCAGCTTCAGCATCTCACTTAAGATATACTGTTCAGTCATAGGTTTGGTGGCAATACGGACAGCCCTGTCTGCTGCCACCGTTTCTTTCGCTTCTTCTGTTTCTTCTGCCTGAGCCGTTATTCCTGCCTCTCCTGCTGCTTCTTCTGTCTGGCTGCTTTCTGCCTTTGCAGCCTCATCGGCTGCTGTTTTTCCACAGGCCGCCAGTGCCATTGCCATTACGGCAATCATCAATAAGGTTCCTAATTTTTTCATTTTTCTCCTCCATTCGACATAGTTAACTATGTTTTTTTATCCGCTTTTCCAGCTTTCCCAAAAGCAGATCACTGAGCAGGGCAAGAAAAGCGATCAACAGGCTCCCCCCGAAGGTAAGAGCCGTATTGTATAAAGTAATTCCCCGATAAACGGCAACACCCAGCCCTCCTGCTCCGATAAACGAGGCAATTGCCGCCGTAGAGATGGTCATTACCACCATATTCCGGATTCCCGCAACGATGACCCCCAGAGCCAGAGGCAGCTTGATCTTCGTCATGATCTGAAAATCGGTACTGCCCATTCCCCGGGCAGCCATGATCACTTCCTCACTCACTCCCTTGATTCCCGTATAGGTATTCCGAACCATGGGCATGATTCCATAGATGGTCAGTGCCACGATGGCCGTCTTGTTTCCAATTCCAATAAAGGGAATCAGCATACCAAAAAGAGAGATGGAAGGGACGGTATAAAATACGTTGGCCACCGCCAGTACCGGTGCCGAAAATCGATCATGCTCTGCAATCCATATTCCGGCCAGAAGACCGATCACCCCTGCAAGCAGAATGGATATGGCTGCAAGACCAATGTGCTGTCCGGTCAGCTCCAGAAACCAGTCTTTTCTTTCTATATAGGTGTTAATTACCTCAGTAAACAGTTCCAAATTTACTCCTTTCGTGTATACATCAACGAAGAGATGGTAACATTGTAAATGGCAAATGTCAAGAATAATCAGATTTTGATGAAATTTCCGCTATCCGGGGATTAAACAGTTCAGCCATTCATTTTCAAAGAAATTGATCAGCTCGTGTCCATGCTTCGGATAGACCAGGTGCCTTTTCTCACACTGCAGGCCGTTAAAAACGGCAAACTGCGCAGAAGGAGGAGAAACCACATCCTGAAGACCTGTACTCATTAATACCTTCCCCCTGATCATGGGGGCAAAGTTTTTCACATCCACATAGGCCAGCTTGTCAAACACCTCTTTCTCTCTCTCATGGAGGGGATCCTTCCAGCGGAAATAATAACGCAGCCCTTCATAGGCATTTATATCAAAATCCTTTTCCCATACACGATAATAATCACAGAGCATGGGATAATGAGCCCCACACAGTCCAATTTCAGAAAAAAGAGCAGCTGTCGACAGAGCCAGTCCGGCCCCCTGTCCCTCACCATAGACCACAATTTTTTCTTTCTCTGTCTCCGTGAGCAGCTTCCCTGCCAGGATCCAGAGAAGGGCATCCTCTATGATCTTATGCAGATACAGCTTCTCTACCCTGTCTTGAAGACCGAAAAACATGGGGCCAAAGCCTGTTGCCCCCTTTCCCGGCTCTCCTGCCTCACTGCATCCTCCCTGTCCCCTGCAGTCCGGGGCCAGAACGGCATAGCCCACCGCCGCATAACGGCTTAAATGGAACCAGCTTCTGGAGGCCTGAGGATAATCATGAAACTGCACTACAAGGGGGTATTTCCGGGGCTGCTCTCCCTCCTGAGGTCGGATGTATTTTGCCCGAAGAAGAGTTCCGTCAGGGGCTGTTATGGTGATTCTGCTGTACCGCAATTTACTGCCTGCAAATCGCACCACTTCCTCCTCCGGCTTAAAAGTATAGGCTTCCAGCTTTCTTTTTACCTCTTCCCAATGGAACTCAAAATCCACCGGTGCGGGATAGCTCCCCTGATAGATTTTTAACTGTTCCAAACTCATATCTGTTCCAGGCATAGCTCATCCTCCTCTACTCCAAAAAAAGAAATCAGCTTATCATCAAAGGCTGGGATCTCCTCATGTGCATACTCCGGAAAAATAAGATGCTTTTTGGGCCCCTTTATGCCCGAAAAAACAGCAAACTGTGTGGATGGCGGACAGACATCATCCATCAGTCCGGTTCCGCAAAGCACCGGGCAGGTGATCCTTTCCGTAAAGTTCTGGACATCAATATAACCCAGACGGGTAAAGGTCTCCTCCAGCTTTTCTCCCATGGGATCAAACCACCGGGTGTGGTAGGCTAAGCCGTTGTAGACGATAATATCCCTGTCCATCTCCCAGACCCTTCTGTAATCTGAAAGGAAGGGGTAGAGAGCCGCCACACGTTTAATGTAGGGCTGATTTAAGGCTGTACAGACCAGTGCCAGGGCCGCCCCCTGGCTGGCTCCATTGACATAAATACGATCCGAATCCAGACCCTCCAGGGTCAGTGCCAGCCTCACCATAAGGCAGGTATTCATAAATACTTCTGCATAATAGAGCTGCTCAGGCTCTCCTGCAAGCCCCATAATAATATGATCCGCAGCCGTTGCTCCGGGCCGGCCTCCCTTATCCTCACTGCTTCCGCCCTGACCGGGGCAGTCCATAGCGATAACGGCTCTGCCCATTCCTGCAAAAGCCGTCTGTTCGAACCAGCCCCGTGAAGAGCCGGGATAGCCATGAAACTGCAGGATCACAGGTACCTTCTGTTCTGTTAAGGGCTTAACATATTTGGCATGGATGCGGGCACCTCTTACGCCCCGTATCCATAAATCATAGAAGGCCGTTTCCTTTGCATGGGGTATTTCAGCCGGGAAAAGCTCATATTCCAAAGGCAGCTCCCAGACCTCCTGTACTTTTTTCTCCCAGAACTCCCAAAAGTCTTCCGGACAGGGAGTACTTCCCCTGTACTGTTTTAATTGTTCCAAAGGCATATCCATTGTGGGCATATTTACCTCCATTCTGAAGCTTTTTGCTTCATTTTTTTACTCCTACCGCCATTTCGTACTGAGCCCGGTGGCGGTCCTCCACTAAAGCCCGGGGATAGGCGATACATCCGTTATTTTCATAAGGATCATTAAAATAATAGCTCTCTTCGTCATAACCCACCAAAAGCATACAATGTTCATTGGAAATCCAGGTAAACTCCTCACCTGTCTCCTTTAGCCACCAGGAGGGTCCGATAACAGGCTCACGCATATTGATACAGGCCCAGAAAATCACCGGCATTCCCCGGTCAATATACTCAGTTAAAAGCTTCTCCACCGGTGTTCCTGTTTCATTGGTCACTTCATAAGAGTCCTTCAGGGCACTTTCCAGGGCTTTCACAATAACAGGTGCATAACAACCGAAGGAGTCCTCATCATAAGGACTCCCGCAGAACACCTGATTCGGATCAGGCCCATAGATTTTTCCCTCTTTATGTACAAAATCATCCCGTTTAAGATGGTTTGCAATAAATTCATCCACCGTAATGTCACAACCTAAAAAATTCAGGAGCATTACTGCAGATACACTCTCACAGCCGGTAGGATAAGCAGGGCTTTGATTGATGTAGGGAACATTAATTTTTTTCATTTTAACACTGTGCCTCGCTCTTATCTTTCAACAGATAGCGCATTGCCGTCAGTACAGCCAGAAGCAGTGCCAGACTGATTCCCAGAACGATCCACCAGATCTGAATGATTCCTGCCAGCAGATAGCCTACAGCAGAAACGACAAACACGACAACTGCATACTGCATCTGGGTGGATACATGATTGATATGGTTACTCTGAGCTCCTGCCGAAGACATAACCGTGGTGTCGGAAATAGGAGACACATGGTCACCGCAAACTGCACCTGCTAAAACTGCAGAAACAGAAATAATCATCATTTCCAGGCTGCCGCTGTCAAACATAGCCGTAACGATGGGAATCAGAATTGCAAAGGTTCCCCAACTGGTTCCCGTAGAGAAGCCAAGGAAGATGGCTACGCAGAACATCACCAGAGGAACGAAGATATTGGCTGTCTGATTGCCTACCAATCCTTCAACAAAGCCTGCAATTCCCAAAAGATCGCCTACTCCCTTCAGAGACCAGGCAAAGATCAGGATGGTACAGGCCGGAACCATCAGCTTAAAGCCTTCCGCCAGGCTGTCCATAAAGCTTTTAAAGGTAACTACCTTTCTGGGCAGATACCAGAGGGCAGAAAACAGTACGGTAACAGTAGTAGCAAAGATCAGACTGATCTCTGCATCACAGTTTGCAAAGGCTGTTACAATGTCAGTAGCTCCGCCCAGATAACCGGTATAGATCATGGCTCCTACAGCTGTGACGATGAGCATGGCAACGGGAAGTACCAGGTCTATTACCTTACCATTGTGGTGTCCCACTTCCTCTTCAAACTGCTCGAACTCTTCTCTTCCTGAGGTGAACAGATCTCCGTTTGCTGCATTGATCTCATGCTTTTTCATCAGACCAAAATCCCAGCCGGTGATACCGATATAGGCTACCATAGCCAGGGTCAGCAGTGCATACAGGTTATAGGGAATGGTGTTTAAGAATAACTGGAAGCCGGTAATTCCCGCATCCTCCGGTACATAGGAATTTACCGCTGCTGCCCAACTGGAAATGGGGGCAATGATACAAACTGGCGCAGCCGTAGCATCAATAATATAAGCCAGCTTGGCACGGGAAATCTTATAGCGGTCTGTAACGGGACGCATAACGCTTCCCACCGTCAGGCAGTTGAAATAGTCATCCACGAAGATCAGAATACCCAGTCCCATAGTCGCCAGTGTGGCACTTCTCTTGGATTTGATCTTTTCTCCTGCCCATCGTCCGTAGGCCGCCGAACCTCCGGATTTTGCCATCAGCACGATGATCATACCCAGCAAAATATCAAAGATCAGAATATTCAGATTCATACTGCTCTTCAGCACATCAAAAAATGTATTGAAGGTATCCCAGGGATTGAAGCCTGCATACATGGCAGCCCCTACAGCCACTCCCAGGAAAAGTGAACTGTATACTTCTTTGGTGATCAGCGCCAGTACGATTGCCAGAATAGGCGGCAGCAGCGACCAGGCTGTCCCAATAAACATTGATCCTTCCATAAGAAACTTCTCCTTTGTTTTTTTCTGTAACTCTTTGGTTACTCACTTTCTTATATTACCATATTACTCCAAAAAAGGAAGGGGAAATGTTTGTGAAAGAAAAGACGGAAAAAAAGCTATATTCTTATAAAAAGATATTTACTTTTACTTGTATATTTATTATATTTGTTCTATAATTATATTGATCCATTTGCCTATACCTGTTTACAAGATGAAGCCTATCTATCCCCTCACCTGGCGCGAATCCATTACCTGTTCTATTCAAATCGACCTTCAGAGCTATTTTATTCACCGAAATATCAGACAAAATCCTTTCTGTCTCCCGATAAAACATATCAATCTGTTAATCATTAAAAAACGATCGAAATATCCACTTTCCAGGCACATTGATAATTGAATAAAGGATTTGCACTATGCTATAGTATTCTAATAAACAGATGGGTAAAGTGTGGCATTGACCATCGATGACAGTCTCTCCTATGCCGTTATGACCTGGCTATGTCAGTTAGGAGTTGAAGTTACATGGAAAGTGAGAATGGGCTGTGAACTTTCTCTAAAAAAAGCACCAGAAGTGCGATTTAATTGCATTTCTGGTGCTTTTAGCAGTAGTAGCGAGAAAGGGACTTGAACCCCCGACACTGCGGGTATGAACCGCATGCTCTAGCCAGCTGAGCTATCTCGCCATATATGATATTGGACACTATATCCAGTGTCTTTTCCTGTAAAACAGGAATGGGACCTACAGGGCTCGAACCTGTGACCCTCTGCTTGTAAGGCAGATGCTCTCCCAGCTGAGCTAAGATCCCATGGTTATTTGTCGCAACCGACTTAATTAGTTTACTACAACAGTCTGAGCTTGTCAATACTTTTTTGAGGAAATATCCATATCTTTATAACAGTTCAGTCTTCTGTTGAATTGTTACTCTGGAATTGTCCTTACCGGGGCATAGGTTAAAAAATCAGGCCTCTCTACCCCATTTTTTCAGTAAGCACTCAGAAAACCTTATTTTTTGCTCTTAAAAATTAGCTTGCTGGGCATATGGCAATTTTTTTACAAACCATGCCCCCCTAATCATCCAATTGGGATATAATACTTATATTTTTTTGTATATGCCCAATTAAGAAAGAAAAGAGTTGCCTTCATCACTTTTTTCTTAACATCCAGGGCATCAGAAGAAATTATTTTTCTCTTTGCCCCTCCCTCAAAAAAATCCACACTTCTGCTAAACCGTTATCCGTCTTTTTTCCCGGAAAAGCTCCTCTTTTACGAAAAAAACCGGACAGGACAAGCCTGTCCGGAAGTATTCACTCTCAATGATTATGCTAACTTGGATTTAGCCAGTTCTGCCAGAGTGGTGAAGCCTTCTGCATCATTTACCGCCATCTCAGCCAGCATCTTTCTGTTGATATCCAGATCAGCCAGTTTGAGACCATGCATGAATTTGCTGTAGGATAAGCCGTTCATTCTTGCTGCTGCATTGATACGTGCGATCCACAGACGTCTGAACTGACGCTTTCTCTCTTTTCTGCCTGCATAGGAATTTGCCAGCGCTCTCATTACGGACTGTTTTGCAATTCTGTACTGTTTGCTTCTTGCGCCTCTGTAACCCTTCGCCAGCTTTAATACTCTGTTATGTTTCTTTTTAGCGTTTAATCCGCCTTTAATTCTTGCCATTTCTTATTCCTCCTCAATCTACGACTTATACATAAGGTAAAATCTTCTTCATATTCTTAACGTTGGTAGCATCAGTCATAGCTGCTTTTCTAAGATTTCTTTTTCTCTTAGTGGACTTCTTTGTTAAGATATGGCTTTTATAAGCTTTGCTTCTTTTTAATTTACCTGTTCCTGTTACTTTAAAACGCTTTGCTGCTGAACTGCTTGTCTTAATCTTGGGCATATTTATATCCTCCTATACATAAGTTTTCAATCTATTCTAACCTGAAAAGTCTAACGCTTCTCGGTTAAAAACATGGTCATTGCGCGGCCTTCTACCTTAGGTGCCTTCTCCATCACACAGATATCGGACAGAGCCTCGGCAAAGTCGTCCAGAATGTGCTTGCTGTTAGCCATATGTGCCATCTCTCTTCCTCTGAACCGCAGAGTGATCTTCACTCTGTCGCCCTTGGACAGAAATTTTCTTGCTGCATTGATCTTGGTATTTAAATCATTAGTATCAATATTGGGAGACAGACGAATCTCCTTGACTTCAATGGTCCTCTGTTTTTTCTTCGCTTCCTTCTCTTTTCTGGAAAGCTCATAACTATACTTGCCGTAATCCACAATTTTGCAAACCGGAGGCTTAGCTGTCGGTGCAATCTTAACCAGATCAAGTCCGGCATCCTCTGCAATCTTCATGGCATCTCTGGATGACATGATTCCCAGCTGCTCACCATCCTCACCAATTACACGTACTTCTTTGTCTCTGATCTGTTCATTAATCATTAATTCGCTAATCGTCTTACCCTCCATAAGAAAAGAAATTAAATAATAAAAAAGTGGATAGTCACAGACTATCCACATAAATTCCCAGAGATAATAAACCTATCTACCAGACTATTGACACCTGTAAGCCCGCTTGCCACAGGGTGAGAGTGGATACTCTGCTTGTTACGTCCTTCTTTTAAAGCCTTATATAGGTTATCATAGGTTTATCTATCCGTCAAGGTGTTTTTTATAACTATTTCTCCTTAAAAGTGCTGCAGCAGGTCTCTCTGCTGGTATCTGCACCGATACCACTGATTTCTACATGGTCAGCAGTACATTTGTAGTTGGCGTTGTATACGCATTTGGATACTTCACAGTCCACGCTGATGGTTGCGCTGGGATGGCTGGTTGCATTGGTAAGGCTGTCCCCTCTCTTCTGGGTAAAGCTTTCGCAGCAGGTATCATCACAGCACTCAGCATGCTTTCCTCCCACCATAATGTCTCCCTTGCAGCAATATTTCTCCTTGTTGTAGCTGCAGGTGTCTGCCTGACATCTTAATTCTGCCATTTCAAATCCTCCTTGTTTTTCGGAGAAAAATGCGAGCCCTCTGCGAGCAGAGGATTTTCCTCCTTGTTTTTCGGAGAAAAATGCAAACTTTGTTCACAAAGTTTATCCTCATGCGAGCAGAGGATTTTCCTCCTTCATTCCCGTCCGCTTTAAGCGGTTCTAAGATGCAGTATGCTCCAAATGGCAAAAATTATTCAAATGTCTGCTGATAAAATTAATAACAGTTCAGCCTTATACCGAACTGTTACTAATTCTTTTACTTTTGGAAGGCTCTCTAAAGCATAAATCCTTTTGAAATTTTTGCTTCTTTTTTCAAACCTGCTGTTTTACCCCTGCTTACCTTCTTCTGCCACCTCTTCCTTACGAATTTCTTTAGTACGGATTTCCTTGCAGATGGCATCGATGAACTCATCCAGAGTTTTCGCTCCTTCATCTCCGGCAAAACGGCTTCTTACGGATACCAGCCCTTCTTCCTCTTCCTTCTGGCCCACTACCAGCATGTAAGGTACCTTGGCCAGTCTGGTCTCACGAATCTTGTAACCGATTTTTTCAGAGCGGCTGTCTACCGTACAAAGTATGCCGTTATCCTTTAATTTTCCCTCTACCTTGCGGGCATAGTCCATATATTTTTCGGAAATAGGCAGTACACGTACCTGCTCAGGACAGAGCCAGGTAGGGAACTTGCCTGCATATTTTTCGATCAGCCAGGCAAGGGTTCTCTCATAGCAGCCCATGGAGGTTCTGTGAATGATATAAGGGCGAACCTTGTTACCATGCTCATCCACATAATACATATCGAACTGCTCGGCCAGTACCGCATCCCACTGGATGGTGATCATGGTATCTTCCTTGCCATATACATTTCTGGCCTGAATATCCACCTTGGGGCCGTAGAAGGCAGCCTCTCCCTCTTCTTCGGTAAAAGGAACCTCCAGCTCGGTCAGAACCTCACGGATATGGTTCTGGGTTTCCTCCCAAACCTGGGCACTTCCCACATATTTTTCCTTATTATTCGGATCCCATTTGGAAAGACGGTAGGTCACATCCTCAGACACACCCAGGGTATCCAGGCAGTATTTTGCCAAAGCCAGACAGCCCTTGAATTCCTCCACCATCTGATCCGGTCTTACGATCAGATGACCTTCAGAAATGGTGAACTGACGCACACGGGTAAGGCCATGCATCTCACCGGAGTCCTCATTTCTGAAAAGTGTTGAGGTCTCGCCGTAACGCAGAGGCAGATCACGATAGGATTTCTGGCTGGCCTTATATACATAATACTGGAAGGGACAGGTCATGGGACGCAGGGCAAATACCTCTTTATCCTTATCCTCGTCACCCAGGACGAACATGCCCTCCTTATAGTGATCCCAATGGCCGGAAATCTGATACAGGTCAGACTTAGCCATAAGAGGAGTCTTGGTTCTGATATAGCCTCTCTTCTCCTCTTCATCCTCAATCCATCTCTGCAGGGTCTGAATGATCTTCGCTCCCTTGGGCATCAAAAGAGGAAGTCCCTGTCCGATCACATCCACTGTGGTAAACAGCTCCATTTCACGGCCCAGCTTATTGTGGTCACGCTTCTTGATATCTTCCAGATGCTCCAGATAAGCAGCCAGCTCTTCCTTTTTATTGAAGGCGGTTCCATAGATTCTCTGCAGCATGGCATTGTCAGAATTGCCTCTCCAGTAAGCGCCGGAGGAGGAGATCAGCTTAAATGCCTTGATATTCTTCGTACTCATCAGGTGGGGACCTGCACAGAGGTCAATAAACTCTCCCTGCTGATAGAAAGAGATTACCGCATCCTCAGGAAGATCACGGATCAGCTCCACCTTATAAGGCTCTTTTCGCTCTTCCATCAGCTTAATGGCTTCTTCTCTGGGCATGGTGAACTTCTCCAGCTTCTTTCCTTCCTTGATGATCTTCTTCATTTCTGCTTCCAGTTTATCCAGATCTTCTCTGGTAAAGGGTGCGTGGTCAAAGTCATAATAGTAGCCATTTTCAATGCTGGGGCCAATGGCCATTTTGGCTTCCGGATAGAGACGTTTTACCGCTTCTGCCAGCACATGGGAGGCGGTGTGGCGGATAACCTGCAGGCCCTCCTTGTCATTAGCAGTAAAAATATTTAAGCTGCAGTCCTCTGTCAGCTCTGTTCTCAGATCCACTACCTTTCCATCCACTTCTCCGGCACAGGCCACTCTTGCCAGACCTTCACTCAGATCAGCAGCCACCTGATATACGCTGACTGCATCTGCATACTCTTTTACTGATCCATCCTTTAATGTGATCTTCATATTTTGTCCTCCTATTTTTTATAAAAGATTGTACATCCTTTTGTTTTATCGTTTTCCATAAAACAAAAAATCCCTTACACTCATTCAAGTGTAAGGGACGTTATTAACGCGGTTCCACCCTTATTATTCTGCCCGGCTCTATTCACGGCTGAAACTCTTCGCAAACATACCGGTAAAGCAGAATCTCTCATTTTGATGATAACGGAATCACCGGCCCGGATTAGGGGCACTCCAAGGTGGTCTTCAGATAGTTCTGTAATGAAGACGCTTCCAGCACCGCTCCTGTCCATGGAAACGGGCGTCCCTCTCTGGCATCCTTGACCATCCTACTTTCCTCTTCAACGTGTTATCCTACTGGTATCTTAGTGCAAATTTATTTTTTTGTAAAGCCCCAATTTGTCATTAGTCAAAGTAGACACGGCAGGGTTCAGCCTCATTTTCAGGGATTTCCACCACGATAGCCTTGTATCCGGCAATCTTATAGTGATATTCCCTTGTAATATCTTTTCCTTTTGAACTCGTATAAAGAGGCATTTCCTTATAATTGTTAAAAACCTTACAGTTCATTTCCAGATCCACCTTCGAAGGGTCAATATACAGCACATATATTCCACCACTCTTCTCGGCCCAAAGATCAATGGTATAATAAGTCCTCACCGAAAAAAAGATTTCTTCCGAGGACATCTGTATAACATCACTCTGATAGTCAGGAAGGATTTCCTCCCAGATGATTTCTGTCTCAGATATATCTCCTTCCCCACACAGATAAACCCCGTCCCGGATCTTGATTCCCGACACGATCCTTTGCTGCAGGCTTTCTTTTTCCTCTTCATCCTGCACATAATAATCGGCAATAAGCTTTTGATGGATCTGCCAGAGCTCATCGGAAAATTTCCAGCCTTCTCCTGTTGTCTCTTCCTCTTCAACCGGTTTAGTCATAATGCCCAGTTCATTCAGGTCACTTTCTGATAACGTTGAAAATCTTACTGTCTCCGGCTGGAAATACTGGGAATCCCGGAAATCCTCAAGGTACGAATACTGTTCCTCACGGATGTCCTCCCTATATTTTTCCCAGCTGTCTTTTTCCCTTCTATCCGCTTTCCACACACTTGCCAGGATGAAGAGAAAAATATAGATAGCCATTTTGATTCCAAACAACAGCCCGTTCCTGTTTTTCCCTTTTCCCAATCCATCATCCCCTTGGGAAACAGAGCTTTGCTCCATCAGCTTCGCACGGGGATAGTACAGCTGTTTTTCTGTTTCCTTTTCTGCATAGGTGATCCAGCTTTCCATCAAACGAGCCAGCTCTGCCGTTAAAGGAAGCTCTCCGATGGTCTTTCCCCACTGCAGATGAAACTCTATATCTGAAAAAACCTCCTTCGTAAGACTACGGAAAAAATCTTCCCATAGTGACGGATCTACGATTTTTTCCTCTCCCATTTCCTTCAATCTGTTGATGGCCTCTTGGATCCATACCTGATAGAGAGCCTTGTTTTTTTGTTTCCCTTCCTGAATCAGCCTGTCCAGCTGGTCAAAGCTTTCCAGAAGCTCTGCCTGCTCCGTACCGGCCTGAGTCTTCTCTTCCTCATCCGGTCTTTGCTCTGTGCCGGCCTGTGCCTTCTCTTCCTCATCCGGTCTTTGCTCCGTACCAGCCTGAGCCTTTTCTTTCTCCCCGGTGGGGAAGGAATGAAGGGAAAAGGAACCCCGGCTGTCTTCCCTTTCTGATGGAAACGCTCTTCCTTCCGGAAAACGGCTATACTTGAGTGCTGCTTCATAGGCCTCCCGGATCTTTGCCCAGGCATCAGGATGTTCTTCCGGATGATATTCTTTTACCTTTGCTGCATAAGCCTTCTTGATTGCTTTTTGATCCGAAGTGGGTTTAATCCCCAGAAGAGCAAATGCTTCTTTTCGGTTGATCATTCTTCTCTATCCTCTTTATCCCACGCTTTGAAGAGATTATCGATTTCTGCCTCCTCTTCATCCTCATACCAGCTTCCATCGTGGGTTTCCTGTACTTCCCAGCCCACATAATTTTCCACCAGCTTTTCCAGATAGGCAAAATAAACCATAAGATACTTCCGTACCTTAGCCACCTTGTATGGGTCATTTTCCATCACATGATGAAAATACTGTATTCTGCCAAGCAGTTCCTCTCTAAGTTCGCCGCCACACTGCATATAAAGGCGTTCTCCCCAGGAAAGGACATACTGGTTTTCCTCCTCATCAGCAGGATGAAGCTTCAGTTTTTCATACTCTTTAAGTTTTTTCCTGATTTCTTCCTCACCAAGTCCCAGCTCTTTATTTACAATGACCAGCTGTTTTCGTTCATCGGTTATGGGAATATGTACATTTACTTCCAGAATCCCATTGATATCATAGGTATAACGAAGCTTTGCCATAACCTCTCCTGCCGGCCGGGGAGGGACATCCACTTCCATTTCCCCCAGCTTCAGATTCTCCCTCGCATACATAGCCTCACCCTGATAAACTGTAAACCGCAACTGCCTTTGACGATCAGAGACGGTCACATAGCTTTCCTCCCGACTGGTGGGCAGAGGGCTGTTTCTTGGGATGATGAAAGACATCAGATCTTTTCCCGGATTTTCTTTATTATATATTCCTGTCCCCAGGGAAAAAGGGCAGATATCGGTAAGCAGGGTGTCCTTGATCTCTTCCTGCCTCTCCTTAATTCCGGCATAGACACCACAGCCCAGAGCAATCATATGGTCCGGATTTATGGTTTTTATATCCTGACTCTGCAAAATATATTCCAGATACTGCCTGACTACCGGCATTTTACAGGAACCACCCACCAGAATAACCTGATTGATTTTTTCTGCAGTCATCTTTGCATCCATCATAACCTGACGGACGGGTTTTCCCATCCGTTCAAAAAGAGGGGCACAAATGGTTACCACATCTTTACGGGAAATTTCCAACTGAGCATTAACCTGCTCACAATTAACCACCATCTGTGCAACCTTATTCTCTGTCAGCTCCTGCTTACACTTTTCTGCACTCCGGCGGATCAGTTCACGGGTCGTTTTCGTCAGAGAGCCGGCATCCAGCTGAAAGTTCCGAATAAAATAAGTTGCCAGCAGATCATCAAAATCCTGGCCTCCCAACCGGTTATCTCCGGATACAGCAAGAATTTCCACCACATTATCAAAGCATTCCACTAAAGAAACATCCAGGGTCCCGCCTCCAAAGTCGAAGACCAGAAAGGTTTTTTCCTCTTCATCCATCCGATAGCAGGCAAGGGCAGCTGCAGAGGGTTCGTTAATGATCCTCTCCACCTTAAGCCCAGCCAATGCACCTGCCCGTTTTGTAGCTGTTCTTGCCATATCACTGAAATAGGCAGGGACGCTGATGACTGCCTCTTCTACCGCTTCCCCCAGATACCGCTCAGCATCCTCCTTTAACTTTCTTAAGACCATGGCAGACAGCTCTTCCGGGAGATATTGTTTCCCACCCAGAGAATACTTTTTTTCTGTTCCCATAAAACGTTTAAATACACTGGCCGTATCCATAGGAAAAGAGGCCATTCTCTCCCGGGCAGTTTTCCCTACATAGAGAGTGCCATCCTCCCCTATACTAACCACACTGGGAGTCAGCACTTCTCCAAAAGCATTGGGAATCAGCCTGCTTTCTGCGTTTTCCCAAATTGCCACAAGACTGTTGGTAGTTCCCAGATCAATTCCGATAATTCTTCCCATTTTTCTTCCCCCTGCTTATCCTGATTCTGCCTGAAATCCATATTCTCAACGATGAGGCTTTAAAACCTCACTTCCCCATCATGCTGTAAAAGAGACAGCTGCTCTACTGCCGCCAGCTTCCTGAGTTCCTGCACCAGCTCCTTCTCCCTGGCAGTGCTCACCTCAAATAAAAGGTCGGTTCCGCTTTTTTTCAGGTTTCTGGATTTGATACTGTATCGCTTCGCATACTTTTTCACACAGTCCGAAACCTGATCCTCGTCCAGATCTGTTCTGCCGTTTATGATCAGCAGGGAGGTCTTTTTATTTCCCGGAAGATATTCCAGGATCACAATCCCTACGGTGGTGATCAGGGCCACCAGAAGGGCGATTTCAAACAACCCTGCTCCGCAGATGATGCCCGTACCAATGGACCAGAACAAAAACAGAAGATCCATGGGGTTTTTGATGGCAGTACGGAAACGGACGATGGAAAGAGCACCCACCATACCCAAAGAAATCACGATGCTGGACTGCATGGCGATGATGATCCCTGCTGTGATCACCGAGATCAACGCCATGGAGACATGAAAGCTCTTGTCATAAAGAGCCGACTTACTGACCAGCTTATAAATAAAAAAGATGTATAGCCCGATAAGAAAGGTAATCACAAGGGTTACCACGATATCCGTCGTGGAAATATCGGTATTGGAAAATCCTTCCAAAAAAGATTTTTTGATCACGTCACTGAAATTCATTTGTTCTCTCCTCTTAAGTCTCCCAGAGCCTTCACTGCTCTTTCTGATGCAGTCTCGCACACTGCCATCTCTATTGCAGGGGACTCAGTCTTGCGTAATAATATTTGGAAAAAGCCGTCTTCTGCAGATTGATCTGATTCAGGATCTTTTTCAGATGCAGGGGTAAGAACTCATCATATTTTACCTCCAGAATATGCTGCCCTTCCGAAAGGATCGGTACAGCTGGAAGGATATCCTCCCAAAAGGCCTTCGTTTCCCGGCTTCCAGAAATATTACAGTCCAGAGTGATCCTGACATTTCCCCGGGAATCGGTAAAGGGAATCCTTTCATATTCTACGATCTGCACCGGCTGAAGCCTGCGAAGAAGCCGGGTTGCACAGAATTTCTTTTTCACAAAATCGTCCTCTTCCTTCCAGTCCAGTTGCTTTCCCTCGATCAAACGGCTACATTCCTGAAGGCTCAGCCTGGTTTTTACTTTTTTCGTATAGCCGTATTCCTTGGCCTTTATCTCCAGGTGGATGACTTTTTTCTCATTGTTATAGGTTCGGATCCGGTATTTTTCCCGAAAATCCTCACCTGCCTCATTGGCCTGAAAACAGCTGTCATACAGATCATCAAAATAAAGGCTTCTGATGGTATACATTCCCTCTGCTGCATAAGCATCATAGTCCATCACCTGCTCCAGCTGATAGCGTAAAAATGCCAGCTGGTCTGCAGTGATTATATATTTTTGTTCTACACGGTAGTTCATCTTTTGCATTATCCTGTTGAAAATGATATTGAAGTCAGCTGCCCCAGGCTTCATCCAGATAAACCTTTCTCATCCGGATAAACTCCTTTAACTGTATAAATCCCTCTTCCCACTCTACATAGTTAGAATTTTTCACCAATTCCTCCTGCCAGCGCAAGTGGTCCATTAAGGCAGAGGGAGTGAGCAATTCTTTATATTCATCCAGAATACTTCCCAAAACCTCTTCCAGAAACAAAGAAGCTTCCTTCTCGTATATCTCTTTTATCAATTTGGAAAATTCTTCCCTGCTGCATAGGGCAGTGTGCCAATGAGAAGCATACTCATGAAAAGCAAGCTCTGTGATTCCTTCCGGGTCATTGCTGTGGTATTCCATCCATTCCACACCGTTTCCCCAACTCATGTCATAATCCCAGCCGGGAGCAAAATAGAGCTTTCCTCCCTCAGCCTCTGATTTTTTATAAAAAAAGGTACTGGTAACACCTGCGTCATAATTTTTGCTGATTTCCTCCACCAGATAACGACGTACAAAGCTGTTTACATCCAGATATTCCTGATAACTCTTTCCTGTTTCCGGGTGAAGGCCATTTTCTGCCATAATGGCTGCCTCTGCCTGATTTACATAATCCTGCAGATATTCCACCTGTTCCTTAGAACAATAGCGTGGACTTTTGATCACAAAATGCTCCTTTCCTTCTGTGATAAAACCACTCCCTATGATGTCATACTCATGCTCATACCGATCTCCATATTCTCTTTCCAGAAGATATCCTCCGGTGATGTCGTTGGGATTATGGGAAAGCAGCCTTGCTTTTAACGTATCCGTTTCATAGACCTCTATGGCCTCATAGTTACTCTGCTGATAGAGAAGGTCCATCATCCCCTCCATGTTCAGAATATTGATTTTATTTTCACCAATTTCCATTCTGTCAACGAGATAATAATTCCCCTGGTAGATCTCATTGATGTACAGATCCACAAACCGGCCACGATGGGCAAATTCCACTCCCAGTACTTCCTCCATCCTCCTGCTCAGATCGTTTCGGATCAGCAGCGGATCGGAAGCATTGGCAAAAAGTACATATTCCGTTCCTGCCGGCAATCCCAGAAGGGAGGCTTCTTCCTTCAGCTCCAAAGAATATGGTTTCTTTTCGTATCCCGCAAAGGTAGTATTTCCCCTTCCACTAAAAGATGTCACTCCCAGAGAAAATAATACATTTCCCTCTTCATCCCACAGGCGGAAGGCTCCCTTTTCCTCATGCTCCTTATCGGCGTGGATTTTTTCCAGGGAGCCTGATGAGGTGTCCAGAAACAGAGAAGGAAGATTTTCCGACTGCAGGATCATTAACTCAAAGGGAAGATTTCCCTCTTTTTTTACACAGGAAATCTCCTCTCCTACAGGCAGACCTTCAAGGCTGTCTCCTCCCCTGAAGTCCTGCCCTGTTTCACTCACCAAAAAAGCAGCCGAATAAGCGGTCAGCCTTACCTCACTGAGGACTGCACCGGAAGGAAGAAAGAAATAGCAGACTTCATTTTCCCAGGCCTGAATCACCTCATCTCCTACCTGCACAGACAGAAAGGCCTGCCGCTTGCCGCCTTCTTCCCGGTATTCCTTATGTAAAAAAAACAGAATGGCAAGAACTGCCAGTACTGCCGTACCTATCCGAACTATATGCCGCATCTTATCCTCTGTAAAATAGTAAAAAAAGGGATGTTACAAAAAACCTTTGCAACATTCCCTTTACAAGTGCTTATGAAGAGCAGGGGAAGAGGGATTCGAACCCCCGTGAACAGTTTTGGAGACTGTCATCCTGCCGCTGGATGATTCCCCTGTATCGCAATGCATTCACGCATCAACGAATGTGATTATACCACAGTCAATATGGTTACGCAAGTATTTTTTAAAGGAAAGTTCCCTCATACCAAAGATTACGGGATTTTCTTCTTATAGACCGGTCCTTCCTAGATCAGCTCCATGGCATCCTGAACGGAGGAGACAAAGATCAGCCGTATATCCTTAATCTCTTTCAGCCCCTCTTTACAGGCCGCAGGAACTACACAGGTGGTAAAGCCAAGCTTTCTTGCCTCCTGCACCCGCTGGGCTGCCATGGAAACGGCCCGCACCTCTCCGCTTAAGCCCACTTCTCCAAAGACCATCATTTTATCGTCAAGAGCACGGTTCTTAAAGCTGGAAACCAGAGCCATAATTATCCCCAGGTCCAAAGCCGGCTCCTGAATCTTCATTCCTCCGGCAATATTCACATAAGCATCAGAGGCCGAAATCTGCAGACCTACCCGCTTTTCCAGTACTGCCATTAAAAGATTCAGACGGTTAAGATCGGTTCCTGTAGCCTGCCTTCTGGGGATACCAAAATTACTGTGGCAGACCAGGGCCTGAATCTCAATAAGTACCGGTCTAGTCCCTTCCATGGAGCAGGCTACCACTGAGCCGCTGGCTCCTTCCGGCTTACCGTTCAACATAAACTCCGAAGGATTTTTCACCTCTGCCAGTCCGGCCTGACGCATCTCAAAAACACCGATCTCATTGGTGGAGCCAAACCGGTTTTTTACTCCTCGTAAAATCCGATAGGAGGCATGGCGGTCTCCTTCAAAATAGAGTACCGTATCCACCATATGCTCCAACACCCTGGGCCCGGCCACCGTACCTTCCTTGGTCACATGGCCTACGATAAAGATGGATATTCCCGTTCCCTTTGCCAGCTGTAAGAGTACGCCGGTAGACTCTCTTACCTGTGAGACACTTCCGGGAGCTGCTCCGATATTCTCATTATACATGGTCTGAATAGAATCAATAATGACCACTTCCGGTTCCATTCTCCGGATAGTCTCTTCAATGATTCCCAGATTAGTCTCACACAAAAGCAGCAGCTCATCGCTGAATTCCCCCATCCGAAGGGCACGGATCTTGATCTGCTTTAAGGATTCCTCTCCGGAAATATAGAGTATCCTCCTTCCCTGTCCGGAAAGCTTCTGGCAGACCTGTAAAAGCAGGGTGGATTTCCCGATACCCGGATCTCCTCCTACTAAAGTAAGGGAGCCGGGAATGATCCCGCCTCCCAAAACTCTGTCCAGTTCTCCTATACCGATCTCAACCCGATCTTCCTTCACCAGGGAGACCTGGGAAAGGGCCGAGGGTTCTTTACGTTCTCCTCTGACCGGGCTGCTGCCTCCTCCGGCCACTGTAGATACTAGCTGCTCTTCCACTAAAGAGTTCCAGGCCTTACAGCTGGGGCATTGTCCCAGCCATTTGCTGGACTCAAATCCGCACTCCTGGCAGAAAAAAACAGTATTCTTCTTTGCCTTTGCCACTTCCTTATGCCTTTCTGATCTCTACCCGAACCACTTTTCCTTCGGATGGTTCCACATTGACATTCAGCTTACCGCCAAGTCCTGTATCCATCACTCCTATCAGTTCACCTTCGATCAGCACTTCATAGCTGGTCTGCTCTGCCAATCCTATAGTAAGCTGGGCATCCGACTCTGCCTCCACCTGGAAGGTAACTCCTTCCTCCGTCTCCTGAAAATGCTTCACCGTAGTTCCGGGAACGGATTCATATAAAAACATACCGTTTTTTTCCAGTTTGGTCATGGTCTTATAGGTCTTTACCTTAAGCAGATCTCCCTGAAAAGCAAAGTCCTCGACCTTTGCCTTTTCCTCTAATTTATAATTGCCAAAACTCAAAGTCTGGTCCTGCTCAATAGCAATAATTTCTGCCGGCATCTTTTTTCCTCCTGTATCTGTTCGTCTGTGCAACAGACTATTCTTTTCGTTTAAGTCAGTAACCATTCAGAACGGTTACTTGAAGTATATTTTCTTCTCTTTCAGCCCTACCGTGACCTTATCCCCTGCTTTTATTTTTCCGGCCAGGATTTCTTCTGCCATAGGATCTTCTATAGCAGTCAGTATCCCTCTTTTTAAGGGTCTGGCTCCCATTTTGGCATCTGCATAACGATCTACGATATACTGTTTTACCGCCGGTGTGACGGTAAGCTGGATATCCAGCTGTTTTTTTGCCCTGCGGCTTAAGTCTGTCGTGATCAGGCTGACAATTTCTTTCATCTCCTCCCTGGTCAGAGGGTGGAATACTATGATCTCATCGATACGGTTGAGAAATTCCGGTTTGAATAACCGCTTCACTTCTTCCATAACTCCCGCCTTCATCCGCTGATAGTCCTTATTTGCATCCGTACCTGCACCGAAGCCCAGGTGCTTTGGCTCTACGATACGGCTGGCTCCCGCGTTGGAGGTCATGATCAATATGGTATTTTTAAAGCTTACCTTACGGCCCTTGGAATCGGTAATATGCCCGTCATCCAAAACCTGTAAAAGAACGTTGAAAACATCCGGATGGGCTTTTTCGATCTCATCGAAGAGTACCACGGAATAGGGATTTCTTCTTACCTTTTCCGACAGCTGTCCTCCTTCATCAAAGCCTACATAGCCGGGAGGAGAGCCGATCATTTTGGAAACAGAATGGCTTTCCATGTACTCCGACATATCCACGCGGATCAGGGCATCCTCAGAGCCGAACATGGCCTCTGCCAGGGCCTTGCTAAGCTCCGTTTTTCCCACACCGGTAGGCCCTAAAAAGAGGAAGGAGCCTATAGGCTTTCCGGGGTCCTGCAGACCCACTCTGCCCCGGCGCATAGCTCTGGCTACCGCTGTCACCGCTTCCTTCTGGCCAACCACCCGCTTATGCAGAACCGATTCCAGCTTCAGCAGCCGTTCGCTTTCCTTTTCTGCCAGCTTCTTCACCGGTATTTTAGTCCAGGCAGCTACCACGGAAGCAATATCCTCTTCCGTCACCACCTGAGGATGAGAAGCTTCCCTGCGGGCAAGTGCCTGACAGCTTTTGGCCAGCTTTTCCATAAGCTCCTTCTGCTTGCGCTTACAGGCCCCGGCCTGGGCATAGTCCTGACTGCGGATCCAGGCTTCCATCTGGCTGCCCAGGGCTTCTATTTCTTTTTCCAGCTTTCGGATATTTTCCGGCTTCTCATTTTTGCCAAGACTCAGTGCTGCTGCCGCCTCATCCATCAGATCAATAGCCTTGTCGGGCAGATTTCTGTCATTAATATATCGGGCAGAAAGCTGTACCGCGGCCAGAACAGCTTCATGGCTGATCTTAACCTGATGATGCTTTTCATACTGGTCCTTGATTCCCTCCAGAATGGCTACTGCCTCTTCTATGGCAGGCTCTTCAACGGTTACGGGCTGAAAACGCCTTTCCAGGGCTGCATCTTTTTCAATATGGCGCCGGTATTCACCGATGGTGGTAGCACCGATCATCTGCAGCTCTCCCCGGGCCAGAGCAGGCTTTAAGATATTGGAAGCGTCAATGGCTCCCTCCGCTCCTCCTGCGCCGATAAGGGTGTGTACTTCATCCATAAACAGAAGGACGTTTCCTTCTTCCCTTACCTCCCGCATAAGCCGCTTTATCCGCTCTTCAAATTCACCCCTGTATTTGCTGCCGGCTACCATACCGGACAAATCCAGGGTAAGGAGACGTTTGTCCCTCATGGACGAGGGAACCTCTCCCTGGGCAATCCTTTTTGCCAGTCCTTCTGCAATTGCTGTTTTTCCTACTCCCGGTTCTCCCACCAGGCAGGGATTGTTTTTGGTTCTTCTGGAAAGGATCTGGATTACTCGCTGAATCTCAGTTTCTCTTCCCACTACCGTGTCCAGCTTTCCTTCTCTTGCCAGAGCGGTTAAATCCCTGCTGTATTGTTCAAGGGTGGAGTTTTCTTTCTTTTTCGTGTTTCTTTTTCCCAAATCCTCTTTATAGCGATTTGCTTCTTCTCCAATGGCCACCAGCAGATCTACGTACAGTTTCTGCGGCTGGAAGCCCAGAGTGTTTAAAAGACGGAAGGCCACATTATCTCCTTCCTTGATGATCGCCATCAAAATATGTTCCGTTCCCGTCAGTCCGGAATGGAACCTGGCTGCCAGTGCATGACTTTCCTCCAATACGGATAAGGCACGGGGAGAATATCCCTCTTTTTCCTGAAGTAACAGATTGGTATCGGGGGCGATCAGATCCTTAATCACCTCTAAAAGCTCGGCCGGATTCACTCCGTTTTCCAAAAGAACCTGTGCCGCCACACCGGTATGCTCCTCGGCCAGGCCCACCAGAATATGTTCTGTTCCAATGTATGGCTGATGCAGCTTACGGGCTGCTCTCTTTGCAAGTACCAATGCTGTTTTTGCTTTATCTGTAAACTGTCCCTGCATCTATCCTCCTGTTCTGTCCTCCCCTGATCGAGAAAGCCTTATACATTATAGCTGTCATAAAGCTCATCCATGAGGGCATGCATTTCCTCACGGGAAATATTTTTACATCTTCCTTTTGCAATGATCACCTTCATCTCGTCCTTCATCTCTGCCTTTGCCCGGATCTTATCTACATCCAGGGCAATTACCGCACCGTGTCGTCTGTCCACCTTCAAAAAGCCTTCCTGTCTCAATACCGAATAGGCCTTATTTACGGTGTGCATATTGATTCCGATCTCGTCTGCAAGCTGACGTACGGAAGGCAGGGACTGCCCTTCATGAAAATGGGAAGCGGCGATTCCCAGAATGATCTGATTTCTCAACTGCATATACAACGCTTCATCGCTGTTAAAGTCAATTTCAATGTACATCATATGGTTTTCCTCCTATACTATAAATCCAGAAATTCAAATTCCATGTCATCATCCAGCTCCAGAAAATCTTTAGACTGCCAGCTTTCCTTCTCCTGTGTAGACGATCTGCTTCTTCCCTGACGGCCGGAGGACTTAGGCTCCTCCTCGTCTTCATCCTCTTCATCCTCTTCCTCATCGTCATCCTCGATTACGGCTCTCCGTGATCTGCGGCCAAAACGGGGTCTTCTGCTGCGCAGAGGAGCAGATTCTTCTTCCACCTC
>JAFSIS010000028.1 GCA_017439665.1 Lachnospiraceae bacterium
CCTTAACGGATGACCGACAACATATACAAATGCGAGGTCGCCGCTATACAGCCCCGCCACTCACCTCCACGTGTTCTGTAGTGTGTCAGTCTTATAAAGAAATAATATCAGAAGGAAGATCGATTAGAAAAGCGAAAGTCATCCAATATGTTTCATGGTACATTGGTGCCTTTCGCAGAAAGGCGGATTATACAAATGAGAGAAGAAATGAACCAAAAACCGGTGCAAAAGCTGCTATCCATTGTCTGTATCATAGGTCTCATTATCTGTATTGCAGGAAGGAAAGAGCAGCCACCATATCCCTTAGGAAAAAATTCTTTGTTTAATTCTGTGGCAGACAGGATAGAAGAGCTTACTGATGAGACAGTGAGGGGGATGACTATATTAGCGGAGAGCCTGAAGCCGCCCACCAGTGCCGAAGAGGCTTATACCAGAATGGAAACCGGTGACTGGTCCATGGTGGAGCACTTCAATGAAAAGGAGTGGTTGACCGGTTCATGGGAAAGCTTTGACTTTGTAAGGGCAGATATTAATGAGGATGGAGTGCCGGAATTGGTGGCCTACCACCACTACAAGAGAAATCAGGAAAGGGATGAACGTCCCCTGTCCTATATTTTTTCCTATGAAGATGGCTCTGTGAAAATGGTGTTTAAGGATATTATGGATGCGTCAGAGTATTATTTTCTTGGGGCAGGAGGAAAGCTGATTGGTAGCTATCAGCTTGGGGGATCGGTTTGCTTCGGTACCTATTGGCAAATTCAATTTGATCAACAGTGGTCGGAGAAAACAGTTTATTACCTGAGCTACGATTATTTCTCTGAAGAAGAGGGATATAATGAAGAGGAAATAGAATGGTTAAAAGAAAAATATCCGGATTCCTACGGTGCAGGGGGCAGTGGGGTATATTGTTATGAAAAAAATGATGACTTAAATGGAGATGACAGTAACGAGAGATCCATATCGGAAGCGGAGTTTCATCGGGCCTATGAAGAGCTTACCGGCTTTTCCTTTCTGGAAAATCTGCCTGGCGGAGAATGGATCTGGAAGGATTATGTGGAAGGAGTAAAGAAATATTGTAACCTATGATGCAGAGTCTGAGGAGGGCGGAGACAAGCATCCTCTATAATTTTACGGTATTGCAAAAGGAACACCTGCTGTTTGTTGAATGAAAGAGATAAACCCATCTTGACAAAACTCCTGAAAAGTATCATAATAACGCATGTTATCACTGTTTCGTATTGTTCATACAGCAGAATGGGAGGAAGCTATGCCAAGAAAAGAATCCATAACACGTGAATACTTATTTGACGCAGCCTTTCAGATGGTAAGAGAGGAAGGTCTGGAGCAGGTGACGGCAAGGAAGCTGGCAGCCAGGGCAGGCTGTTCTACCCAGCCTATTTTCCGCCTTTACAACAATATGGAGGAATTATGGAAAGAGCTGTTTGAGAAAGGAATAGAGTTTTTTGAAGAATTTTACAACCGGACACCCAGATATGACAGCACTCCCTTCGTCAATCTGGGAGTAACCTATATCCGTTTTGCCATAGAGGAGCATCATCTGTTTCGGATGCTGTTCCTTTCACAGAATCGCTACAACAAGAGTCTGTATGAAATCATTAATGGGAAGATGGGAGCAGTGGGAAGAGAGATCCATCGGGCAAAGAATGAAGGCTGTGAAAACGCCGGCCAGATATTTATGAAAATGTGGATATTTATCCATGGTGCAGCCTGCATGTCCACCACCGGTGACTATGATCTGGAAATGCAGGATACCATAGAAATATTGAAGAATGCCTATCATGGCTTTGTCGGTTAAGAGAAGGAGTCTGCATAGATGGGGAATAATTCTGATAAAGACGTTATCAAACTGATCGATGAAAAATTCGGCCGTATGAGTAAAAGTCATAAAAAAATTGCCGTTTTTATTAAAGAACATTATGACCAGGCTGTGTTTATGACGGCAGCAAGAATCGGAGAAATACTGGATATCAGTGAGTCAACGGTAGTACGATTTGCCTCCGGTCTGGGCTTTGACGGTTTTCCGGATTTTCAGAAAAATCTTGCGGTCTGGGTGAAGGATAAGCTGAATGCAGTGTCAAGAATGGGAGCAAAATACGGAAAAAGCTCCCAGTCAGAGTTATTGACTACGGTGCTTAGGGGAGATATGGAAAAGATCAGTGATACCCTTGGACAGGTGGATCCGGCAGCCTTTGAAACGGCGGTGGATGCCATTATCGGAGCAAAGACCGTCTATATCGTAGGAATCAGAAGCTGTGAGCCGCTGGCTGATTTTTTAAGCTTTTATTTGAATATGATCCGGGGAAATGTGGTTCTTTTGCGTACGACCAATACCAGTGAGATGTTTGAACAGA
This sequence comes from Lachnospiraceae bacterium, assembly GCA_017439665.1. Classification (GTDB taxonomy): domain Bacteria; phylum Bacillota; class Clostridia; order Lachnospirales; family Lachnospiraceae; genus SFDP01. Next base: position 2,373 of record JAFSIS010000028.1, read on the forward strand.
TGATCCGGATCAATGAGGAAGATGTACTTATCGGCATCAGTTTTCCCCGCTACTCCATGAGAACCTTGAAGGCCATGGAGTTCGCCAATGACTGTAATGCTAAGGTGATTGCCATCACAGATTCACCGCATTCTCCCATGAATCTTTATTCCTCCTGTAATCTCTTTGCCAGAAGTGATATGGTATCCATCGTAGACTCACTGGTGGCTCCTTTAAGTCTGATCAATGCACTGGTGGTGGCACTCTGTTTAAAATGTCCGAATGAAGTAAAGAAGAATCTGGAAAGGCTGGAAGAAACCTGGAACAATTATCAGGTATACCTGAATGATGAGATCAATTTTATTGACAAAGCCCCCGTACTGGATTACTCTTTGATGAGGCAAAGCGAATGAAAGTGATTGTAGCAGGCGGTGGTGCCGCGGGAATGATGGCAGCTGTGGCTGCAGCCAGAAGAGGAGCAGCCGTCTTACTTTTGGAAAGAAATGAAAAGCTGGGGAAAAAAGTCTATATCACGGGAAAAGGCCGATGCAATGTGACCAATGCCTGTGAAGCAGAGGATTTTTTGAATCAGATCGTAAGTAATAAGAAGTTTATGTACAGCAGCTTTTATCATTTTGATAATCAGGCGGTAATGGCTTTTTTTGAGGAGACCGGCTGTCCCCTTAAGGTGGAGAGGGGGAACCGTGTTTTCCCGGTATCTGATCATTCTTCGGATGTGATCAGGGCATTGACAAAGACTCTGGAAAAGCTGAATGTGGATATCCGCCTCCATACCCGGGTGACCGACCTTTGGTTAAAGGAAGATGGCAGTATCCGGGGGATAGTCATCGAAGGCGGCCAGAAGCTGCCTGCAGACCGGGTGATCCTTGCGGGGGGAGGCTGTTCCTATTCGGTTACCGGCTCCGACGGCAGTATGTGGAAAATTCTGGAGAAATACGGGCATACAGTGACAGAGCCGAAGCCCGCGCTGGTACCCTTTACCTTAAAAGAAAATTATGGGAAAGAATTGCAGGGGCTGGCATTGAAAAACGTCAGTCTGCTGGTGAGAGATGGCAAAAAGAAGATTTTCGAAGGCTTTGGGGAGATGCTGTTTACCCACTTTGGGATCAGTGGGCCACTGGTGCTTTCTGCCAGCAGCTTCTATGCCAAAAAGTATTATGGAAAAGAAATCGACTGTTATCTGGACTTGAAACCGGCTCTTACCGAGGAACAGCTGGATAAACGAATCTTAAGAGAGTTTGAGGAGCATCAGAATAAACAGTTTAAAAATGCTTTGGATAGCCTGTTTCCGGCAAAGCTCACACCTGTTATGGTAGGGCTTAGCGGTATTTTGCCGGATAAAAAAGTAAATGAAATCACCCGGGAGGAAAGAAAACAGCTGGTATCCCTGATCAAAAACTGGAAAATGACGGTGACAGGAACCCGCGGATTTGCGGAAGCCATCGTTACCCAGGGAGGAATAGCCGTCAAGGAGGTAAATCCTTCTACCATGGAGTCCAGGATGATTTCCGGGCTCTATCTGGCAGGAGAAATGCTGGATATTGATGCCCTTACGGGAGGATATAACATTCAGTTGGCCTGGTCCACAGGATATCTGGCAGGAGATAGCTGTGGAGAAAGTGAAAATTAAATTGGGATTAAAGATCATACTGGGAAAGAAGGAAAAGAAACTATGGGATATAGTGTAGCTATCGACGGACCGGCAGGAGCAGGAAAAAGCACCATTGCAAAAAAAATAGCAGCTGAAATGAATTTTATTTATGTAGATACGGGTGCTATGTATCGTGCTATGGCTTTATATCTGTACCGTAAAGGAATCCAGCCGGAGGACAGAGAAAAAATAGAAGAATGCTGCGAGGAAGCAGATATTTCTATTACCTATGAAAATGGAGAGCAGATCCTGCTTCTGGAAGGAGAAAATGTAAACGGACTGATCCGCCGGGAGGAAGTGGGGAATATGGCTTCCGTAACCTCGGCCAATGCCATGGTAAGGAGGAAGCTGGTGGCTTTGCAGCAAAGGCTGGCAGACAGCAAAGAGGTGATCATGGATGGACGTGACATTGGCACCTGCGTTCTGCCCCAGGCAGATGTAAAAATTTTTCTTACAGCAGACAGCAGAGTGAGGGCAAAACGAAGATTTGACGAGCTGAAGGCAAAGGGACAGGTATGTGTGCCTGAGGAAATCGAAGCCGATATTGTCCGTAGGGACAGACAGGATATGGAAAGGGAAATCAGTCCCTTAAAGCAGGCGGAGGATGCCATCGTTGTGGATACCTCTGAGATGACCATAGAGGATGTGGTGGAGAAAATCACTGAGCTGATCCGGCAGGACCGGTTAAAAAAAAGAAGAGAAGAAGGATACATAAAGAAGAAAATGGAAATGATAAAAGCAAAAAGTGCAGGTTTCTGTTTTGGAGTCGAGAAGGCCATGGAGACCGTGTACGAACAGATTGAACAGGCGAAAGACAAGCCTATTTATACCTTTGGCCCTCTGATCCACAATGAGGAAGTGGTGAAAGAACTGGAGGGAAAGGGGGTCAGAGTGATCGAGGGAGAAGAGGCTCTCAGGGAATTGAAGGAGGGGATCGTTATCATCCGCTCTCACGGTGTAAGCAAGGAGATCTATGAGATCATGGAAGAAAATCATCTTACCTGTGTGGATGCTACCTGTCCCTTCGTAAAACGGATTCACAGAATCGTAGAAAAAGAGAGTGCCCTGGGAAAGAAAATTGTTATTATCGGTAATGACGGACATCCGGAAGTTGAAGGAATAAAAGGCTGGAGCAGCGAGCCTGCAACAGTGCTGGAAAAGGCCGAAGAGGCAGAAAGCTTTTCCTGTCTGCCGGGAGAAAAAATCTGCATCGTTTCCCAAACGACATTTAACTACAATAAATTTAAAGATTTAGTTGAAATTTTCGAAAAAAAAGGTTATGATATCAGTGTTGTGAACACTATCTGCAATGCTACAGAGGAGCGTCAGACCGAGGCAAGAGAGATTGCAGCCAGGGCAGATGCCATGATTGTGATAGGGGGAACACACAGCTCAAATACTCGTAAGCTTTACGAGATTTGTAAAAATGAGTGTGAAAACACGCATTTTATCCAGACACTAGATGACTTGCATTTAGATCTTCCTAAATCTGTTGGACTGGTGGGTATTACGGCCGGGGCGTCAACCCCGAACAATATTATTGAGGAGGTTCAAAATTATGTCCGAATTAACTTTTGAACAAATGTTAGAAGAATCATTCAAAACAATCCATACGGGAGAGGTAGTAGAAGGTACAGTCATCGATGTGAAACCTGAAGAGATCGTTCTTAACATCGGCTACAAGGCAGATGGTATCCTTACAAGAAGCGAATACACCAATGAGCCTGGCGTAGATCTTACTACAATCATTAAGCCCGGTGACACCATGGAAGTTAAGGTGTTGAAAGTAAATGACGGGGAGGGACAGGTTCTTCTCACCTATAAGAGACTTGCTGCTGAGAAGGGTAATAAAAGAATCGAAGAAGCTTTTAATAACCAGGAAGTACTTACGGCCAGGGTTGCACAGGTTCTGGATGGCGGTTTAAGTGTTGTTGTAGAAGAAGTGAGAATTTTTATTCCTGCCAGTCTGGTATCCGATACTTATGAGAAGGATTTGAGCAAATATGCAGGCCAGGAAATCGAATTTGTAATTACAGAATATAATCCTAAGAGAAGAAGATATATCGGTAACCGTAAACAGCTGGTAGCTGCTAAGAAGGCAGAAATGCAGAAAGAGCTCTTTGAAAGAATCCATGAGGGTGATGTTGTTGAAGGAACTGTTAAGAATGTAACTGACTTTGGTGCATTCATCGATCTGGGAGGAGCTGACGGTCTTCTCCATATTTCCGAAATGTCCTGGGGAAGAGTGGAAAATCCCAAGAAAGTGTTTAAGGTTGGAGAGACCCTTAATGTACTGGTGAAAGAGATTTCCGGAAATAAGATTGCACTCAGTCTGAAATTCGAAGATGCTAATCCCTGGAAGGATGCAGCAGTTAAATATGCAGTTGGCAATGTAGTAACCGGTAAGGTGGCGAGAATGACCGACTTTGGTGCATTCATTGAGCTTGAAGCCGGAGTAGATGCTCTGCTGCATGTTTCCCAGATTTCCAAAGAACATATTGAGAAACCTGCCGATGTTCTTAAGGTGGGTGAAGAAGTAACTGCTAAGGTTGTAGATTTTAATGAAGCAGATAAGAAGATCAGTCTCAGCATTAAGGCTCTTTTAGCTCCGGAAGCAGAAGCTGCCGGAGAAGCAGAAGAGGATGCAGACGTTGTTTCTGTTGATATTGACGCCGTAATTGCAGAACAGGAATAAGAGATTTAAGAGACTGTTTTTAACAGTCTCTTTTTTACTAAAATGCTAAAGAGAGCGAGAGGATAATGTCATGGCAGGATACGATTATGAATATTTTAAAAAAGAGATTTATAACCTGACGAAGATCGATCTGAATGCTTATAAGGAAAATCAGATGAAGCGCAGGATTGATGCTTTGATCTCCAAGAATAAGATTACAGGATATGATAATTTTGTAAAAGCAATCAAGGTAGATAAGAAGCTCTTTGAAGCTTTTGTCAATTACCTTACCATCAATGTTTCAGAATTTTACCGTAATCCCGATCAGTGGCAGGTTCTGGACAAGGAGATCATTCCCTATCTGATCAAAAAATTCGGAAAAAATCTGAAGATATGGAGTGCGGCCTGTTCTACTGGTGATGAACCCTATTCTCTGGTTATGGCTCTGGCTGAGCATCTTCCCTTAAATCAGATTAAAATTTATGCTACGGATATTGATAAGCAGGTGATCGAAAAGGCCAAGGTGGGCCTGTATAATCAGAAAAGTATTGCAGCTGTACCTGACAAGATGAAGAAGAAATACTTCACTCAGGTAGGTACTTCCTATCGGATCAATGATGAGATAAAGGCCAGAGTGGAGTTTAAGGAAAGCAATCTGCTTAAGGATGCTTACCCCACCAATTACCACATGATCGTATGCCGCAATGTATTGATCTACTTTACTGAGGAAGCGAAAGACGATGTTTTCCGTAAGTTCCAGAAAGCTTTGGCTAAGGATGGAATTCTTTTTATCGGAAGTACAGAACAGATCATGAATTACAAAGCCATGGGTTACGGAAGAATGAATTCCTTCTTCTACGTGGCAGAATAAAGGAAATAAAAAAGCTGTTGCAGAATTCTTTTTTTGCTTACGGTTATCCCTTGTTCGTTTGTTGCTACGAACATTGTAGTCAAATATCGGACTGAAATCCGCTCTTTGATCTACAATGTCTAAAGCAAATACGTACAAGTGGATAAGCAGTAAGCGTTTTAAGAATTTTGCAACAGCTTTTTTCTGTCGTTTTAATTATATAGAAGAAATATAGCTACTTTTTCTCTCCCTTTCCCAGCATGGAAAGAAGATGAGAGGCATAGAGGGAAAAGGCCTTCCTGTCGGTTTTGAATTCCTCCGTCAGTTCGAAAAAGAGGAGAGGGGACTTATATTCCCGCTTAAAAAAAGGCTCAAATACATAATCCCATTGGGGCAGGTAGGAGGAAAACTTGCGGGTATAGCAGGTGGCCGCCGTAGCCTGGATCCGATGGGATTTTTCCACAAAGGAGGCTACCGATTTATGCATGGCTACATCTTCCTCAGGAAGATAGTAGTAGTTTTTATAGTCGGAATAGAAGAACTTCATTTCTTCATTATATACGGGTACCCGAAGTACCCCTTCTCTGTTTTCGCAACGGAAATGACAGCCTCCGGATTGGATGGAAAGGGGAATCGGAACAGGAGCAGAAAGCTTCATATAAATCATCAGCTCCTGCATCCTCTGGCCCTGATAATTCTTATAGTGGTTGGCCTGAACCTTATGTACTTTTACCGGACGGTTGAACAGATCGGAATAGGCCAGCAGGGGAAGCAGTTCCACCAATCCCCAAAGGTCATCCCGATTGTGGATGAGAAGAGGTTCAAGAAGCTGGTCAGAAGGATTGGCAGTATATTCCTTATATACAGAAATTAATTCACCACCGTTATATCTGTCTTCCCGTGTGAGCCCGAGGAAGGTCTCCAGAGATTTTTGTTTACAGCTGTCCAATCGGAGGATATTCCTGCAGGGCAGGATACGTTTGTACAGATCAATACCTTCAAAGTGATCAAAGGAGCAGTTCAGCCCCAGATGAGCAATCCGTCCTTCTAAAAAAGGCAGATCAAACTGGTTGCCATTAAAATGGATCAGCATCCGATATCGTTTGGCAAATTGAAAAAAGCTTTTGATGATCCGATCCTCTTCCTCCTGGGTCTGCGCAAACCACTGTGTACCGTTCCAGCAGCCGTTCTGATAGTAGGCTGCACCGATCAGATAAACAAAAGCAGATTTGGGAGAAAAGCCGGTGGTTTCAATATCCAGAAACAAAACCTCCTCAGGAGAGGCAAGGGAGGATAGATCATATTCAGGTTGTAAGTTATCGAATTTATAATTAAGTGTTTTCATAGTGAATATTTTATCATATTTTGTAATTTTTCAGTAGTATTTTTTGTAAAAAAATAGTATATTTATTCTATGAGTTTTTATTTGTAACAACCAAAAGAAAAGAGAAAGGTATGGTAGTGAAATGGCAAAATTAACATTTGCAGGTGGTATTCATCCCTATGATGGCAAAGATTTGTCCAAGGACAAGCCGATTAAGGATATACTGCCACAGGGCGATCTGGTTTATCCCCTTTCCCAGCATATTGGTGCACCGGCAGTTGCAATTGTCCAAAAAGGTGACCATGTGTTGACCGGGCAGAAGATTGCGGAGGCAGGAGGCTTTGTTTCTGCACCGATTTACGCGACTGTTTCCGGTACGGTTAAGGCGATTGAGCCCAGGCGTGTAGTGACCGGTGACAAGGTCATGAGTATTGTCATTGAAAATGATGGAGAGTACGCAGAGGTGGATTATCCGGAGCCCAAGCCGTTAGAAGAAATGACCAGGGAAGAAATTCTGGACTGTATCCGTGAAGCAGGTGTAGTAGGTATGGGTGGAGCAGGTTTTCCTACCCATGTAAAGCTTGCTGTGAAGGAACCGGAGAAGATCGATTATGTGATCGCTAACTGTGCGGAGTGTGAGCCTTATCTTACTTCCGACTATCGCAGAATGATCGAAGAGCCGGAGAAGCTGATCGAAGGGCTGAAGGTATCCCTGGCACTTTTCCCCAATGCAACAGGTATTCTTGCTGTTGAGGACAACAAGATGGACTGTATTGAACTGTTGAAGGAAAAGACCAAGGATGAACCCAGGATTCTGGTAAAAGGATTAAAGACCAAATATCCCCAGGGAGCAGAGAGAACGTTGATCTATGCAACTACGAAGCGCCAGATCGACTCCAGTCGTCTGCCTGCAGATGTAGGGTGCGTAGTAAACAATGTGGACTCCATCGTGGCAATTTATAATGCAGTTCATCATCGCAGACCATTGATGGAGAGGATTGTTACGATTACCGGTGATGCGATCAATAAGCCTCAGAATTTCCGGGTAAAGATCGGTACCAATTATCATGAACTGATTGAAGCGGCAGGCGGCTTCAGAAAGGAACCGGCAAAGATCGTATCCGGCGGACCGATGATGGGCTTTGCCATTTTTGAGCTGGATGTGCCTACCACCAAAACGGCATCGGCCCTTTTATGTATGACCAAGGATGAGGTTTCCCAGCTGGAGCCTTCTGCATGTATCAACTGCAGCAGATGTCTGGAGGTTTGTCCTTCCAGAATTATGCCGAATCTTCTGGCAACTCTGGCAGAGCATCACGATGAAGAAACCTTTGTCAAATATGACGGTATGGAATGTTGCGAATGTGGCTGCTGCAGCTTCGTCTGTCCGGCCAAACGCCATCTTTCCCAGAATATCAAATCCCAGCGTAAAATCGTACTGGGCAAAAGAAAGAAATAGGAGGCCCACGCATGAGTGACTTAAGAAAAGTATCGGCGAATCCCCATGTTCGCTCTAAGATTACGACAAGTACCATTATGCTTGCGGTAGTGATTTCCTTACTCCCGGCTACGATTTTCGGAATCTACAACTTTGGGTTTAAGGCTGCCGTACTGGTAGTGGTAACGGTAGCATCTACCGTATTAACGGAATTACTTTATGAACTGGCAATGAAGAAGCGTGTTACCATAGGAGATTTTTCTGCTGTAGTAACCGGACTTTTACTGGCACTGAACCTCCCGGCGGGTGCACCCTGGTGGATCGGCATTGTGGGTGGTATTTTTGCCATTCTTATCGTAAAAATGCTGTTTGGAGGTCTGGGACAGAACTTTATGAACCCGGCTCTTGCAGCAAGATGTTTCCTGTTGATCTCCTTTACTTCAATTATGACCAACTTTGAGACGGATGTTTATACAGGAGCAACCCCTCTGGCAGCCCTCAAGGCAGGAGAGAGTGTAAACGTATACAACATGGTAATCGGTAAGGTGAGTGGAACCATCGGTGAAACCTCCATGATCGCTATTTTGATCGGTGCATGTATCCTCCTTCTCCTGGGAATCATTGATCTGCGTGTACCCGGCTCCTATATCGTGAGCTTCGTCATCTTCCTTGGTCTTTTTGGGGGCCATGGCTTCGAATGGAACTTTATTTCTGCCCACCTTGCAGGTGGTGGTTTAATGTTGGGTGCCTTCTTTATGGCTACGGATTATGTTACCAGGCCGGTTACCGTCAAAGGACAGTATATCTTTGGTATACTTCTTGGACTGCTGACCTGTATTTTCCGTGTTTTCGGCGGCAGTGCAGAGGGTGTTTCCTATGCGATCATCATTGGCAACCTTCTGGTTCCGCTGATCGAAAAATTGACCCATCCCACAGCGTTTGGTAAAGGAGGGGCAAAGAAATGAAAAATATGATCAAAGATACTGTAGTTTTATTTGTGATCACATTGATTGCAGGTCTGCTTCTGGGTTTGGTTTATGAAGTGACTAAGGAGCCTATTGCAGCCCAGGAAATTAAGAAAAGAAATGAAGCCTGTCAGGAGGTATTTGCGGACGCAACCACCTTCCAGCCTATTGATGTTGTTATCCAGGAGAAGCCGGAAGAAGAGCCGGCACCGGAGGAAGCAGATGCCGCCAGTGGTGCAACTGCTGTGGCCAGTGGCTCCGGTGATGTAGATGCAGTATATGAGGCTATGACCGACAGTGGAGAGCTGGTGGGCTATGTACTGGAGGTAACCTCTCATGATGGTTATGCCGGAGACATTCAGTTTGCCATGGGTATTCGCCTGGATGGTACAGTAAATGGAATTTCCATCCTGTCTATCAGTGAGACTCCCGGTTTGGGTATGCAGGCAGAGGAAGTATTGAAGCCGCAGTTTGCCAATAAAAAAGTAAGTATGTTTGAATACACCAAGACTGGTGCTGTAATGGATAACCAGATTGATGCCATTAGTGGTGCGACCATTACCACCCATGCTGTTGTGGACGGTGTAAACACCGGGTTGGGCTATTTTCAAACTGTGTTAGGAGGTGGGAAGTAATGAATAAAGCAGGTGAACGTCTGATTAATGGTTTAATCAAAGAAAACCCCACATTCGTCCTGATGCTGGGTATGTGTCCCACATTGGCGGTTACTACCTCGGCTATGAATGGTCTTGGCATGGGCCTTACGACTACAGTGGTTTTGGCACTCAGCAATGTTATGATTTCTTTGCTGAGAAATATTATCCCTGATAAGGTAAGAATTCCTGCCTTCATCGTAGTTATTGCTTCTTTTGTAACGATGGTGGAGCTTTTGCTGGAAGGATTTATTCCTTCTCTCTATGATGCTCTCGGCATTTATATCCCTTTGATCGTGGTTAACTGTATCATTTTGGGAAGAGCAGAGGCTTTTGCATCCAAAAACAATATTATTCTTTCTCTTTTTGACGGTCTGGGAATGGGGCTTGGATTCTCCTTTGCCTTAACCTGTATCGGTGCCATTCGTGAGCTTTTGGGAATGGGAGAGATTTTTGGGATACGGCTTATGCCTGAATCTTATGTCCCTTTCAGTATTTTCGTCCTTGCACCAGGTGCTTTCTTTGTGGTAGCGGCTTTAACAGCAATTCAGAATTATGCAAAAATTCGCGGAGAAAAGAAGGGAAAAGATGTATCCAAGATCCAGTCCGGCGGCTGTGGTGGCTGTGACGGCTGTTCAAGCAGCGGATGTGAACCGAAATTCTATGATGCAAATGCGGGAAAGGAGGAAAAATAAATGGGTGATTTATTACTTATTGCAATAGGCTCAGCTTTAGTCAGCAACGTAGTATTGAGTCAGTTTTTAGGATTGTGTCCTTTCCTGGGTGTATCCAAGAAGGTGGAAACAGCGGCAGGAATGGGAGCTGCGGTAATCTTCGTGATTACCCTGGCCAGTGCGGTTACCGGTGTGATATACAAGTTTATTTTGGTAAGGTTTGATATTACCTATCTGCAAACTATTGTATTTATTCTGGTTATTGCAGCCCTGGTTCAGTTTGTGGAAATGTTTCTGAAAAAATTTATGGTGGGTCTCTATGAGGCACTGGGAGTATACCTTCCTCTGATTACGACCAACTGTGCTGTACTGGGTGTTGCCATTAATAACGTGAAATACGGCTATGATATTTTAACAGGTATCGTAAATGGATTTGCTACAGCACTGGGATTTGCCATTGCCATTATCATTTTAGCAGGTATCCGTGAAAAAATGGAATATAATGACATTCCGGAAGTGTTTAAGGGAATGCCCATCGTCTTGATTACCGCCGGATTAATGGCAATAGCCTTCTGCGGATTTTCAGGTCTGCTGTAAAGGAGGTAAAACAGATGTCAGGAATAATTATAGCAACAATAGTCGTTGCGGCAGTTGGACTGTTTATCGGATTGTTTTTAGGCCTGGCGGCCATTAAGTTCAGTGTTGAGGTAGATCCCAGAGAAGAAGAAATTCTCGGAGTACTTCCCGGAAATAACTGTGGTGGCTGTGGCTTTCCCGGCTGTTCCGGTCTTGCATCAGCTATCGTAAAGGGTGAGGCACCGGTAAACGGCTGTCCCGTTGGTGGCGATGCGGTTTCTGCCGAGATCGGTAATATTATGGGTGTTGATGCAGGAGAAAGCGTAAAGATGGTTGCTTTTGTAAAATGTAAGGGTGACTGTGAGACTGCGAAGGAAGACTATGAATATACGGGAACCCATGACTGCAGCATGATGGCCTTCGTACCCGGAGGCGGTCCCAAATCCTGTAATTATGGTTGTCTGGGTAACGGAGACTGTGTTCGCGTTTGTCCCTTTGATGCCATCCATGTGATAAACGGTGTGGCAGTGGTGGATAAGGACGCCTGCAAAGCCTGCAACAAGTGTGTGGAAGCATGTCCTAAGCAGCTGATCGAGTTGGTTCCTTATACGGCTAATCGTATTGTTGCCTGCAGCTCCAAGGACAAGGGACCGGATGTAAATAAGGCCTGTGGTGTAGGCTGTATCGGCTGTCAGCTTTGTAAGAAAAACTGTCCTTCCGATGCGATTACTGTGGACAGCTTCCTTGCGAAGATTGATTACGATAAATGTACAGACTGCGGTATTTGTAAAGAAAAATGCCCGAAGAAAACTATTATTTGATCACAGGAGGCAGTATGAATGCGGCAAACAAATGACTATGAAGATAATAGTGGAGGATTGCCTCTTATTGGCATGGCCCTGGGAGTTTCCTTCTTTGTTTTGCTGATATTGCTTCTGGTGGTTGCGATGAACAAGAAAAACAGCTCACCGGTTGTTGTCCGGCCGGTGGAGGAGAGCACTCAGGAAGAAAGTTCCTCCTCCTACCTGACCGGGAGCAACCTGGTGGCCAGTGATCTGGGTTTCTGGGATATGTATGCTTCGGAAGAGGAAACTACCACAGAAGAAGTAGAGCCTTCTTCGGAAGAGCCTACCACTGAGGAAGATCCGTCGGCTGACGGAAAGCATATCCAGGTTACTTCCCGGGACGGCAGTACAGAATGGGTGGAGATTAATCCCCAATGGAAAAAACACACCTATGATTTCAGTAATCTGGTTAGTAAGAATAACCTCCTGAGTTATTTTAAGGATGGAAAAGAGGTCTCCTATCTGGGAATCGATCTGACCAAAAATGAGACTAATGTTAACTATGAAGCAATAAAAAATGAGGGAATTGATTTTTGCATGATCCGGGTAGGAGCCAGAGGCTATGAAACCGGCATCATCCAGTCGGACGATATGTTTGATACGCATATTGCCGGAGCTACTAAGGCGGGAATGGGTGTAGGCCTGTATTTTTATTCTCAGGCGATTACAGAGGCTGAGGCTGTTGAAGAAGCAAATTATCTGCTTAGCAGGATTGGCACCTACAAGATTACTTACCCGATTGCCTTTGATATGGAGTATGTGGATAATGACTCTTCCCGGATAGAGACGTTGACCAAAACGGAAAAGACCAGGATAGCCCTTGCCTTTCTGAACCGGATCGAAGAAGCCGGCTATACAGGTATGCTCTATGGAAATAAGGACTGGCTGATTAACCGTATCGATCTTTCCCAGTTCGAAAAGTTCGATATCTGGCTTTTCGATGAGGCAGATATTCCCGATTACCCTTATGTATTTTCCATGTGGAAATACACCAGAAAGGGCAGTATTTACGGAATCGACGGAGCTGTCAGTCTGAATATCAGCCTCATTGATTACTCGGCCCGTTAGAAGAGGAAGATTGATAATCCATTATTTTCGGTGATATTTTTATTTTTGTATATAATTCAGCATAAGCAGAAGGCGTAATGCCTTCTGTTTCATTTTGGATAAAATTTCTGTTTATTCCGTTCTTTTTTACCTGGTCAACGGCTTTGTTATAGGCAATAGCAGCAATGAGAGCGCTGTCATAATAGCCAATCGTATAATTTCCCTTTAAATGAAGTACGGCTTTGAACTTTTTTTGACCTTTGTGGGTCACGGCAGAAACACCCTGATAAGAATTGATGATCTCTATATTTTCATAGCGGAAGTCGTGGCAGTCTCCATTAACAAAGCGATAGTCCTTTCCCTCAACAGCATAATTTTTTATTCCGTAACGATTGGGGAGGTTCAGCTGCATACCATAGTGGGCAACGAAGAGATGACCGCCCCGGCGGGATATCTTATGGGAGGCATAGAAAAACAGATCATCAATGTCAAAGGTAAGACGAAGATGCTCCTCCAGATAATAATGAAAGAACTTGGAACGGACATAAATGGGAGTGGAGAAGTAGATCCGATTATCTCTGAAGTTACATAAAACGACCCATTTTTCAAAGGAAAGAGGGCAGTCAGAAGAGTAAGCTTCCAGGGAGATCTGACTGGAGTTTAGGAGTTCAAGAGCCGTCTTATATGCTTCATGTGCCTGGAGGTCCGTAGAAAAGCTTCCCAGACTGATATGTTTATTTTTCCAGGTGCAGGAGGAGCGGTAGTAGATGGTTCCGTCCTTTTTTCTGGTTTTGAAGCTGCCGGTCAGATTCATGATTTATCTCCTTTTTTGCCGCCTTGGGCAGCATATTTTTTATCAGTTTAACATTTTCGTAAATATTTAGAAATATTTTTTCCTGTATTTGTATAAAATAGTTATATGTGCAAGTTTATCTTGGGAGGTGAATATGTATAAACGTTACGCGGCACTGTTTCTCCTTTTTTATTTGGTTCTGGGGACAGGCTGGCTATGTGTACAGGGAATATATATTGATAAAAAAGCCGTAAGTGAGGCCTTTTTACTGGTTGAAAGCGGTGGAGATGAGGTGCTTCAGGCTACCAGCTATCTGGGAGTAAGCTCAGAGCAGATTTCCAGAGAACGAGTCCTGGATATGAATGTGCTGGTCAGAAAAAACCGGGTAGAGATCAGTGATGAAGAATATGAAGACCTGCTCAGGATTGTGGAGGCAGAGGCCGGAGGAGAGGATATCCTGGGAAAGATGCTGGTGGCAAATGTGATCCTTAACCGGGTGGAGGATGATCGATTCCCGGATACCGTCACTCAGGTGATCTTCCAGGCTGAGAATGGAGTGACCCAGTTTTCACCCATCAGTGACGGCAGATTTTATACGGTAAAGGTCAGTGAGGAGACCAGGGAAGCAGTGGATGCAGCACTCAGAGGGGAGGATAATTCCCAGGGAGCCTTGTATTTTGCTGCACGAAAGGCGGCAGATAAAGACAAAATGCGCTGGTTTGACAATCATCTGAACCGACTCTTTGCTTATGGTGGCCATGAGTTTTTTTCCTGATGTTGAAGTTAAAACCAAGTTATGATAGAATGTATCGAAAGTGTGGATAAAAAGGAGCAAAAGTGGGTGCAAATTGGAGTTTGTATATGCATGGGAGAATCCACAAAAGCGTGAGAAAAGGGTCTTTCAGACCGGTAGAAGGTGAGGAAAAATATGGAGTTATTATATAAAAGTACCAGAGGCGGTGAAGATAAGGTAAAGGCATCGGAGGCCATTTTAAAGGGATTAGCCTGTGACGGAGGTCTTTTTGTTCCGGAAGAGATTCCCAGGCTTCAGGCAGATCTTAAGCAATGGAAAGACTATACTTATCAACAGGTTGCCTATGAGGTGATGAAGCTTTATCTTACCGATTTTACGGAGGAAGAGCTGAAGGAGTGTATTAATCGTGCCTATGATGAAAAATTTGACACTCCTGAGATTGCACCTATGGCAGAGGCAGATGGAGCCTGGTATCTGGAGCTGTTCCATGGTGCTACAATAGCCTTTAAAGATATGGCCTTGTCGATTTTACCCCATCTGATGACTACCAGTGCGAAAAAAAATAAGATTCAAAACGATATCGTGATCCTAACGGCCACCTCCGGAGATACGGGAAAGGCTGCTTTGGCCGGCTTTGCCGATGTGCCGGGAACTAAGATCATCGTTTTTTATCCGAAAAACGGAGTAAGCCCCATTCAGGAGCGCCAGATGGTTACCCAGAAAGGGGATAATACATATGTGGTAGGAATCGAAGGGAATTTTGATGATGCTCAGAACGGAGTAAAGAAAATTTTCGCAGACAGACAGCTGGCTGTCTGCCTGGAAGAAAAGGGCTATCAGTTTTCTTCTGCAAATTCCATTAATATCGGACGTCTTGTGCCTCAGATCGTGTATTATGTATACGCCTATCTTACCCTGTTGCGGGAGGAGCGTATTGAGGAAGCAGAGAAGATCAATGTGGTGGTGCCCACCGGCAATTTCGGAAATATTCTGGCTGCTTTCTATGCAAAAAATATGGGAATCCCTATCCATAAGCTGATCTGTGCCTCCAATGAAAATAAGGTACTGTATGACTTTTTTGAGACCGGCTGCTACGATAAAAATCGGGAATTTATTTTGACTTCATCCCCCTCCATGGATATTCTGATCTCCAGCAATCTGGAGCGTCTGATCTATCGCGTCTGCGGAAATGATGCCAGTGTGAACAGGGAATTAATGAACAGTCTGCAGACCACCGGAAAATATGCAGTTACGGATGCTATGCGGGCTGAACTTAAGGATTTTGCAGGAGGCTACGCTTCTGAAGCAGATACTGCAGCCAAGATCAGAAACCTCTATGAGAAAACAGGCTATGTACTGGATACTCACACGGCTGTTGCCTCCGCCGTATACGATGACTATGTGAAAAAGACCGGGGATAATACGAAAACGGTCATTGCCTCTACGGCCAGCCCTTTTAAATTCGGAAGAAGCGTGTTGAGTGCCATCGATCCTAAATATGACAGCCTGTCTGACTATGAGCAGATCGATGAGCTGGCAAAGGTTGCCAATGTGGAAATTCCGAAAGCGATCGAGGAGATCCGTTCTGCCCCTGTTGTTCACTACCATATCTGTGGAAAAGACCAGATGGTAGAAGAGATTAAGAAGTTTTTGGGCGTTTAGACCACAGAATGATAAATGATTTAGATGATGATAGAAAAGGAGCTGCTTTTCCCTATTTTTTAGCAGCTCCTTTATCTTATGTTGTTAAAAAGTTAATCAGTAATCAGTTGTTCTTGTTCGGTATTTCTACCGATTGTCCATATCCAGATAATCCCGATCCTTACAGATCGTCTTGTAGGCAGGACGGATGATCTTACCGTTGTTTGCCAGCTCTTCCATACGGTGGGCACTCCAGCCGGAAATACGGGCCATGGCAAAGATAGGAGTGTAAAGCTCCATAGGAAGCTCCAGCATATGGTAGACGAATCCGGAATAGAAGTCCACATTGATGCTTACACCCTTGTAGATCTGACGTTCCCTGGCGATGACCTGGGGAGCCAGACGTTCTACCAGAGAATAGAGAGCAAATTCTTTTTCCAGCCCTTTTTCCTTGGACAGATCCTGAACGAATTTTTTGAACACTACTGCACGGGGATCGGATTTGGAATAAACAGCGTGTCCTACACCATAGATCAGGCCGGCTTTGTCAAAGGCTTCTTTATGGAGCAGTCTGGCCAGATAGGCAGCCACTTCCTCTTCATCCTCCCAATCCCGGACTTCACGCTTCATATCCTCAAACATGTGAACCACCTTGATGTTTGCACCACCGTGACGAGGGCCTTTCAGAGAGCCGATAGCGGCAGCGATCACGGAATAGGTATCCGTTAAAGAAGAGGAGACCACATGGGTGGTAAAGGAGGAGTTGTTGCCTCCGCCATGTTCCATATGAAGTACCAGAGCAATGTCCAGAATCCTTGCTTCCAAAGGTGTATATTTGCAGTCGGGACGGAGAATATGTAAAATATTTTCAGCAGTGGATAAACCCCATACCGGCTGATGGATATGGAGACTTCCCCCGTCGTGATAGTAACGGTAGGCCTGATATCCATAAATGGAAAGCAGTGGGAAGAGACTGATCAACTGAAGAGACTGGCGTAAAACGTTGGGAAGAGAAGTATCATCGGCACGATCATCATAAGAATACAGTGTGAGAACACTTCTTGCCAGAGTATTCATCATATCCCGGCTGGGAGCCTTCATAATAACGTCTCTGACAAAGCTGGTAGGAAGACTGCGGTAAAAATAGAGCAGCTCCTGGAACTCCTCCAGCTGCTTTTTATTGGGGAGCTGATCAAAAAGAAGGAGATAGGTTACTTCTTCGAAACCGAAGCGATTTTCTGAGGAAAAACCCTTAACCAGGTCTTCTACATTGTAGCCACGGTAAAACAGCTTACCGTGAACGGGAACGGATTCTCCGTTGATGATCTCGGAAGCGCGGACATCGGAGATATTGGTCAGTCCGGCCAGGACACCTTTACCATTCAGATCTCTTAAACCACGTTTTACTTCATATTTGGTAAACAGTTCAGAGTCAATGACACCGGCTCTTTCATTTAATTTCGCTAATTGTACAATATCAGGGGTGACTTCAGAATAGATATTGGGATTTGTGAGCATAGAATTCCACCTTTCTTTGTATAATAGTTAAGCTACAGTTTACCATGCTAGTTAACTTATTGACAAGGAAATTAAAGCAGTTTACAAAAAATTAAAAAATGGAGTATGATAGAAGCGGCCGGAAAATCTGTTCGGCAGTAAACAGGAAACAGAAAGGAAAGAGAAAAGTGGATATCGCGGAAAGAATAAATAGATTACGAAAGCTTATGCAGGATATGCAGATTGATTATTATTATATCACCACCTCAGATTATCATAATTCAGAATATGTGGACGAGTATTTCAAGGAGAGAGAATATCTCTCCGGTTTTACCGGTTCCAACGGGAATCTGCTGATCGGCAGAGAATCTGCCGGATTATGGACCGACGGAAGATATTTTATCCAGGCCCAAAGGGAGCTGGAAGGAAGTGGGATCACCCTATTTCGCATGGGTGAGGAAGGGGTACCCACAGTAGAAGCGTATCTGGATGAACATCTGAAAGAAGGGCAGACTCTGGCCTTCGATGGCCGCTGCATTTCCATAGAGATGGGAGAAAAGCTGGAAAAGCTTATGGAGAAAAAAGAAGGAAAGATCTGCTATGAATTGGATCTTCCGAATGGTATCTGGAAGGAAAGGCCGGGAAGGAAGGCAGAAAAGATATTTCTTTTACCGGAAAAAATCTGTGGATTATCCTTTGAAGAGAAACTTATGCTGGTGCGAAATGCCCTTACTGACCAGAACTGCTCTAATCTGGTCTTAAGTAAGCTGGATGATATCATGTGGCTGTTCAACGTCAGAGGAGGGGATATTGAATGTAATCCGGTGGCCCTGTCCTACAGTATTATTACACCGGATGAATGTCTTTTATTTTTACAGGAAAAAGCCCTTACAGAAGAGGTAATAAACTATCTTGAGAAGAAATCCGTTACACTTAAGGACTATGATTCTTTTGAGAAGGTTTTAAAGCGGATCAGCTGGCAGGGGAAGGTACTTCTGGATAAAACAAACAGTAATTACACCATCCATAAATTGCTGGAAAACAGGGTAGAGGTGATTTTTCACACCAATCCTACAGAAAAGTTAAAGGCCGGAAAAAATGAAGTGGAAAGGGAGCAGATGAGGCAGGTTTATTTAAAGGATTCCCTGGTGGTCTGCCGATTCATGCGCTGGTTAAAGGAAAATGTGGGAAAAATCCCCATGACGGAGCTGTCTGCAGGAGCCTATATGGATAATTTAAGAAGGCAGACAGAGGGCTTTCTGGATCTGTCTTTTCCCACCATCTGTGCCTACAAGGAAAATGCAGCCATGATGCACTATCAGGCATCGGAGGAAAATCATAAAGAGATCACTGCAGAAGGGATGCTTCTGATTGACTCCGGCGGACAATATCTGGGGGGTACAACGGATGTAACGAGAACCTACTGCCTGGGTGAGGTGACCGGAGAAATGAAGGACCATTATACGGCAGTAGTCATGGGAATGCTGAGGCTGCTTAATGCAAAATTTCTCTATGGCTGCACCGGGCGGAATCTGGATATTCTGGCCAGAGGTTCCCTGTGGGAAATGGGTATCGATTACAAATGCGGTACAGGACATGGAATCGGCTATATGCTGAACGTCCACGAAGGCCCCCAGAATATCCGCTGGCGTTTTGCGGAAGGAAGTGCGGAGGCTGTATTGGAGGAAGGAATGGTACTGTCCGATGAACCGGGCGTATACAAGGGTGGCAGCCACGGTATCCGCATTGAAAATATCATGGTGGTAAAAAAGGCGGAGAAAAATGAGGACGGTCAGTTTATGGAGTTTGAGGGGCTTACCTGGGCACCCATCGATCTGGAGCTGATCAATAAGGAGATGATGGAAAAGAAGGATATTGACAATCTGAACCGTTACCATCGTCTGGTCTATGAAAAACTGTCCCCTCTTATGGAGGAGGAAGAGAAAAAATGGCTGGAACAGGTGACCCGCCAGATATGAGAAAATGCTGATTGAATCAGCGTTTCCTTAAAAAAACAGCAAGATGATAAAGAAGACAGAAAAAGAAAAAGGATTGAAAAAAATTTCACAAAGTTTTGTGAACGCATTGACTTTTCAGGGAATATCTGCCATAATAATCCATGATATACTGAAAACTTAAGGAGGAAATAACATGTCAACAAAAGCCTATTATCCCATTTCCGAAATCGGCGCAGGCAAGGTTGGTTTTTCCAAAACCCGTTCTATTATTGAAGCCGCTTTTTATGGAAATAATGTAGTTAAGGTTAATACCTTAAAGGAAGCTTATGAATTAGCTAAAAATTCACCCGGAACAGTCGTTACCGACATGCCGATTAAGGATGGCGATACCTTTGGTCTGGAAAAAGACGCCAAGGTCTTATTATTCAATGACGGTGCGGTTACCGGACGTTATGCGGCTGCCCGCCGTATCAAAGGCGAACCCGGCGTAGATGAAGCCAAGCTGGATAAGGTAGTTATGGATGCCATTTATGAGACCCGTTGGAAAACCATGTACCATGCAGAGTGCTTTGTTGGTCTGGATCCTGAATTCATGGTAAAGGCTCACCTTCTTATTCCCGAAGGAGAAGAGAACATCCTGTATAACTGGATGATTAACTTCCAGTATATGTCCGATGAATACGTGAAGATGTACAAGGAGTCCAAGCCTGTAGGAAACGGAAATGAACCTGATATTTATATTTTCTCCGATCCTCAGTGGGTACCTACCGACAGGCCGGACGTGGATTTCAGCTGCTTAAGCGATCCTTTAACCCTTTGTTATTTTGATACCAACCAGAACTGTGCAGCCATCCTTGGTATGAGATACTTCGGTGAGCACAAGAAAGGTACACTGACCATGGCCTGGGCACTGGCAAACAGAAATGGTTATGCGGCATGCCACGGTGGACAGAAGGAATACACCTTACCTGACGGTTCCAAATTCGTTGCTTCCGTATACGGTTTATCCGGTTCCGGTAAATCCACCCTTACCCATGCAAAACACGGTGGAAAGTATCCCATCACCGTTTTACACGATGATGCGTTTATTATCAATACCGATACCTGTTCCTCCGTTGCCCTTGAGCCTACATACTTTGACAAGACCTCCGATTATCCTACCGGATGTCCGGATAATGAATATTTATTAACTGCTCAGAACTGCTCCTGTACTCTGGATGAGAACGGAAAGATCCAGCTGGTAACGGAAGATATCCGTAATGGTAACGGCCGTGCCATCAAGTCCAAATTATGGTCTCCCAACCGTGTGGACAAGATTGAAGCGCCTGTTAATGCTATCTTCTGGATCATGAAGGATCCTACCATTCCTCCGGTAGTAAAATTAAAGGGTGCAGCTTTAGCTTCCGTTATGGGTGCTACTTTGGCTACCAAAACCTCTACTGCGGAACGTGTAGCAGCGGGAACCGACCTGAATGCCCTTCGTATCGTTCCTTATGCAAATCCCTTCAGAACTTATCCTCTGGTAAATGACTATGAGAAGTTCAAGAAGCTGGTAGAAGAGAAGAACGTAGACTGTTATATCATCAACACCGGTGACTTCATGGGAACAAAGGTTAAACCTGCAGATACTCTGGGAATTCTGGAAACCATCGTGGAAGGAAAGGCCAGGTTTGAAAAATGGGGTAACTTTGATGATATTGAGATCATGAACGACTGGGCAGACAGAACAGCAGACTTCACTCCTGATCTGGGAAATGCTGATTATGTGGCACAGCTTAAGTCCGCTATGCAGAATCGTGTAGATGCGGTTAAAGGCTTTGCAGAGAAGAAGGCCGGCTATGACAAGCTTCCTGATGAAGCTCTGGAAGCCGTTCAGAAGCTGGTAGACGCATTATAAAATATAGTTCTCATTAATAAGAACAGGGCTGCTACAGAATTTTGTAGCAGCCTTCCTTGTTTTTAAGAGATATTTCCAGTTGTATTTTTCATCAGAGTCGGATATAATATAAGTAGCCTGAAGTGTTGGGTGTTTCTGTTATTTTTGAACCTACATTTACTTTAAACGGGATTCCTATATCATCCCATGGCTGCCAAGCCCTCACTGCCGCAGTTTTCTGCGGAAGGATTGGAAGGGAAGGCAAAAGTGGTTTTGCGGTCACCCACCTAGCATCGCTAGGAGTCAGAAGGCAGAAATCCACATTTCGGGTATTATACTAAAGAGAAGAAGCAGCCTTGCAGGGCTGCTTTAATCGTTTTATGAAGCCGTGAGGATCGATCCTGCAAAAGGATTTTTCCAGGGAAAGCCGGTTGAGATTTTGAGAAAGTCAAAGGAGAGTATATTGAGTTTTCAACAGAAAAAAAAGCTTTGTATTTTTTTGATCATCACCCTTTTTTGTTTTACCCTGCTCCCCATTCTGTTTTTGGGAAAAAAACAGCCCCGGGGAGAATTTATTACCACCAAAGAGGTGCAGGTTCTGACTGAACTTTTACATAAGGTATGCCTTTCTTATGAAGAAGAGGCAGATGCCGAAGAGAGGGGAGCAGGGGGAACAGACCAGGCTGTCCGAATCGGGCTGGAGACTGCATACACACTGACTGATTCCTGGTCGGCTGGAGACCTGACTTATGGACAGTTTCGGGAATGGTCAGAGGTAGTGAAGACATTTGCGGAAATTGAAGAAGATTTCTCGGGAAAATACCGGAACTCTTTCTATTTTTTAAAAGAGGACTGGTATGCAGCCTTCGATTCCCTGTGCACAGTTCTTGACCCACAGGGGAAGATCGTTCGGGAAGAGCTATTGATTCTGGGAGATCATACAGGGGTAAAAGATGTAGAGGGAAAGGCACTTGCTGAAGGAGTGTTTTTTTCTGACAATGGTCTGTGGACAAATCACCTTCCTTTTGGCAGTGAATTGCTACAGAAGAGGGGAGAGTACATAACCTATGAGGATGGTCTGTGGGGAATAACTGCCTTTTCTAAGGAAGCTGCTTTAAACAATGCCTGGCTGCTGGAAGCAGATGAAGGCAGTGTACTTTATTTTTATGGAAATCATGAGGTCAGTGCATTCATTGAAGATAACTCTTTTTCGGGAAGAGAACAGGTGGTGGATATTTCCTTTGTTCAGGGAAGAGTGGAAACCATCACGGAAAAAACGGAAAAGATCAGTGGAGAGGTGTTAAAGCTGTCGGAAACGGCCATAGAGATTAAGGGGCAGGGAGTGTATGAACTGGCTGACTCTGTTCAATATTACCGTCTTTATGATTCTTTGGAGACGGTGGGAAGAAGTGCCATAAAGCTGGGCTATGATTTTGCAGATTTTGTTCTGGCGGATGGAAAGATTCAGGCCGGTCTCCTGGTAAGAGATGAGCAGATGGAATCTATCCGGGTTTTGTTAAAAACCTCCGGCTTCGACGGATATTATCACGAGAGAGTAGAGCTGGTTTCCGATGTGGATATGCACTTAATATTTGGAGAGGAGAGTCTGCTGATCCCAGCAGGGGAAAGGCTTAGCATTGAACCGGATGATGAGTACTTCCGGCAGGGGCGGATTTTTCTGGAGCCGGTGGCCTTAACCGGAAGGACTTCTTTTGCCAGTATAGAGCGAAGCCAGCAGGGGCAGGGCTATCACGGAAGCTTCGAGTTGGAAAAACGGGAGGAAGGAATTCTCATCATCAACAAGGTTTTGCTGGAGGAATATCTCTATGCCGTAGTCCCTTCGGAAATGCCGGGATATTATCCTATGGAAGCCCTGAAGGCTCAGGCCATCTGTGCAAGAACCTATGCCTATGACAAGATGCTTTCCTCCTCCCTGGGTGCCTATGGTGCCCATCTGGATGACAGCTCGGCCTTCCAGGTATACAACAATATCCAGGAGAATACCAATACCACCAGGGCGGTAAAAGAGACCAGAGGACTTCTCTTATATGCCGGGGAAGAGATGGCCAAGACCTATTATTATTCTACTTCCAGTGGCTTTGGAACAAACGATGCCATCTGGAGCTGGGAGGATACCAGTGTACTGCCGTATTTACAGGCCAGAGAAATGACTGAAGGAGAAAGTCGGTTTACGGCAGAGGAGCTGACGGAAGAGGAAACCTTCCGGGAATATATTGACAATCCTTACAGTGGACATTTTGAGGCAGAGGAGGCCTGGTACCGCTGGACCTACCAGCATCAGGAGATAGAGCATATTCTGGAAAATCTGCGGACCAGGCAGGAAAAGTATCCGAACAATATTCTGGTCAGTGAAAAGGGAAAGGACTTTTCCATTGGAACGATACCGGATACCCTTACTCTTACAGATATTCAGGTAAGAAAACGCGGAGCGGGGGGAACTGTAGAAGAGCTGTTATTTATCTGCAAAGAGCTACAGATCCTGGTGAGAAAGGAGTTGCACGTTCGGGCCATATTGACAGACGGAGAATCCAAAGTGACCCTGCAGGATGGAAAGACCTATGCCTGCCGGAATCTTCTGCCCAGTGCTTTTTTCTATCTTACTCTGGAAATTGAAGGAGGCAGGGTACAGGGAATTAAACTTACCGGTGGAGGCTTTGGCCACGGCGTGGGAATGAGCCAGAATGGGGCAAAGAATCTGGCTCTTCAGGGACGAAGTTATGAAGAAATCCTTACGTTTTATTATACCGGCTGTCAGGTACATCAGCCATAGATCTTTGTTAAAGAAGGAGAGGAGAACCCAATGAAGAAATGGTATATGATCGGTCGGGGATTTACCCGGCGGCTTCGGGAAAATGATACGAGTTCCTATGCCTCCAGCATAGCCTTTTTTCTGTTCCTTTCCTTCATCCCGGTCTTGATGCTGGTTTGTGCAGTCCTTCCCTATACTCCATTAACCGAGGCTGGTCTGATGCGGATTATTCAGGAGATTGTACCGGGAAGCGTGGAGCCGATGATGGTATCACTGGTTGCCCAGGTGTATGACAAGTCGGCAGGAATCCTGTCCCTTGCTGTTTTCATAACCATATGGTCAGCAGGAAAAGGGATGCTGGCATTGATGCGGGCCCTGAATGCCGCCAATGAAGTTGCAGAGGAAAGAGGGTATTTTCGCCTGCGGATTCTGGCCAGCTTTTATACGGTGATCACCCTGGCGGCAGTATTGATCACCCTGTGCCTGGGAGTCTTCGGAAAACAGATTTTTCTCTTTTTACAGAAAAAAGCACCAATTTTAACGGAAGGGGTATCCCTGTTGGACCGCTTTCGTTTTATTTTTGTTTTGTTGATTCTGATTTTTGTGTTTGGTTTAATCTATACTTACATTCCCAACAGGAAGACGAGACTGCTTTATCAGCTTCCGGGAGCAGGATTTGCAGGCCTGGCCTGCAATATCTGTTCTTTTGCTTTCTCTTTATATGTGGAATATTTCAATGCTTTTTCGGCCTATGGAAGCCTGGGGACGATCATTATTTTTCTTCTCTGGCTTTATTTCTATTGCTATATTCTTTTGATCGGAGCCCATTTGAACATCTACTTTCAACCGATAAATATGTTCATTGTGGACAAATTTGGTAAAAAATAGCAATTTGTACTTTTTATTTATTGATTTAAGGAAACGCTGATTAATTCCAGCTATTCCATGCAATTTCTGATATAATGTAGGTAACAACTGAAAGGACTGAATACCTATGAATCAATTAACATTTTCCGATATAGAATACTCCAAGCGCAAGAAGAAAACGAAGCGTGAAG
>JAFSIS010000006.1 GCA_017439665.1 Lachnospiraceae bacterium
CTTTGTAAAACAAACCCAAAAATCGCTACAGACCTTGAATTTAAAGGCTTGTAGCGATTTTTTTGTCTATCAAACTGTCAAAGACGGGATTATAACATGTAACGGAGAAGAAGGTGGTTGTCGTTAGCCATCTTCTTTCTTTTTATGGAAAAAATTTAGGGATAGATACGGCTCAGAGCCGTATCTATCCCTGTTTTGAACTGTCTATTTCCCGACAGCCCCCATCTTCTTTAAAACAGTTCTGTTTATCTTATAGCTCGCAGTTATTTACGGTTCTGGGGAAGGGAACTACGTCGCGGATGTTGCCCATACCCGTAAGGTACATGATACAGCGCTCGAAGCCAAGACCAAAGCCTGCATGGCGGGCAGAGCCGTACTTTCTCAGATCCAGATAGAAGCCGTAGTCCTCTTTGTTCAGGCCCATTTCTTCCATTCTCTTTTCCAGAAGCTCAAGATTATCCTCTCTCTGGCTTCCTCCAATAATCTCACCGATGCCGGGAACCAGACAGTCCATGGCAGCAACCGTTTTTCCATCCTCGTTCAGCTTCATATAGAAGGCCTTGATATCCTTGGGATAATCGGTAACGAATACGGGACGTTTGAACTCCTGCTCCGTCAGGAAACGCTCATGCTCGGTCTGAAGATCACAGCCCCAGGATACCTTGTAATCAAATTTATCATTATTCTTTTCCAGAATCTTGATGGCTTCCGTATAGGTTACACGACCGAATTCGGAATTCACCACATGGTTCAGTCTCTCAATCAGTCCTTTATCCACAAACTGATTGAAAAAGTTCATCTCCTCCGGTGCATGCTCCAGAACATAGCGGATAACGTATTTGATCATGGCCTCTGCCACCATCATGTCATCCTCCAGATCCGCAAAACACATTTCCGGCTCGATCATCCAGAACTCAGCTGCGTGACGGGTAGTATTGGAATTCTCTGCACGGAAGGTAGGTCCAAAGGTATACACATTTTTAAAAGCAAAAGCATATGTCTCTACATTTAGCTGGCCGCTTACGGTAAGGTTGGCCGACTTGCCGAAGAAATCCTGGGTAAAGTCTACCTTTCCTTCTTTGGTTCTTGGGATATTTTCCAGATCCATGGTGGTTACCTGGAACATTTCTCCTGCACCCTCACAGTCACTTCCTGTGATGATGGGGGTGTGTACATAAACGAAGCCTCTTTCCTGAAAAAACTGATGGATCGCAAAGGCTGCCAGGGAACGGATACGAAATACTGCCTGAAAGGTATTGGTTCTGGGACGCAGATGAGAAATGGTCCGCAGATACTCAAAGGTATGACGTTTTTTCTGCAGGGGATAATCTGCAGTGGAAACACCCTCTACGGCAATCTCCTCTGCCTGAATTTCAAAGGGCTGCTTTGCCCCGGGAGTAAGCAGAACGGTTCCGGTAACGATGACTGCTGCCCCGATATTCAATTTGGTCACTTCCTCGAAATTGGAAAGTTTATCCGCTGCATACACGACCTGAAGGGCTTCAAAGAAAGTGCCGTCATTTACCACCAGAAAACCGAAGGTTTTGGAATCACGATTATTTCTAACCCAGCCCCCAACGGTTACTTTTTTATCTGCATAGTTTTCGGTCTGCCGATAGAGCTCTTTTACACTTGTCAGTTCCATATTCTCCTCCTCTTCATCAATTTACAACTATTCAATGCCTTCACCGTTACTTATTATTTGTAACCATTCAGGCCAGCCCGCTTTGTTCATTCATTATTCATGATCATGCCCGGTGTGGTCTTCTTCTGCAACAACTGCATTATCTACCAAAAACTTCAACACTTCATCCAACAGAATACTGTCACGATATTCTTCCAGATCGATGGCTGCCTTAAAATCCTCTGCACTGGCATAGCCGAGACCGGCATAATTTTCATTCACAACCTCTTCCAGCTTTTCATCGGTGATCACGATTCCTTCTTCATCAGCAATCCTCTTGCACAGCAATGCCTGCCTCGCTGCCTCATAGGCACCGGCCTGAATCTCACTTTCATACTCAGCCAGCTCTACCCCATAGTTTGCAAAGACATAGGTTTCCATATCCATTCCATAATATTCTGCCGCTTTCTGGGTCTGTCTGGCAGCCACATCCGCATACTTCTGCTTAAGCTCTTCCGAGGGCTCCTGAATGGTACTGTTTGCCATTACTGCTTCAATAATGGATACCTGAAGCTGATACTCGGCTTCCTCCTCCATCTGCTGGGTCAACATCTCATGGACGGTCTGGCGGTAGTCCTCTACAGTCTCTACGCCTTCAATTCCCAGCCCTGCCACATATTCATCATCCAGAGTGGGAGTGACAGCTGCCTGGATTTCCTTAACGGTTACGGTGAAAATCACATCTGCACCAGCCAGATCTTCTGCCGGGTAACTCTCCGGGAAGGTCAGGTTCAGATCTACGGTTTCTCCCTTTTTCACACCGATCAGGCCATCTTCAAAGCCTTCAATAAAGGTCCCTGAGCCGATAGACAGATTGTAGTCGGTGGCGGTTCCTCCGTCAAAGGCCACACCATCCTTTTTCCCTTCATAATCGATGGTTACCGTATCTCCATTTTCCACCACATCTCTGTCGGTTACGGGTGCCAGCTCACTCTGAAAGCTCATGGTATATTCCATA
The DNA here is from genome assembly GCA_017439665.1 of Lachnospiraceae bacterium. Taxonomy (GTDB): domain Bacteria; phylum Bacillota; class Clostridia; order Lachnospirales; family Lachnospiraceae; genus SFDP01. The sequence goes on from JAFSIS010000006.1 coordinate 2,643, forward strand.
TAGCTGTCCACCATGGATTCAGGTACCTCAGTGCTCTGTTTTTGCACTTCGATTCCCTTGTACTCTCCCAACTCTACCAGGTCGGTAACATCCAGGGAACTAAGATAGATTGTGCTGGTCTGTACTTCGGTTTCCTGCACCGCACTTTCCTGCACTGTGCTTTCCTGTACTTCTTCATTCTTTGCTCCGCAACCGGACAGCACAACAGCCAGGCCAACACAAAGTCCTAAGATCATTCTTTTTTTCATAAACTCCTCACATTCTTTCCCGAAGGGATCTGTTCTTCTGAAAATCTGTAACAATTCAGTCTTCTGCTGAACTGTTACAAAAATTTACATACCTACAGTTATAACATATTTACTTCATTCCCGCAAGGCGCAAACACTTGCGTAAACCCATAAACAATGATAGAATACTTGAGATTAAATAAACGGATAACATAAGAAATAAGGAGGAACGATAAGTGAGTACAGGGGTTATCGTATTGATCGTTGTTGTAGTCATCCTGGGTGCTGCTGCGGTAGCTTTATATTTTCTGGGGAAAAAGGCACAGAAGAAGCAGGCCCAGCAGCAGGCACAGATAGAAGCCATGAAACAGACCGTTTCCATGCTGATCATTGATAAAAAGCGAATGCGTATGAAGGATGCCGGGCTTCCCCAGGCCGTTATGGATTCTGCCAATATGATGATGAAACGGGCAAAGCTTCCTATTGTAAAGGCAAAGGTTGGTCCCCAGGTACTTTCTCTTGTCTGTGATGAGAAGATCTTTGACAGCATTCCCGTAAAAAAAGAAGTAAAGGCCACCGTCAGCGGTATCTATATTTCCAGTGTAAAAGGCCTTCATGGTAAGCCGGTAGTTCAGGAACCCAAGAAAAAGAGCTGGTGGAAGCGTGCTTCCGATGCCATCCAGGAAAAGGGCGGAGCCAAGTCAGTTAAGTAAGATAAAAAATGGGCTGCTGTATAAAGCTTTTTCAGACTTATACAGCAGCCCCCTTTTTTACTAGCTTTTTAGCAAAAACTGTTCTCCGTCCAGAGAACGGATGTCGATGTGGATTTTACAGTCCGCCAGATATTCGTAATTCACATCCAGGGTGTAGTCCACCTGCAGAACCATACGCTTTTCTTCCTCCTGAATATCCACTCGGGAGGCCTCCAGCCCAATCACGATACTGCCGTAGGGTGTCCGGTAGTCAGTCAGATTCTTCTGTTTTTCCACAAAATCCATATTTACATTGATGGCTCCTTTTTTACTCAGGTGCATTTCACCGGGCCAAAATTTGATCATATTTTTTACCGGCATATCCAGCCCCTCAATGATCTCCTCATACATAACGTAATGGGTATTATTTTTCAGGTAATATTCTCCTCTTTGTATACTCTCTATCTTCTCACCATCCTGACCGGTATCAAACTGCATACCCCGGATGGATACCAGAACGTCTTTCGTCATCATCTTTTAATTATACTCCTCAATATTGATCTGCTTCGCCGCTAAAATTCCATATTTAAAAATAGAATTGGCGAAGTGCTGAAACTTATCTGCTCCATCACTGACATAAAACTGATACTGGTTGCTTCCCAATGGAGGATGTGTTTCATTTAAAAGCCCTTTTTCCTCCAATAGCTCCTTCAGCTCTCTTGCCGTTTCATAAGCAGGATTTACCAGGGTGACTTCTTCGCCCATAACCCGCTTCAGGGTTCCCCGGATCAGTGGGTAGTGGGTACAGCCAAGGATCAGGGTATCGATTCCGGAATCCTTAAGACTGCTCAAGTAACGTCCGGCAATCTCATCCGTCACCGGATCCTCAAGAAGCCCCTCTTCCACCAGGGGAACGAAAAGCGGACAGGCCTTACCCAGCACCTCCACCTTCTCATCCAGTTTCTTTATGTAACGGGTATAGATTTCACTGCTTATGGTTCCTTCCGTAGCAATCACCCCGATCTTCTTATTCCGGGTAACTCCTACGGCAGTCTTTGCACCGGGTTTAACCACTCCGATAATGGGAATATCCGTTTCTTCCTCCAGCTGATCCAGGGCATAGGCACTGGCCGTATTACAGGCTACCACAATAGCCTTTACCCTTTGCTGCTGTAAAAAACGAAGGATCTGCCGGGAGTATTTGGTCACCGTTTCCTGGGATTTGCTTCCGTAGGGAACCCTGGCCGTATCCCCGAAATAAACGATTCTTTCGTTGGGAATCTGGCGCATGATCTCTCTGGCAACGGTCAATCCCCCTACACCGGAATCAAACACGCCCACCGGCAGCCCGTTGATTGTCTGTTCTTCCGAAATGGTCATATAAACTCCATTCTGTCTTTACTTCGACTCATCATCTTTTTGGTCCATATTGCTCCACAGCTCCCACAGCTTGCTCTTAAATACGATATTTTCTCTGCCGCCCTCCAGCATGCCCAGGAAGGCTTCATCGGGATCGTAGTCTGCCTCCCCGCATACGAAAATATCCTGGGTCAGACTGAATTTTGGGTACAATATTCCCCAGAATGCAGCCATCAGCAAGCCCATGGCTATGGTCTGTTTTATTTCCTTCATCATTTCATCCTGCCTTTTTCATTCTACACTCCAACTAAGAGTATCAGTACACTAGCAGTATGGACGAAAATAGAAGGCTTATTCAAAGACTATGCCTGCTTTTCTTTTTCCATGCCTATCTGTTCCAGAATAGACTTCTCCTGATTATCTATATGGAGGTCGATAGCACGTTTTGCTTTCTCCATATCTCCCTCCAGGATTCCTTGATAAATCTGCCTGTGCTCCTGTACCAGTTTACCGTGCATCTTCACATCCTTGATATATTCAAAACGGTAGCGGTACATCTGTTCCGCCAGATTATTGACCATCTGGGCAAGGCGCATATTTCCCGTAGCTTCTACAATAATATCGTGAAAAGCCACATCTGCCCTGGCAATGGCAGAAAAATCCCCACTTTCTACTGCCTGCTCAAACTCTTCGCAGGCCAGTCCAAGCTGTTCTTTTTCCTCCTCCGAAATCCGTCTGCAGGCCAGCTCCACTGAAAGACTGTCCAGAACCTTTCTTACTTCCAGAACATCCTGCATGCTTTTGCGGGTAATCTGGGCCACCTCAGCTCCCCTGCGGGGAATCATGGTCACCAACCCCTCCAGTTCCAGCTTACGAATAGCTTCCCGGATGGGTGTACGGCTTACTCCCAGCTTGTTTGCCAGATGAATTTCCATCAGCCGCTCTCCCGGCTTCAGTTCACCGGTCAGGATTCCTTTTCTCAGTGTTTTAAACACCACATCTCTTAAAGGAAGATACTCCTCTCCCTGAAACATGTTTTCCATAGCTTCCTTCTCCTACTCTTTTTCTTCGGTGATCGTCTGTGCCCTTGGGGCAAAGGTAGTACAAAAACACTGAGGTGCCAAACCGCTTTCTTTTACCTTTTCCCATGCCGTCTCTGCCTTCTCTTTTTCAGAAAAAATCCCAAAGACGGTGGGACCGCTTCCACTCATCAAAGAACTCATTGCGCCTTCAGCCTTCATCAGCTCCTTCAGCCTAGTGATAACGGGATATTCCTTTTCGGTCACTGTCTCCAGAACATTCTCCATTTTTTCTGTTATCCCGGACAAATCCTTCTGTCGGACAGCCTGAACCATTCCGTCTATATCCGGATGGGACTTCAGCCTGTCTGCATGGAGATTTTCATATACATATTTGGTGGACACATTGATCTCAGGTTTTGCAATGACCAGAAAAGCTTCCGGCACATCCGGCAAAGCAGTAAGACGTTCCCCTATCCCCTCACTGAGCATGGTTCCTCCCTGTATACAATAGGGTACATCTGCTCCGATGGTAACGCCCAGCTCCTTTAAGCGTTCATCGCTTAAACCCAGACCAAAAAGCCGGTTCATTCCCACCAGGGTTGCCGCTGCATCCGTACTTCCTCCCGCCATCCCCGCAGCAATGGGAATCCTTTTGGTCAGGGAAATTTCTACTCCTTCCGGAATAGAACAGTATTCATATAAAAGCCTGGCAGCTTTTGCGATCAGATTATTTTCATCGGCAGGAAGCTCTTCATGGTCCACCCGGATGGTGATTCCCGACTCCTCTTTTCTCATAAGGATCAGAGTATCGCCAAGATTGACCGTCTGCATTACCATCTTTACCTCATGGTAACCGTCTTCCCTGCGTCTGAGCACATCCAGCCCAAGATTGATCTTTGCCATGGCTTCTACCCTAATCGTCTTCATTTATCCTCTCTCCTATATTGCTTATTGTATACAAAATACATAGATTGTTTCCAATTATATACAATCTTCTCAGGATAGTCAAATAGAAAGGTAAATTATTTCCGGTGATTGCCGATATAAACAATAGAAACACTTGCGTTTAACTTTTTGGGTGCAGGACCCTTTTATTCATTTCAAAACCTGCAGAATGGAGTCGAGTATGAGTGTAAATGGAATTACAAGCTATGGTTCTTCTTATCAGAACTACGAAACCAAGGCCAAGACAGAAACTGAAGTTAAGGAAACCACTTCTGCTGCCGGTGAAAGCGGCGTAATCTACGAGCCTTCCAATAAAGAGGCTGTAGACAGTACCAAGAAAACCTACACCCCCAATACGGAGCTGATCAACAAATTGAAGGCTGATGCGGAGGAAAGAACTGCACAGTTAAGAAGTCTGGTTGAGAAGCTGATGTTAGGACAGGGTAATGCCATTGGTACAGCGGACGATATGTGGAGCTTCTTACGGACCGGCAACTTTACCGTAGATGCACAGACCAAAGCCCAGGCTCAGGCAGATATTGCCGAAGACGGATATTGGGGGGTAAATCAGACCTCTGACCGGATCATCGATTTTGCCAAGGCACTTACCGGCGGAGACCCGGATAAGATTGAAGAAATGCGGGAAGCCTTTAAGAAAGGCTTTGAGCAGGCGAAGGAGACCTGGGGCGGAGAATTACCGGAGATTTCTCAGAAAACCTATGACGCTACCATGGAAAAATTCGATGCATGGGCTGCCGAAGCACAGGCACAGAATACCACTACAATTGTATAAGGCAGATAATTACGGGGACTGTCACGGGGACAGTCCCTTTTTTCCGGTTTTTTTTAAGTTGCCTCCTTGACCAGCAGAATTTTCTGTCCTTTCTGAAGACTGTCTGAGGTCAGCTGATTCAGGCTGCGTATGGAATCTGTGGAGACCATATATCTTTTCCCTACATCCCACAGACTCTCCTCCTGATCGGCAAAATACACGACGATCCCCGGTAAGCCATTGATCTTTTCCGGCGAAAGTGGTCCCGTCTGTACCCGGTTAAGTGTTGGCTGTTCCCAGTTCTCTCCCAGGAGAATTTCCAGGCTCACCACAGCTTTGATCTCTATAGTCTCTCCATCCAGAAGGGTTCCCTTCAGATTTTCTAAAATGGGAATAACCTTCCAGAAGGAACGCTCTGTCAGCACAGAACTCTCTGCCAGATGGGAATAGGGAATTTCTCCCCGGATAACTTCATAAGGTTTTTCTTCATTTTCCGTCAGGCAGAGTATGGAAACTGCTGCTACCCCTTCTATGGATAATCCGGCTTCACTCATTTCCGTCTCCTGAGGAAGAAGGCAGCCTTCCACATGGCAGACCTGAAGGATTTTAGCCGGAAGGGCAGCTGCAGAAAAAATTCGTGACAGCTTTATCCTTCCCTGCTGCTTATCCCGGATGATCCTTCTATAGCCGAGAAGGTATTCCGGAAGCACTTCCTTCGAGGTAGCATAAATATCGGTGATCATCTCCCACTCCCGGTTTTCCAGAAGGCGAATAGGCAGATCCAGAACCATTTCCAGCTCCAGCATTCTTGCCTCACCGTCATAATCTTCTTTCACCGCCAGATTCCGTGATCCCACTACAGGCTGGATATCTGCAAGCATTCCACTTCTGCTTCCCGCACATTCCACATTTCCACTGAAAGGTATGGTGGAAGAAAACTGTTTAACAGGGCGTCCCTCTCCTTCTCCCTCATAAAGAAAGAACAGATGGACCTCTCCCTGTATTCCGATACTGTCCTCCAGTGGATGAAGTTCCCATTTTCCCAGCTCCAACGACTTCCACAAGACCTCCTGTACTGCCGGCAGGTTAGCAGGAAGCTCAAGTTCCTCGCGAATGCGCAGGATATCCTTTCCCTCCACTGCGAGTACCGATTGTTCCACCATCTCACGCTTAACTTCCAGCCCCTGGGAATCGGAAAGACCGATAGGAATCTCCTCATCATACAGCTGGCGGGCACTTACATTGAAGCAGACCAGTGCACGGATACTGATCTTTCGGGAATTGATCAGACCGGTCCGAAAATCCTCCAGCTGAATACTCACCTCTGCCTGATCCGGAGAATCCACCCCTTCCGCCCTGATTTTTTCTTCAAAAGGAATCTCTCCCTGCAGCCTGTACATTCCCCTCTCTTCATCGGAACGGATCAGCAGCTCATAGGCCAGCTTTCCCCTGACCAGCACCACATCCTTTCCCGGCCGGATCTCTTCTGTGATCATTTCCGTATGCTCCAGAAGAATAGCTTCTGCATCCGGATTTCTGTCACTGATGGTTTTATCCTCTTCCAGGGTGAGCTGACTGTTGATCCGGCACTTGCTTCGTTCCATATGTAAATTGGCTTTCACTAATTCCACAAAAAAACCTCCTTAAGTCTACCTGTTATACTGTATGACTTAAGGAGGCCGTTTATGCTTCTTATTTTACGCAGCCGATAATGTCTGTCAGGCTGTCTATCTTTTCCTTTTCCATAAAGGCTTCTATACCTTCAATGGTCTGGGTGGTGGCATAGGGATTGACAAAGTTCATGGCTCCCACTGCCACACCGGTTGCACCGGCCATCATAAATTCCAGGGCATCCTCTGCGTTACCGATTCCCCCCATTCCGATGATAGGAATTTTTACTGCATTTGCCACCTGATAAACCATGCGTACGGCTACCGGCTTAATGGCAGGCCCAGACAGGCCGCCGGTCTTATTGGCCAGGGCAAACTGACGCTTATAGATATCAATCTTCATTCCCGTAAGGGTGTTGATCAGGGACAGGGCATCCGCCCCGGCTGCCTCTGCTGCCCGTGCCATCTCGGCAATATCCGTAACGTTGGGACTGAGCTTCATGATCACCGGCTGGCGGGCATGCTTTTTGATCTGAGCAGTGATTTCTGACAGAGCACAGGTATTCTGCCCAAAGGCAATGGCCCCTTCCTTTACGTTGGGACAGGAAACGTTTATCTCCAGCATATCTACCTCCGTGTCCCCCAGCTTTTCCACTACCTCCAGATAATCCTCCACGGTTTTTCCACAGACATTCACAATGACACGAGTGTCAAACTGTTTCAAAAACGGCAGATCCCGTTCCAGAAACACATCAATTCCCGGATTTTGCAGGCCAATGGCATTTAACATACCGCCGTAGCATTCTGCCACCCTGGGGGTAGGATTACCCGGCCAGGGATAGGAGGCCACCCCCTTAGTCACCACCGCTCCTAATCGGTTCAGATCCACAAACTCCCCATATTCCATGCCGGAGCCAAAGGTTCCGGAGGCCGTCATGACGGGATTTTTAAACTCAACTCCTGCTATCGTAACTTTCGTATTCATCAATCCTTCTCCCTCTACCTATTGACTACAGCTCCAAATCCTCAGCCAGAAATACGGGTCCGTCGGTACAGATCCGTGCATTGTTTACATGGGAATGGTGGTCTGTTTCCCTGGTTTTACAGACACAGCCCAGGCAGGCACCTACACCACAGGCCATCCTCTCCTCCAAAGACAGATAGGCGGGTATTCCCTTTTCGGCTGCATAGACCTTTATCGCCTTTAACATGGGCAGGGGTCCACAGGCATAGATTATCTCTGCTCCAAGTCCCTCCTCGGAAATGATGTCCATCACGTTTCCCCGGGTTCCTGCACTTCCATCCTCAGTGGCCACAAAGACCTCTCCCTGTGCTGCCAGCTCATCCCGCAAAAAAAGCTGATCATTCCGATATCCTAAAAGAATCTGCTTTTTGGCCTGAAGCTCCTTTGCCAGCTGCAGCATGGGGGGAATCCCGATTCCTCCGCCGATCAAAAAGACCTTTTTTCCTATTCCCGCTTCCAAGGGAAAGCCATTTCCTAAAATCCCCAGAAGGGCAGTCTCTTCTCCCGGTTTATAGGTGGAAAACTCCTTCGTTCCCTGTCCTGCCAGACGATAGACAAGACGCAGCCTGTTTAGCTGCCTGTCTGCTTCACAGATGCTGATGGGACGGGGAAGCAGGATACTTTTATCCCTTGGATATAGTCCCACGAACTGTCCCGGTCCCGCCTGAGAGGCCAGGTCGGTCTCAAGCCACAGATCATATATTCCTTCTGCCAGCTGTTTTTGGCTGACAACCTTTGCCCATTCCTTCTTTTTTCCTGCCATACTACCTCCTGCTGCAACTCAAATCTGGATGAAGAATGCCGTATTTCAAGCATTCTTCGGCGTGAAACTTAGAACTTCTTTGCGAAACAGTCATTGCTGTGAGCATTAGAAGTTCTTTTTGCGCTACCTTTGTTCGTTATCTTCGTAGATTACTTTTCCCCTACAGATCGTTTTCTTCACCTTACCAAGCATCATTTTTCCCAAAAAAGGGGAGTTTTGTGATTTGGAAACGAAGCCTTCCACCTTCCATAATTCATTGGGATTAAAGAGTACCAGATCTGCCGGACCGCCTTCCTTCACATAACCTGCATTCAGATGATAAAGCCGTGCCGGAGCATGACTCATCCTTTCCAAAAGATCCATCATGGGCATTCCCGCCTTTTCCACCAGCTGACCGATTCCCAGTGCCAGCGCCGTCTCCAGCCCCAGGATGCCGCTGGGTGCCTTAGTCAGCTCTCTGGCCTTGTCCTCTGGACTGTGGGGGGCATGGTCTGTGGCGATGAGATCCAGGGTTCCATCCTTGATTCCCTCAATAATGGCCTGCCTGTCCTCTTCCTCCCGTAAAGGGGGATTCATTTTGGCATTGGTTCCATGTTCGATCAAGGCATCCTGAGTCAGGGTGAAATGATGGGGGGTAGCCTCTCCGTGAAGCCGTTCTCCTCCGGGCATTGCCTTGGCCCTGCGTAAAAGCTCCACCGTCTCCTTGCAGCTGATATGCTGAATATTCAATACTGCCCCCGTTTCCAGAGCCAGCTTCAGATCCCGCTCCACGATGCTGCTTTCCGCTTCTCTGGGAGAGCCTCCTATGCCAAAATGTTGGGAGGCTTTTCCCTGATGGATTCCGTTATTAGTGATATAGGCCGGGTCCTCCTCATGAAGGCTTAAGGGAACGTTCAGGCGGGCACTGGCTTCCATGGCCTGTCTTAAGAGTCCTTCCTCCAAAAGAGGCATACCGTCATCCGTAAATCCCACTGCTCCTGCCTTCAACAGTCCTTCAAAGTCCACTGCTTCCTTCCCCAGCTGGCCTTTGCTCACACTGGTACAGGTCTCCACGCGGATATTCGTTTCCCGGCCTTTGTCCAGTACATATCGGAGTGTCTCTTCATTATCTACGGTGGGCTTCGTATTGGCCATCAACACCACCGTCGTGAAGCCCCCTCTGGCTGCTGCCAAACTTCCGCTGGCAATATCCTCTTTATACGTAAATCCCGGCTCCCGGAAGTGGACATGCACATCCACTAGTCCGGGACCCACGATCCATCCTTCTGCATCGATAATCTGAAGAGGTTCTTTTCCCCTGTCCGGAAAATAAGCCGGATTGGGCTCACCTGCCTCTGTCTTCCAGTTGATTTTAAGGATCTGTTCCTCCTGAATAAAAATATCGGCAATTCCTTCATAACCGCTCTCGGGGTCCATCAGATAACCGTTCTTGATCAACAGCATACCTCTTCCTCCTTCATCCCATTTTCAGACAGAAGTATACCACATCTTCTACTGAAAAACCACCGGTAATCCCAGCTGGGTAGTCTTCAGCACCAGATAGGGATAGGATACTCCTCCCTCCTTATCCGGTTTTTTATCCGGCCCCATCAGGCAGGTATCCACGTAAAGGGCATTCTGGGTCATATAGAAATCCCTGACTGCTATGGAATAACCCCCACTTTCCTGTTTACCGTAGCCGATCACGATATAACGACTGCCTTCATCAACGTAGGTCAGCTTCATCACCTGCTCTTTCTTCAGCTCGATCAGTTCCAGAAGGCGTTCAGGTATATACGCTTCGGTTACGATCACAAAAGCAGCCTCCTTTCTCTCCTGTTCTTCAGGAACCAGCGTACAGCCTGCAATACCGGTCATAAGCAGGAACATAATTAGCATTCCCACTAGCTTTTCCTTCCTCGTTCTTTTTTCTTCCTTCACCATTTTCTCCCCTCAGTCTCTTAAAGAAATATATTCTTTTTTCTCCCCCGCCATACCTTGTTTATGGAAGGGATTTCCTGTATACTATAGGCGTTGATTTTTATGGGGAAAGGAGCCTGCTGCCTCGGCAGCAAAGGTGATTTATGATTCGTTTTATTTGTGTTGTTCTTTTCGTGATCCTGTTTCTGATCTGCAGTATCCCACTGCTGATCCTGGAATGGATCCTTGGCCATTTCTATCCCGAATGGAAAAATAAAAGCTCCCTTGCCATCATCCGCTGGGCCTTCGGCGTCTGCCTGTGGTTTTCAGGAGTACAGGTCACCGTTCTGGGGGAGGAAAATATTCCTGCCGACCAGTCCGTTCTTTTTGTAGCAAACCACCGCAGCTATTTCGATATTCTGTTGACCTATGTACGGATGAAGCGTCCCTGCGGCTTCGTTGCCAAAAAAGAAATGGCCCGCTATCCCCTGTTAAGTAACTGGATGCGAAATATCCACTGTCTTTTTTTAGACCGTAAGGATATCAAGCAGGGACTGCAGACCATTCTGGCCGGAATCGATAAGCTCAAAAGCGGGATCAGCATCTTTATTTTTCCTGAAGGTACACGGAATAAAAGTGCCGACACCTTCCTGCCCTTTCACGCAGGAAGCTTCAAGCTGGCAGAAAAATCCGGCTCTCCCATTATTCCCATTGCCATTAACAATGCAGGGGATATTTTTGAAGACCATCTGCCCAAAATCAAAAAGACTCATGTGGTCATGGAATACGGAAAGCCTATTTATCCGAAGGATCTGGATAGAGAAGCGAAAAAAAATCTGGCCAACCTTTGTCTGGGCCAGATTCAGTCCATGTATGAAAAAAATAAAGCTCTTGTATAAAGCAGAAGCTGCCTTTAGATTTTTTCTTTTACTTACTGTTATCCCTTGTTCGCGTGTTGCTACACACACCCTTTTAAAATGTCTGTGAATATCGGGCTAAAGTCCGCTCTTCACAGACATTTTTAAAAGGGTGTCTTCGCAAATGCGTACAAGTGGATAATCAATAAGCTTAGAAAAATCTACAGGCAGCTTTCCTTCATCCATTCTACGATCTCTTCAAAATGCATTCCGTGGGAAGCTTTCAATAAAATAGTATCTCCTGAAGAAAGAGTTTTTTCTAACAGAGGATGAAGTTCCTCTTTATTTTCCACATAGTATACCTGTTCCTTAGTGAAGGTCTTTGTTGCCTCTGTCTCTTCAGCACAGGTGTTCAGGGCACTTTGGTACATGGCATGAGACAGCTTTCCTACACAGAACAGCAGATCCACCCGACCTTCGGCCGCGTAGGCTCCGATCTCCCCATGCAGCTTCTCTTCCTCTTCTCCCAGCTCGAACATATCTCCCAGAATAGCAACCCGTCTTCCTGAAGCCTCCTGCAGTAGATCCAGGGCGGCTTTCATGGATACCGGATTGGCATTGTAGCAGTCATCGATGACTACCCAGTCTTTCAACGACAGGATATGGCTTCTTCCCTTTACTGCTTCCACCATCTGCATTCCCTTTCGGATCTCTTCCACAGAAAGTTCCAGGGCATCTGCCACTGCTGCTGCTGCCAGGGCATTCAACACCATATGCTCTCCCGGCAGGGGAATAACCACCTCATCTGCCTCTATCCGGCCGCCGATATGTATCCGGCTCCCCAAAAGTCCCATGGAAGTCTCCCTGCGGGTATGGTAATCATTGGCGGGATTTCTTCCGAAGGTGACCAGCTTCTCTCCCAGCCGTTCTTTTAACGTGATCAGCTTGTCATCATCCCCATTGATACAAACCAGTCCATCAGGATTCCAGAAATCCAGAATTTCTGACTTGGCCTTTAAGACTCCATCCCTGTCCCCCAGGGATTCCAGGTGGCATTGTCCGATATTGGTTATGACACATATGTCAGGTCTTGCCATTTCACTGAGACGGTGCATTTCTCCAAACTGACTGATCCCCATTTCCAGAACAGCAAGCTCATGCTCTTCACGAATCTGCAGAATAGTCAGGGGCAGTCCCACTTCATTATTAAAATTGCCCTGAGTTTTCCAAAGCCTATACCTGGCTGAAAGCACTCCCGCAATACATTCCTTGGTGCTGGTCTTCCCCACACTTCCGGTAATCCCGATCACCTTGACCTCCAGCTGACTGCGGTAAAATGAAGCCACATCCTTCAGGGCCTGGAGGCTGTCCTCCACCAGAATGCAGGGACCCGTCAGCTTCTCAGGAAGCTCTTCACAAATGACTGCCAGGGCTCCCTTTTCAAAAACCTCAGGAATAAACCGGTGGCCGTCCACCCGCTCGCCTCTAGTGGCAATGAACACAGCCTGGGGTACCAGAAGCCGGGAATCCAGCACTACTGCTGCTGCCTCCTTCTGCCCCAGCTCCTCGGTCAAAAGAGAGGAATCTCCTATGTACAGACTTCCCCTGCTGGCAAGGGTAAGGGTTTCAATAGTCAGATTTTTCATGAAAGCTCCTTTTTTAATGCGATTTCCATTATTTTTTCACACAGGGATTCAAAATCTATCCCTACCGCCGCTGCTTCCTGGGGAAGAAGAGAAGTAGGGGTCATGCCCGGAAGGGTATTGGCCTCCAGACAGTACACTCCGCCCTTTTCATCCATCATAAAATCCATTCTGGCATAGCCCTTCAGACGGAGGACCTGAAATACCCTTTCGGCTATCCCCTGCATCTTCCCGGTCAGTTCATCGGAAAGCTCTGCCGGACAGGTTTCCACCGCACTTCCTGCCTGGTATTTGTTTTTATAATCGTAAAAACCCTCAAGAGGAGCGATCTCGATCACCGGAAGAGCCTTTCCCTCCATGACACCTACGGAAAATTCCCTTCCCTTGATATAGGCTTCGATGACCACTTCTTTATCGTAACGGAAGGCCTCCTGCTTGGCCCTCTCATACTCTTCTTCAGTACGGGCAATGGATACCCCTACACTGGAGCCACCGGAACAGGATTTTACCACACAGGGAAGGGGAACCTTGCGTTCGTCTTTTTCCCCGGCCTTTAATTTCGTTCCCGGCGGAGTAGGAATGCTATGTACGGTAAAAAGCTCCTTGGTGATTCCTTTATCCATACAAAGGGCACTGCTGACATAGTCGGTACCGGTATAACGGATTCCCATAAGATCAAAGGCCGCCTGCAGCTTTCCGTTTTCCCCGTTTTCGCCATGCAGAGCAAGAAAAACCAGATCCGCCTGCTGGCAGATTTCCACCACATGGGGACCGAAAAAGCTTCTTCCTCCATCTTTTCGGAGAGCCTTCACCGACCGGATATCCGGATTGATCTCACCAATCTTTCCCACTTCCCTTGCCCAGTCTGTCTCCTGGATAAAAATATTTTCCCATTCTCCCTCATAGCCCAGATAAACATCCAGTAAAACAGCCTGATGCCCTCTGTTTTTTAAGGCTTTATAAATCATACTTCCGGAGCTTAAGGAAACATCTCTCTCCGTACTGATCCCTCCTGCCAAAACGACAACCTTCATGATCTCTCTCCTCCTGCTGCCAAAGCAGCTTATTCCTTTTTTCCGGTTCCTGCCAGCGGCAGCTTCCTGTTTATTTCGTACTCTGTAAAAGCAGATACATCAAAGCGATGTGGCTTGTTTCCACACCTTCATGACCCTTGCGGGTATCACCTGCACCGAAGCCCTCTACCAGACACCGGGCTTCAGGATTCCTGCCCAGAAAATAGTCAAGATAATTCTCCAAAAGGCTGCTGTACTCATGATTGGTGATCACATAGTTGACCAGAGCCATCACCGATATATCCTGAAGCATGCCTTCGATATCATAGGCTTCTCTGCCACTGGAGACATAGTAGTTTTCCCGTCCTGCTGCCAGGGAAATTTCCTCTGCCTGCTTCATCACTTTATTCATCAACTGCTTGCTCCATTCCAGATTTATGCCCTGCTTACCGGTCAGATAGGCATAATCCCCAAAAAGAGTGAAGTCGTAGGCGGTATAGCTTTTCTGTTCTTCCTTCATCCCCAGATATTGACCGATGGCCTGTGCATAACTTGCTCCCAGGGTCTTTTTATACAGCTGGGAAACCGCAAAATAGCCGGCATCATAGCTGACATTATCCAGGCTTCCGGCAATACTGGAAAAGGCTTTTTCTGCCATGATCTGATATCGGCCTGCCGCTTCCCGATCCGTGTTCTGAATATAGTAGGCGTACATTGCCATCACCCCGGCATATTCCGCTGTGGCCGCCAGGGAAATGGGCTGATCAGCGGTTTTTCTGCCTGCCATCTGACCACTTTCCTGCACTTCCTCCGGTACGCTTTCATACACACTGCCTGTTGCCTCATCCTGAGCCCTGCCAAGAAGTTCTATTTTTTCCTGTAGAATCTGGTGTACTTCCTCATGATTGTCTATCTGCCCGGAATAGAGCTCCAGGGTCAACAGCAGCCCTGCCAGTTGATAGCAGAGAGAAGCTGTATCCCGGTTTTCCTCTGCCAATTGCTTAAGCAGATGCTCCTCCAGCTGCTCATATAAGTTCTCTTTAATCACAAAGGTATAGGAATAGCCCAGATCTTCATGATAAAGATAATATTCTCCCTCCTGTTTAAGACCGGTAAAATCTGCCAGGTAAAGAAGGTTCTTTTCCTCTTCTTTCGTATTTTTTGTAAGAGAAGCTTCCTTTAAGATTCCTGAAAAAACCACCTCTTCGGTAGCCGCATCATATACCGAATAAGCAGAATTCAGTTCTTCTCCCTGAAAAATGGCCACCTTACCGGCCTCCGGCTGATAACCGATCTGATTCACCAGGATATTAGGGGTCTGCTCCTCGTAGACATAGGAAAAGTCCGGTGTCAATCCCAGAGAATCCCTATCGTTTCCACCTGTCAGCCCAAAGAGACTGCGAGGCGAAAAGGAACACCCGGTCAGCATACTTATACACAACACAATTGACAGCCAGACCTTTATTCGCACGTTTTGTCCTCCCTTACTTCTTCTTTCGTATTATACAGAAAACTTTCCTCCCGGTAAAGCCCGGCTTTCCTTAATTCAGTTTTCCCATAGGATCCTGGGGTACACCGTCCTTAAGCAGGGCAAAGTAGACATTGCAGC
This sequence comes from Lachnospiraceae bacterium, assembly GCA_017439665.1. Lineage (GTDB taxonomy): Bacteria > Bacillota > Clostridia > Lachnospirales > Lachnospiraceae > SFDP01. The sequence continues at coordinate 18,078 of JAFSIS010000006.1, forward strand.
CTTCTACACTGTAATATTTTGTGGGAGCCGCCACGTCTGCCATATAGGCACCCTTTTCCACCAGATCGCCTTCCTTTACCTGAATATTGGTAAGCTGCCCGTATACTGCCTGGTAGCCGCTTCCGATATCCATGTAAATGGTATTTCCGGTTTCCTCCTCTTTGACGATTTCGGTCACTCTCCCTTTAGCTGCCGCATTGATCTGCTGCCCCTCTGTGGCCTGGATCACGATTCCCGGATTCACCTTATACTGCTCAAGGCTGGCAAAGTAAACCGGCTTATCCATGCTGTAGCCAATCAGCACATTTCCCACCACAGGCCAGGTCAGTGTTTCTCCTTCGGGAAAAGTCAGCTCCTCCTCAGGTGCAGCTTCTGTGGTCTGCTCCTCCTCTGTCTGATCTGTTTCTAAGGTTTCTGCTCCATCCTCTGCTTCCACCAGCTGTTCTTCCTCACTGGTCAACCAGGAATACAGAGACTCTTCCGTACCGGAAGCAGGATTTTCTACTCTGTTGGAGGTTACCAGCTGGCTGCCCGGCACATCAGCTTCAGTTCCTTCTGCCAGCTCTTCGGCTTCCTCATCCTGCAGCTGGGACAAGTCCACAACATAATCCTGATTTACTTTATTTCGTTCTTTTACATAGACACCAGTCATGGTCAGGGCAGTAAGCACCAGCAGACTGGACATTAACATGATGGCTCTCTCTCTTTTTTGATTTCTTCTCCTTCTACGCTTCATCGTGTCTTCCTCCTTTTTTCCTTAGTTTTTCCTTTCCTGTCCGCTTTATACTCCATTTCTAAACTTTTCGTAACTGTTCAGTCTTCACAGAATACTGTTTCTCAACAGTTACAACTTCGCCTTACTGCCTGGCATTTCTACGATCATCATTCCTTCCATGATTCAAAATCGTTCAATGGAAATTTCCGAAAAAAAATATTCCAGCAGCTGCCTGTAGGTCTGCCCCTGCTTTGCCAGCTCATTGGCCTGGTATTGGGAAAATCCGAATCCGTGCCCTATTCCTCGTGTTTTTATGACAATTATGTCATTTTGCTTTTCCAGGGTGAAACAGGAGGAGGCCAGTCCAAAGGCATGGCGGAATTCCTCCCCCGGTATCCGTTTACCACTGATTTCCACCACTTTCACATAATCCGTTCTGTCCCTGTGCAGGATGATCTTATCCAGCTTCCAGGAGCTTACCTCCAGCAGCTCCCCTACCTTTTTTTCAAATTTCTTTTTCGGTACCTCCACCCTGCTTAAGTATTCTTCCGACTCCACATCCTGAGGACAGGAAAGTGACTGTAAATAGGCCCATTTTTCCACATGGGTCTGATATTCCTCCACTGCCCTTGTATTCCCATTACTGAGGCGAAAAAAGGGTGGTGCGATGATCTGTTCCTGCCGGATCAGAACCATTCCCTCAGTTTCCTTAAGAATTTTTTGAATAGTTTCCCTGTTGGCTTCATAATTTTCTCCCCAGACTCTCCTTAACTGATCCTCTGACAGCCAGATTCCCTCCAGCCCGGCAGCCGGGATCATATCTACTCCCTGCTGTTTTTTTGCCAGGCTGTAGCACCAGGAGCGCAACATAACGGCCTGGGCCTTTAAGGTCTCCTCCTCATAGTCCAGAGGAACGGTAGCCGCCATCATCCCCACCAGATATTCTTCCAGAGGAATTCTTTCCTTTCCCCAGAGCCTGTCCGCTTCTATCCAGGTGTCGCTGATATATTCTGCAGCCACTACCTCTTCTTTGCCTCCTTTTTTTATCAGGCTGATCAAATAAGGAAAAAGAAGGAAAAAAAGAAGAACAGCCAGGAAGTATTTCCCCACCGTTCTTCTTTTTGTTCTATTTGCTCTTAAACTGTTCATGGGGTCACATCCTTTCTGTCTAAAGTCTATGTACCCCTGTAAATATTTATGCCATTGCAGAGAGATGATTTACCGCCAGATCCAGATGCTGTATGGTTCCTGCCAATCCGCTTTCGTACAAAAAAATTCCTGTGCTTCGGATGGCTGCATTCACCTCACCGCTGCTTCCTCTCTGGGTGAAATTAGTGGAAGCATTCTGCAGGCAGATTGCTCCTACTCCCTTTTCCTTCAGCTGGTAAAGCCGGGAGCTTCCGTCCTCCTGCTGTATCCAGATCTGCAGCTTATCCCATATGGCATCATTTTCATCGATCCAGCCGTTTCCATCCTCATCATACTTTGCCAGATCAGCAAAGCCATCTCCGGATCTGGTTCCAAACAGCTCTGTACCATCATTGATCTGTCCGTCTTTATTCAGATCCAGTGCCAGATAACCGCTGTCTTTCTTAAGCCTGGAGATTTCCTCTTCCCTTCCGTCTCCATCCAGGTCGAAGAAAAATTTCTGATCAGAAACCTCTGCAATATTTCCATTCAGATTGATCACCAGCGGATCGCACATCTTTGGCTTTAGTACGCTTTCCCGGCTGACATACCTGGAAAAGCTGCGGCTCATTCCCACTTCCAGATCAAAAGTGATCTCTCTTCCGTCTGCAGTTCTCACCGTTCCTGTGGTGGAAAAGCTGGTACTTTCCTTTTCCTCATAACAGATTTCTTCCCTGGCAACGATCTCGAAGCCTGCCGATCCATCCGTGCTCGCTGAAGAAACACTTCCCGGCACCTGACCTGGATTGGCTCCCTGGATTTCTCCTATGCCCAGCCGTTTTGCCAGATCCTTGGCACGGTCACCAAATAACAGTCTCCACAGGTAAACTATACTTTCTTCCCGAATCCGTTTTACGGCTTCTGCCAGCTCTTCCTGGGGATTGATAGTATTGAGACGAAACAGACTTCCCGTTCCGGCAAGCCGGTCTTGGATATCACTGATGCTGTTTTCTGTCTCTTCCTTCGTATTTTCCAGATTATCTTCCATATTAGTGTCTTCTTCGGCAGCACTCTGGGCTGCTGTACTTACCCGACTCATTCGATAAGATAACGTCCTTGTTGTGGCGGACTCATAAGTCCTGGCGGATTCCATTCCTATTACAGAAGAATCAATTTTCAAGTAATCCTAACCCTCATCTTTCTTCGGCAGTGGTCCTTTATCTGTTTTCCCCTCCCTGTTTATCCAAATAAAAAAAGGCACACAAAAAAGTAAATCCATTTACTCTTTAGGCACCTTCCGTGGTTCTGCCTTCTATTCATGAAAAGCCCTGGCCAGTGGGCTTTCATGTACTTATTATATCGGTCAGGCCGGGGGAAACTTTAGAGAGGATTTCAAGAGCCGACGGCATTTACAGCCCATACCTTCTATGCTACTATTACGTTTGGAGGCAGCAGACATGAATGACTTTATTATCCTTACTGGAGGCAGCATACATGAATGACTTTATTATCCGTACTGCAGCTTTGCAGGATGCACCACAGCTTTTGTCTATCTACACCCCCTATGCCAGGGACACCGCTATCACCTTCGAATATGAAGCTCCTTCTTTAGAGGAATTTGAAAGCAGGATTCTATGCATCCTGGAAAAATACCCCTACCTGGTAGCTGAAAAAAATGGCGAGATCTTAGGATTTTCCTATGCCGGCCCCTTTAAAGCACGGCCTGCCTATGACTGGGCTGTGGAAACCACCATATATATCCGTCAGGATCAGAAGCTCTCAGGCCTGGGGCGGAAGCTCTATGAGGCTCTGGAAAGCATCCTGATCCGGCAGAACATCCAGAATCTCTATGCCTGCATCGCTTACAGCAAAACTGAGGATGAGCATCTTACCCATGACAGCATCCACTTTCATAAGCGACTGGGCTATCAGCTGATCGGAGAGTTTCATCAATATGGCTACAAATTTGACCGCTGGTACGATATGGTCTGGATGGAAAAGCATCTGGGAAAACACGAGGTGGATCCCCCGCCGGTTTTTATCCGCTGAATTGGCGCTGGATCTGCTCAAATCAGCATATATATACTTGTAAAACCTTATTTTTATCTGCTGATTCTGCACTGGATCTGTTCAAATAAGCATATATAAACCTGCAAATTCTTAATTCTATCTGCTACAATGGCCCATTTGTATGATCATTCAGCATATAAATTGAAGTTTATTCATTTTCCTATCTGCCCAACCATCTGCTTTTTAGCCCTGCATCATGGTTTTGGGCAGATAAGCCTCTGCTTTCAGGCTTCCCTATATGCACATGCTTATACAAAATACCTGATTATGCAGTAGAAGCCGACTATTCCTTCTTTTTCACAAACGCGAGGAGATTTCAATGACCTATATTACTCTTTTTTCCGGCAGACATCTCGATCCTTTTCATCCGGAAACAGATGCAATTGATATTCAGGATATTGCTCACGCCCTTTCTCTGCTGTGCAGAGGAAACGGCCATGTAAAATTTTTCTATTCCGTGGGCCAGCACTCTCTGGCCTGTGCCAGAGAAGCAGCTGCCAGAGACTTATCCTGCAGGGTACAGCTTGGCTGCCTTTTGCATGATGCCAGCGAAGCTTATCTTTCCGATATCACCAGACCGGTGAAACAACAGCTACCCATATACAGAGAAGCAGAAACAAAAGTACAGTCTGCCGTCTGGACAAAATATTTTTCGCAGCCTCTGACTGCCGAAGAGCTTGGACAGATCAAAGAGATCGACGACGATATGCTGTCCTTTGAATTTAAGTTTCTTATGCCGGAGGAAATCAATGAACGGTATAAACGCATACTGAGTGATATTTGCTGTGAACCTATGAACCCTATAGATGTGGAAAAAAATTTTTTGCATGCCTTTGAGATCCTGACGACCTGCCCCGGAGATACATGAATGAAAGATAAAACAACTTTTCCAACCGAAAAAACAGATTGTTGTAAAGACTGTATCCGCCAACAAAAGCCTCAATTCTCTGTCTGCCGGATCTGCGGACAGAAAAAAGTGAAAAACTGGCTGGATGGCCCCTGCCTCTTCATAGAATGTATGCATTGCGGTGATTCCTGTATTGGTGCCAGCTTCTTTGCTCCCTGTGAAACGGACGACACATCATATACACTCCTGATCCGGAACAAACATCTGTCCAACAAACAGATTTTATTTTTAAGAAAGCTGTTGGGGCTGTCTGCTCTGTCCATTAAATTCTGTACAGAGCATGAACAGCCCTTTGAAAAAGGCTTCTACCTTAATCAGATTATGGAAATCCGTCAGGCTCTTGAAATCCAAAATCACCCCTATGTGGTTATTCCTGAACCATATTATGGAAAATACTTTACCTGTGAGAAAAAAATAATCGCTGATCATTTCCCATGAAAGACGATATGGTCAATCACGGAATTTTCGGGAAGTACCATAAACCATCCCTCCGATCTCACTGGCCTTTTTATTGAAAATCACCATTGCCGAATACATGGCAGCTGCCTGAACAGGACGATCTTTCCACCTGGGATGATTATGCCGTCATGTCCATGGTAGAAAGTGGTCTGGGGGTCAGCATCCTTCCCCGATTGATCTTAAAACGTATTCCCTATCGCATCCTCGCCAAGCCTCTGGATGTTCCGGCCTATCAGCAGATTGGATTCGTGGTAAAAACTAAAGACTCTGCTTCTCTTGCGGTCAAAAAATTTATGGAATATCTGCCCCACCGGAATGATCTGCCTTAATGTACAGGTGGACCAATCCCCACTATCCTAAAATCAACGTATCCACATATTAGTCCCAGGGATACTCGTCCAGAGAACGGAAAGTATAACCCTGCTGTCTGGCATAGTCAATATAATCAGCCAGAATTGCTGCATTATCTGGAGAAGTGGTATGTAAAAGAATTACTGCTCCGGGATGGAGGCGCTCCGTTATGGTTTTAAAGGACTTCTCTACTCCCGGCTGATCCTTTGGATCCCAATCCGCATTGGCCAGAGACCAAAATACACTTTTGAAGCCCACATCATCAACCAGATCCAGGGCATTTTCTGAGTATACCCCAGCCGGAAAACGAAAATAGGAACTGGTATAGCCAAAATTTGCCCGCAGATAATTGTCCACTCCCAGAATTTCCCAGGCCATTTCTTCCCGGGACAGGGCTGCCGAGTCTGCCGGATGGGTAGTGCTGTGATTTCCCACAATATGCCCCTCATCGATCATTCTTTTAACCACCTGTGGTGCCGTTTCCAGATAATCCAGGGTACAGAAAAAGGCTGCCGAAACCTCCTTTTCTTTTAACACATCCAGCATATCTGCCGTAAGATTCTCATATTCATATCCACAGTCAAAGGTAAGGTACAATACCTTTTCTTCCGTGCGGTTATCCCAGGCCAGCACTCCCCTCTCAAGGCTGTCAAAATAAGTCTGGTTATCCACCGTAAGCTGACTGGGCTTGCCTTCCTTTGCAGCACCAAAGCCAAAGCTTTTACTCTCTGTAGAAAGCTGTTCTGCATTCTCAGGATCGGAAACCGAAAACCGGATGATTTCCAGGGGTTCTGTGCCGGTGTAGGTAGCAGCTTCATTGACGATTTCAGGGATATTTTCTACCCACACACTGCCTTCTTCCTGTTGGACTTTCTTTTCTCCATCTGATCCGTCTTTTGCCTCTCCCGATTTACCAGACTTCGCATCATCTACATCTGTCTTTAATTCATCCACTTCTGTTTTGTTTTCCGCTGTATCCTCTGCTTTTTTGCTACCTTCTCCGGAATTCTCTTCTGCTTTGATTTCCGAAGGCTCATCTGGATTCTCTGCTCGTACCTCTGCCTCTTCTATTTGCTTTCCCAAGGTTTCCTGAATGCTTCCCGTCTCTTTCCAATAAGCACAGGCAGCCAGGGCCACCGCCAGTATGGTTGTGATAATTTTGATTATAGATTGCTTTTTCATTTGTATAATTCGCCTTTCACTTTCTACTCTATTTTTCTTCTGCAGTTATCCAACCACCTGTTTGTCCTGCTCCAGTCTGTCCAGCTTCTTAAAGCTGAAATATACCATCGTTACGGAAAGCAGGAAAGCTGAAAAATCTGCAATGGGACCGGCATACAGTACTCCGTCCAGACCGAATTTCAGAGGCAGGATCAACAATAGAGGAACGAGAAACAGCCCCTGTCGGGACAGGGAAATAAAAATTCCCTGCTTCATCTGTCCAATCCCCGTAAAATAATTGATGGTCATGGGCTGTATACCAAATACACAAACCATCAGCATATAGGTATGCAGATACTGTTCGGCAAACTGGAAATAAAGCTCCTCTCCGGTACCGAAAATCCCTGTGATCTGCCGCGGGAAGGTCTGAAACAGTACAAATGCCGTCATGCTGATGGCCAGAGCCACTACAGCGGCCTTTTTGTAAGCCTCTTTTACCCGGAAATAATTTTTTGCTCCCATATTGAAGCCCCAGATTGGCTGACACCCCTGAGAAAGTCCCACTGCAAAAGCCGTCAGAATACTGTTCAGCTTAGCAATCACGCCGGCCACTGCCAGAGGAATATCGCTGCCGTACAAAGTGAAGCTTCCATAATGCTTGAGGCTGTTATTCAATACGATATTGACCACCATCATCATGCTGTGGTTGATAAAATTGGAAACTCCCAGTCGGAGAATCTGTTTAAAATAATGGAAACGGATTCCCAGCATTTCCTCCCTGATCCTAAAGGTCTTAAACCGTGGAAAATAAATCAGGCACAGCAGAAAGGAAACTGCCTGACCGATAACGGTAGCTATGGCTGCTCCCTGTATCCCCCATGGAAAAACCACCATAAACAGCCAGTCCAACGCAATATTCAGCAATGCCCCTGATACATTGCAAAGCATAGAGTAAGAGGGGCTTCCATCTGCCCGGATCAGATTACTGCTGGAATTGGTAAAGAGCAGGCAGGGCAGTCCCAGTGCCGTGATTCCCAGATATTCACTGGCATAGGGCAGAACATTCCCTGTAGCCCCGCAAAACAAAAGGATCGGTGTTTTAAACAACAGTATACATCCGCCCACCAGAATACCTGCCAGAAGCATAGCCGTCAGCCCTGTTCCCACAAATTTTTTGGCTTCCTCTTCTTCTTTTCCACCCATATGAATATTGAAATTAGCGGCTGTCCCCACTCCCACCAGCTGTGCAAAAGCCGTAGTCATGATTACTGTGGGAAAAGCCACATTGGTTGCCGCATTTCCCAGCATGCCTACCACATGACCGATAAAAATCTGATCCGTTATGTTATAAGCTGCACTGACCAGCATACTGATGATAGAGGGTATGGCAAAGCGGGCGATCAGCCTGCCTATTGGAGCATAACCCAGAGGATTTGGTTGTTTCATATTATCTTTTCCTCGTACTTAATTGAAATGATTTATGTAACTATTCAGTGGGTGATTCATTTCTATGCAGTAGCATCATCTGCTTCCACATCCCTATACGTATAATGAAGCAATTTGATCATATCTTTATCATTCAACAATTCTTTTCGATTCATCATAGTGCAATCCACCCAGAGTACTTTTCAAACCTTATACTCTTAAATTATACAACAAATGATCTGCCCTTTTAAAGCAGACCACTGGTATTTTTGGTATTTTCGAGCTCGTCCCGAATACTTACCTGTTTTCTTATTTTTCACCTTTATAAAGCTTTAAAACCTGTTCTCTGGAACAATTCCTGTATTCTTCATATCCAGTAACTTCCCTGAAAACCGCTTCAACGTCCGGAAGATATTTCCTGAGAGATGCAACCAGTATGCTAAGTGCTTCTATACGGGCTTCCTCACGGCCTTCTTTCAATCCTTTTTCCCGGCCTTCCTTTAACCCTTCTTCAAGCGCAACCTCCCGTTCGGCCTTCCTATATAATTTCATCTCCTTCTCATGATCATATTCAAAGATACTCATTGCCACGACCTCCCTCCGGTTTGCTTCCAAAAACTCTGGCAAAATTCCTTAATTCCTTCAGAAAATCTTCTGCCTTAAATTGATTTGTTCGCATAGGATTTTCTAAAGAAATGATTACAGACGGCTTACACCAATAGATCGGAATATCATATGATTAACGTAATACTATCATAAAACTGTCGGAGTTATAAATGGAAACTTTTTTATCTTTCTGATTTTACAGGAGCAAAAATAACTATCGAGGCCCTTAGCCGTGATAAGCAAAATTCAACCCTCGGTTGAAGCTTTTTTCCAAATTCAACAGGCTGTTTATTGTCTAACCACTGCATTTACTGATAACATAGTAACCAGTCATAGCCAGGCTAATATAAGTAAAAGGAGACCAGCTAATGGATAATACTATTGGTAATTTTATTTCCCAAAAAAGAAAAGAGCTGGGCTATACCCAGCAGAACCTTGCAGACCACTTACATATTTCCTTTCAGGCCGTATCCCGATGGGAAAAGGGCACAGCAGCTCCGGATATTTCCCTGCTTCCCAGTCTTGCTTCCATCCTCAATTGCTCCACAGATGCCCTGCTGGGATATCAGCCTCTTCCCCGGACTGATTATGAAAACCGATACCAGGAAAAAGACTATTACTGGGGAATCATTCCCAACGATTTATGCTACCGCATTATGAAGCTGAAGCCTCCCATAAAGCCCTGGAGGGTTCTGGATATCGGCTGCGGCGAAGGAAAGGATGCTGTTTTTCTGGCAAAAAACGGATACCAGATCTCTGCCTTTGACGTAGCAGATGCCGGCCTGGAAAAAGCCCGCAGGCTGGCAGAGCTGAATCAGGCAGATGTTCATTTTTTCAAAGCAGATCTTCTGGAATACTGCCCGGATAGTACTTTTGATATTATTTACAGCAGCGGAGTCCTCCACTACCTTCCTCCGGCTTATAGAAAAAAATTCCTTCAGGCTCTCAAGGATCATACCTCCCTGAACGGGATCAATGTGCTCAATGTATTTGTGGACAAGCCTTTCCTGACACCTCCACCTGACCAGGAGCCTGTCGAAGCCGACACTCCCCCCCTGGCTGTCCGGTGAGCTTTTTTCTTACTATCACGACTGGCTGTTTCATGCAAATGAAGAAGTGATTTTTGACTGCAGCAGTGGTGGCATTCCCCATAAGCATTGTATGGATATTCTGATCACCGAAAAAATTCCGGCTGCCCTGTAGGCGCCGGGATCTTCTTTTCATTAATTCATCGTAACTATTCATCTTTATGCTAGAAAAATGTTGGGAAAATCTTTGCAAAACTCATACATACTCATATTCAAAGGATGCACGGCTGGTTTCAAAGGCAAACAAAACACTTCCCCCTTTACGAAAACGATAAAAGGCTCTTCCTTCTATGCTCTCCTGTATTTTGCGCTCCATTTTCCCTCTAACCGGTGCGTCCAGACTTTTTCCCTTACCTTCCTTCAGGCACACCTCCAGCTCCATATCCCCTTGCGTAACACGAATGTAATGCTTTCCAACGGCCTCTACTCTGGCTCCCAGATAGGTAGCCAGCCGGTATTCCTTCCCCTGCCTCCAGATCACTGCAAGTACACCGGTCAGATGAATCCCTGCCACCGGCACATCCGCCATAGAGAGCATAACTGAGCCTGCGGGAAAGCTGCACTGTGTCCAAAGATACTCTTTGGGAAAGGAGGTCCCCCGGTCTCCCTCCCAATATCCCCGAGCCCGATGAAAAAAATATTCCTTCTGGTTAATCCTGACCCTTCCCCATACCAAATGGTTCATACTCCATACCATGTGCCGACATTCCAGTAGGGGCACATAGGCCAAGGGTCCCATAACATCATAGCCGGGCGGCGTAAGTGCTCCAAAAGCCAACTCCCCTTCCAGGCAGAGGTCTGGCTTGTGTATATTCAGCTTCATTCCCCTTTTTCCAAAAGAATTTTTTCCGATCATCATTTTGCTGCCCATATGATAAAAATAATGTTCCGGATAAAAAACCCTCCAGGCAGCCTCATTGGTAATCACCTGAATGGAACAGCATCGCTTTTGTCCTGACTGGTGAAAAGCCGGTATCACCGCCAGGGTGTTTGTCTCAGACTGACATTTCAGATACCAGCCATAAAATAAATCTCTCATGAAAAAACCTCCTACTGGTCATAGGAGGTAGTTTTCCACAAATTCTTTTTTTTACACCCGATTGTAATTGATCAGGCAGCCCTTCAGGATGATCTGACGCTCTTCATCGGTCAGCTCTCCTAAAGTCATTTCAAATTCAACAAGGCTTCCGTCCTTGATGGCATAGGCCTTGATCACGCTGTCCTTATTCTCCACAGCCTGACGGATTTGGGGGAAGAAAAGGTAATCCAGATTTTTAAATGGTAATTCTCCCTTTTCAATAATAAAGGGAAGCATTCCCCAGTTGATCAGGTTGGAACGGTATCTCTTGGTAGCATATTCATTGGCAATGTTTGCCCAGCCTCCCAATACCTTCTGGCAGCTTGCAGCCTGCTCTCTGGCTGAACCGTCACCCGGTTTTACGGCAAAAATGGTGGAACCAAAGCCCATATTGCCTTCTCCGGCCTGGGGGAATTTCGTCTGCACCACAGCCATAATCTCTTTCAGTTCAGGCTTAGCCTCCAGAGGACATTTTCCTTCCATCACTGCCTTCTGGGCAATCTGAATCTCCTTTGCACGACCCACATATTTAGGGTCTTTTCTGGAAAGGGCAAACTCTGCCAGTCCCAGAGGATTGGAACGATAGGAAGAGGTCTCTCCGGAAGGAATCAGCTCATCGGTTGTGGTTACCGGATCGTGGATCTCGGAAACCACCTGCAGAAGAAGATTCTCCGGTAAAGCAGACATTGCAGGCCAGTCTTTGATATTGGGCCCTAATTTTACTTCCACTTCTGTATCTGCCACTCCCTTGGAATCGAATACACGGTTAGCATAAATATTAGCATCAAAATGGTATTTATAAGTACCAAAGGTTCCATCATACTCTGTGGCAGAGGTCAGATAACCTTTATTTGCTGCGGTTGCCGCAATGGAACGGGCATCCATTAATGCCACGGAGGAAATCTGTCCGTTCTGCAGCTTACTTCCCTCACGGTTAGGGAAGTTTCTGGTATTATGACGGATACTGAAGCCATTGTTGGAAGGGGTATCACCGGCACCGAAGCAGGGGCCGCAGAAGGCCGTCTTTAAGATGGCTCCTGTCTCCAGCAGGGTAGCTGCACAGCCGTTTTTCATCAGCTCCATATAAATAGGTGTGGAAGAAGGATATACACTTAAGGTAAACTCATCTGCACCGATGTATTTTCCTTTCAGGATATCTGCCGCTGCACAGATATTTTCAAATCCGCCTCCGGCACAGCCTGCAATGATTCCCTGCTCCACATAAAGCTTACCGTTTCTGATCTTATCCTGTAAAGAATATTCTACAGCACCATCCAGGCTTACCATGGCTCTTTTTTCCACTTCTGCAAGTACATCCTTCAGATTGGCATTCACTTCTTCAATGGTGTAAACATTGCTGGGATGGAAAGGCATGGCGATCATGGGTTTGATCTTGTCGAGTTCTACCACAACCATTCCGTCATAGTAAGCAACCTCACCCGGGTTCAGTTCCTTATGGGCCTCCGCTCTTCCATGAATTTCAAAGAACTCCCTGATCTCATCGTCCGTTCTCCAGATAGAGGAAAGGCAGGTGGTCTCGGTGGTCATTACGTCGATACCGATACGGAAATCAGCGCTCAGGGAGCTGATACCGGGTCCTACGAACTCCATCACCTTATTTTTTACATATCCGTTATCGAATACGGCTCCGATAATGGCCAGAGCAACGTCCTGAGGGCCCACTCCCTTCATGGGTTCACCGGTCAGATAAATACCGATCACACCGGGCATATTGATATCATAGGTCTGGCTTAAAAGCTGTTTTACCAGCTCCGGTCCTCCCTCACCCATGGCCATAGTGCCCAGGGCACCATAGCGGGTATGAGAATCGGAACCCAGGATCATTCTTCCTCCTCCGGACATCATTTCGCGGGCATACTGGTGAATAACCGCCTGATGGGGGGGCACATAGATTCCGCCGTACTTTTTGGCTGCACTTAAACCAAACATATGATCATCTTCGTTAATGGTTCCCCCTACTGCACAAAGGGAATTGTGGCAGTTGGTCAGTACATAGGGAATAGGAAATTTCTCCAATCCTGATGCCCTTGCCGTCTGGATGATTCCCACAAAGGTGATATCGTGGGAACAAAGCTGATCGAATTTGATCTGCAGCTTCTCCATATTTCCTGACTGATTATGTTCTTTTAAAATTCCGTAAGCAATGGTCTCTTTTGCTGCTTCTTCTTTAGAGATCACCTTACCGGTCTTACTCTTGATCTCCTCTGCTGCGGATGCGCTATCAGGAATGATATCCGTACCATTCACCAGATAGGCTCCGCCATTCAATAACTGAATCATTCTTTTCCTCCTTATACCGCTGTTGCTCTACCCTGTCAGCTGTTGAAAGCAAGCTTTCACGGCCTATTTATAAATATTTATGCTGTCCTGAATAGTTATGCACATTCTTAAATATTATAGCGAAGGAGGGACGGGAATGCAAGAGCGGACAGGGGTTTTTGCCTGTCCACCCATCTTTATCATTTATCGTGAAAAATTATGCTTAAAAAGAGAGCCATAATACCGCAGTGTTACGTACTCTCTTTTCATGGCTAATTTTTCTATTGTCCAGTGGCGGCTGGTACATTCGCCCAGCAAAGCTTCAGGTTTTTCCGTTGCCTGTAGGCTTTGGCACATTCGTCCAACAAGTATTTCGGATTATGGTGTTAGCCCACCGGATACAGCGCGCTGTATCTTCTAATAGTATTGTACGAAGTTTTGAATATTATGTCAAGTACTACGACCCCTTTTCATCTTCTTCCTTAATCTCACCACTATCATATTCCAATAGATCTTCTATACGGCATCCCAGGGCCTTTGCAAGAGACAGAAGCGTAATGCCGGCAGCTTTATTGATGTCCTTAGCCCGAATCTCATACTGCTGTAAAGTACGCAGATTAACACCTGCCTTTTCAGCCAGCTCCCGCTGGGAATAACCACTGATCTTACGCTGTGTCTGCAGACGCGTGGGAAGATTCTTTTTTCGAATCATGCGATTAACCGTATCTACGAACTTCTCTTTGGATGCCTCATGGAGAGTTGGATACAGCCTTTCAATCTCCTCCATGGAAATATGCTTTTGAATCTCCTTAAAACTACGTTCGGTATACCATTGATAGTACGCCAGAATCCACCCGCACCAATACTGTGGCGGATAATCATAGTCAACCTGTACTGGTGGAAAATCCATATCCGATCCTGACCGGATAAGAACATCCATGACAAGCTCTGTTCCCGATACTCCCGAAACATATTTAGGGACACCTGCAGCGAATTGTTCTGCATAACCTGTACCGATAAACAGCTCAAGGAAGGTATCCATATTCATCCCACAGCTATTGGCAGCATAGTCCATAGCTTCCCCAAGACACTTCATTGCATCATCAAGATACTGGTTATCGTAAGCGTGGATCATTTGGCTGTACCTCCTGGCGGATAATATCTCTCATATACAATCCGTTTAAATCATCCCTCCCGAGTCCTGCACCAAAAGCTGCTCTTGCTTCATCATCCCTGGCTTTTCTCTTTGCATAATACTTCGTGCTGTCTGCAATTTCATGAGAGATAAATTTAATTTTTTCAAAAGCGGCAGCACTTTTCAACACAAACTGCTCACCCAGTTTGCCAAGCCGCATGGCATAAGAGAGCTGTGTGAGGAAAATTTCGTTATTGACAAAGGCTCTGGCAAATGAAAAATAAGAATCATCTGCACGATACCCCACAATTACATCATAGGACTCTAAATCAAGCAGAAACTGCTCTTTCAAAAAATCCACTCCTCGTTTCATCACCGGTGTGGAAATACGAAATTTACGATACTGCACAAGTAAAGCCAGCCAGTGCAGGATTGTGTACTCATCGGACGAAAGCTGCAAAATAGAAAGGCCTTCGGTATCTATTTCATATTGATTAACATATCCGTCTGTGCTTTCACTACAGGCCCATTCTTTTGCAAGCTCCAATTGCTCAGTACAGTAAAACCCTTTACCATAATCATTGTAGGATTTACCCTTGCCCAATATCGGGGTTCTAACGATCTCAGGGGATCCATGATACAAAATTAATTTACCCATTTCCAATTCTCCATACTTCTTTAGAGTTATTTTTTATCATTATACTTCCAAAGAAGTATACAGTCAATATATAAAAAATTCTCCACAAAAATACCGCCCTGCAAATCCACAAGGCGGTATTGGGGGAAGGTATTTTAATCAGCGTTTCTCTAAATTAAGTTTCTCTCCAGTCAATCCTGACTGTTTCCCTCTTCGCTTTCAACAGCCGGTATTTCATCTTCGGAAGATGATATTGCTTCTTCAGATGTAGGTGTAAGCATAGCAGGCAGACGTTTTTCCAGATAGCCCCTGTATTGTATTTCTGCTGCTTGCAGCATAGGACTGCATGATATTCTAACTACATATTTTCCGGTAAGGCTCTCAATACTCTCAATATTTAAAATGGCATATTCTGTATCAGATTCTTCTTCATAATATACTTCTGCCATTCCCCAGTAAGTATTCAAATCAGCCTTTTTTTCATCCATTGACGTATCCACGGGATCATTTGGAGGCATTTGTCTCACAACAATAGCATAGGGATTTCTCAAATTGGCATCTCCCTTTCTGCTGAGGGGATATTTATAATCATAAAAATACAAACTATACTGCCTGCTCTCCAAAGAATCCGGAAGGGTAATCTTCTCTTCATAAAATTTATAACTTTCACTTCCTGCTGTTATCCCATGAAACTCAATTTCATCCGGAACTTCCCTAAAATTAAAGCCGAAAAAAGGAAGGTCATTATTCCAGTAATCACAAAGAATAAATTGCCAGTCTTCTTCCTTAAACACAGGAGTCAGTGTCTCTTCTTCTGTTGCAGGAACAGTTTCTGCATTGCTTACTTCCTCCATTGTCTGCAAATCCGGAGTGGCAGCTTCCTCCTTACTCTCTTCAGCTACTGCTCCATTTGCCTCAGCTTCACTTTTTCCATTTTCTTTGGAACCGCAACCGATTCCTAACAAAGCCAGGCACAGAACAGCCACAGCAATTGCAGCCCGTCTTCTGATCCCCATATTCTGTCCTCTTTTCATTCTTCTCTCTCCTTTTCCTTTGTATTAATGTATCAACTTTTTAAGTTTAGCCCATATTGTTCTATATGTCAATAGAACAATATGGGCTGATTTATCATTGAAGAAAAAAGGAATAACGTGATGTATCCAAGAATACGTGACCTGCGGGAAGATGCAGATTTAACACAAACTGATTTAAGCAAAAAACTGAATATCTCCCAACGTGCATATTCACATTATGAAAACGGCACCCGGGATATCCCCACAAATATATTAATTGCCATCGCCGACTATCATCATGTAAGCATTGACTATCTTCTTGAGCGAACGAATAATAAAAGAATTCTTTAAGAAGCGGATTTAAAACTCGTATCTATTGGAAACGTATGTCGCCAGGTGTACACTAAAAAAGGAGCCGCAGCACCAACAGTGCTGCGACTCTCTTACTTATCATCCTTTCTCGATATAATCTCTGGCAGGACAGGCTTCCTTTTTGGCGTCCCCTCAGAGTCCTACTTCTTCAGCCCAAGAACCCCCGCCTTCTCTTCCTTTTCTACCTTCTCGGGGATGACTACCTTATCCAGATGCCAGATCTCGTCTACATACTCCTGGATGGTTCTGTCAGAGGTAAATTTGCCGGAGCAGGCCACATTCATAATGGCACTCTTTGCCCAGCCCCTTTCATCAAGATAAGCCTTCTCCACCCTTCTCTGGGCTTCTGCATAAGTCTTAAAATCCTTCAGAATAAAATAGCGGTCTGCTACGCCGGTCTCCTGGGTATTGAGCAAAGAATTGTACAGGGAACGGAACAACTCCGTATCGTGGGAATAGGTTCCGTTGATCAGCTGCATCAATACCTTCCGGATATCTGCATCGTTATTGAAAATATCCATGGGGTTGTAGCCACCATGATTTTCATAATTGATTACTTCGTCAGAGCTTAATCCGAAGATAAAAGCATTTTCTGCTCCCACCTCTTCTACGATCTCCACATTGGCACCATCCATGGTTCCGATGGTCAGAGCACCGTTTAGCATAAATTTCATATTACCGGTTCCAGAGGCTTCCTTACTTGCCGTAGAGATCTGCTCAGATACATCCGCAGCCGCAAAAATCAGCTCCGCATTGGATACACGGTAATTCTCAATGAAAACTACCTTCAGCTTTCCGTTGATGGATGCATCATTATTGATCACATCTGCAACGGAGTTAATCAGCTTAATGGTCAGCTTGGCCGTATGGTAACCTGCCGCCGCCTTGGCTCCAAAGATAAAGGTTCTGGGATGGAAATCCATATCCGGATGCTCTTTGATCTCATTGTACAGATACATCACATGCAGGATATTCAAAAGCTGCCTCTTATATTCGTGGAGACGCTTCACCTGTACATCGAAAATAGACCGGGGATCTACCTGAATTCCGTTATGCTCCAGAATATAGTTGGCCAGACGCACCTTGTTCTGGTACTTGATATTCATAAACTCCTGCTGTGCCCTTTCGTCATCCGCATAGAGCTTTAACTTATTGATCTTAGGCAGATCGGTGATCCAGTCCTCACCCACATGGGCAGTAACCCAATCAGCCAGCAGGGGATTTCCATGAAGAAGGAATCTTCTCTGGGTAATACCGTTAGTCTTATTGTTGAACTTCTCCGGCATCATCTCGTAGAAATCCTTCAGTTCCTGATTCTTCAAAATTTCTGTATGCAGCCTTGCCACACCGTTTACGGAATAGCCGGATGCAATGGCCAAATGGGCCATCTTCACCTGTCCATCGTAAATAATAGCCATCTTACGGATTTTTTCCTGATTATTCGGATACTTCTGTTCGATCTGGAGAACAAATCTGCGGTTGATCTCCTCCACGATCTGATAGATTCTGGGAAGCAGTCTGGAGAACAGCTCAATAGGCCATTTTTCCAGTGCTTCTGCCATAATGGTATGGTTGGTATAGGCACAGGTTTTGGTAGTAACCTCCCAGGCCTCATCCCAGGTCAGGAAATACTCATCCATTAAAATACGCATCAGCTCTGCTACTGCTACCGTAGGGTGGGTATCGTTTAACTGGAAAGTAACCTTCTCATAGAATTTGCGGATATCCGTATGATTTTTCATGTATTTAGATACTGCCTGCTGTACAGATGCAGAAATAAAGAAATACTGCTGCTTTAATCTCAGCTCCTTACCCGCATAGTGGTTATCATTAGGATACAGTACCTCAACGATGTTACGGGCCAGATTCTCCTGCTCCACCGCTTTCTGATAGTCTCCACGGTCAAAGGAATCCAGCTGGAAGCAGCTGACAGGCTCCGCATCCCAGATTCGAAGAGTATTTACGATGCCGTTTCCATAACCCACTACAGGATGGTCGTAGGGAACAGCCATAACCGACTGATAGCCCTCCTGGACAAAATGGCTCCTTCCCTTCTCATCCACACGAACATTGACATAACCGCCAAATTTAACCTCTTTCGTATACTCCGGTCTTCTCAGCTCAAAAGGATTCCCATCCTCCAGCCATTCATCGGGAACCTCAATCTGAAAACCATCCCGGATTTCCTGCTTGAACATACCGTAGCGGTAGCGGATACCGCAGCCATAGGCTTCATAGCCAAGGGTAGCCAGGGAATCCAGAAAACAGGCGGCCAGTCTTCCTAAGCCTCCGTTTCCCAAAGCTGCATCTGCTTCCTGATCCTCGATCACATTCAGATCCAGCCCCAGCTCTTCCATAGCTTCCTTCACCGGCTTGTAAGCCTGAAGATTGATGATATTATTACCCAGAGCACGCCCCATCAGAAATTCCATGGACATATAGTAGACCATCTTGGGATCCTGCTTTTCGTATTCCCTCTGGCTGTCCATCCAGTGGTCGATGATCGCATCCTTGATGGCATAGGAAACCGCAATAAAAATCTGCTTGGGTGTAGCCTCCTCCAACGTCTTTCTGTACAGGGTTTTTACATTGTACAGCACGCTTCTCTTGAACAGTTCTTTGTCAAATTTACTCATTAATGAAACCTGTTGTGCCATAGCTTTTCCTCTCATTCTGCCGCCTGGCGGCCTTTCTTTGGCGAAAATTTCCTTAGATACGGTTCACTCCTATTGTAACATTTTCCCCGTTGACATTCCACTCTTTCTTGTTCTCCAAAGTATCTTCAAACAGGAATTCGTCTGCCAGTACCTTTTCAGCGATCATTCCCTGATTCTTCCTTACGATTCCGGCAAGCTTGTCGTTTCCACTGACTGCCACCCGGATATGATCGGTCACTTCAAAATCAGAATCCTTACGCATGGTCTGGATCTTACTGATCATTTCAAAGACGAAGCCTTCTTCCACCAGCTCATCGGTCAGGTTGGTATCCAGAACCACCGTCACCTTATTGTCGGCTTCAGATACATAGCCCTCCTTCTGACTCATGGCGATCAGCAGATCCTCCTCGGCCAGACTGACTTCTACTTCTCCTACGGTAAACACCAGTGCTCCCTTTTCCTTCAGCTCATCCATAGCCGTATTTCCGTCCAGCTCGGCAAGAGTCTTCTGAATTCCTCCCAGCTGCTTGCCGTATTTGGGACCTACCGTTTTCAGCTGTGGTTTAAAGGTATAGGTAGTAAACTCTCTTACATCATCGGTAAAGATTACCTCTTTTACATTCAGCTCATCCGCAATGATATCCGTAAAGAACTCACTCAGGGTAAAATCAGCCTTAACGAACATTTTTCCAATGGGCTGACGGTTTTTGATATTTGCCGCATTACGGCAGGCACGGCCCATGACCACCACCTTAAGAAGTTCATCCATATTCTCTTCCAGCTCTTTATCCACGTAAGAAGCATCTGCTGTCGGATAATCGCACAAGTGAATACTTTCCGGTGCATTCTGATCCACACTTTTTACCAGATTCAGATAGATTTCCTCCGTCATAAAGGGAATCAGAGGTGCTGCCAGCTTACAAACGGTCACCAGCGCAGTATAGAGGGTCATATAGGCATTGATCTTATCCTGCTCCATTCCTTTTGCCCAGAAACGCTCTCTGCCCCGGCGCACATACCAGTTACTCATGTCATCCACGAATTCCTGCAGTGCTCTTGCTGCCTCCGGGATTCGGTAGTTGTCCAGATGTCCGTCTACGGCAGTAATCAGTGTATTCATCTTGGACAAGAGCCATTTATCCATTACTGTAAGCTTATCTTTTTCCAGAGTATATTTCGTGGCATCAAAGCCATCGATATTGGCATACAGAACGAAGAAGGCATAGGTATTCCACAGGGTCCCCATGAACTTTCTCTGGCCCTCTGTTACTGCCTTTCCATGGAAGCGGTTGGGCAGCCAGGGAGCGGAATTGATATAAAAATACCACCGGATAGCATCTGCTCCATAGGTTTTAAGAGCTTCAAAAGGATCCACTGCATTTCCCTTGGATTTACTCATCTTCTGTCCGTTCTCATCCTGCACATGACCCAGAACGATCACGTTTTCATAGGGTGCCTTGTTAAACAGCAGGGTAGACTCTGCCAACAGGGATTAGAACCAGCCACGGGTCTGATCCACTGCTTCGGAGATAAACTGTGCCGGGAACTGTGCTTCAAACAGTTCTTTATTTTCAAAGGGATAATGATGCTGGGCAAAGGGCATGGCTCCTGAGTCAAACCAGCAGTCGATTACCTCCGGCACACGCTTCATGGTTTTTCCACATTTGGGACAGTTACAGGTGATCTCATCGATATAGGGGCGGTGCAGCTCTACCGTCTGTGCTGCCGGATTCCCACTTAATTTTTCCAGCTCCTCCCTGCTGCCAATAGCTTCCATATGGCCGCAGTCTTCACATTCCCACACATTTAAAGGCGTTCCCCAGTAACGGTTACGGGAAATTCCCCAGTCCTGAATATTTTCCAGCCAGTCACCGAACCGTCCCTTTCCGATGGATTCGGGGATCCAGTTGATGGTATTGTTGTTGCGGATCAGATCCTCCTTAACTGCCGTCATCTTGATAAACCAGGACTCTCTCGCATAGTAGATCAGGGGAGTGTCACAACGCCAGCAGAAGGGATAGTCATGCTCAAATTTGGGGGCATCAAAAAGCTTTCCTTCTTTCTCCAGATCCACCAGAATATCCTTATCTGCATCCTTTACAAATTTTCCTGCATAGGCGGTCTCTTCCGTCATCTCCCCCTTTCCGTCTACAAACTGAACGAAGGGCAGATCATACTTTCTTCCCACCTGGGCATCATCCTCACCAAAAGCCGGAGCAATATGAACGATACCGGTACCGTCGCTCATGGTAACGTATCCATCACAGGTCACATAGAAGCCTTTTTTATGCTGCTTCTCTGCCGCCTCTCCCGCACAGGCAAACAGGGGCTCGTATTCCTTATATTCCAGATCCTTTCCTACATAGGTTTCCAGGATCTCGTACACCTTAACGCCTTCTTCTTCCTTTCCCAGGCTGCCCAGTACCTTATCCAAAAGGGCCTGTGCCAGATAATAGGTATAGCCGTCTGCTGCCTTTACCTTCACATAGGTCTCCTCCGGATTCATACAGAGTGCCACATTGGAGGGCAGGGTCCAGGGAGTGGTAGTCCAGGCCAGAAAATAAGCATCTTCACCAACCACTTTAAAACGAACCACAGCAGAGCGTTCCTTTACTGCCTTATAGCCCTGTGCTACCTCATGGGAAGACAAGGGGGTTCCGCAACGGGGGCAATAGGGAACGATCTTAAAGCCTTTGTATAAAAGCCCTTTATCCCAGATCTGCTTTAAGGCCCACCATTCGGACTCGATAAAATCATCATGATAGGTAACATAGGGATCATCCATATCCGCCCAGAAACCTACTGTACCGGAGAAATCCTCCCACATTCCCTTATATTTCCATACACTTTCCTTACATTTTTGGATAAAGGGATCCAGACCATATTCCTCGATCTGCTCCTTGCCATCCAGCCCCAGCAGCTTTTCCACCTCCAGCTCTACCGGAAGCCCATGGGTATCCCAGCCTGCCTTT
This sequence comes from Lachnospiraceae bacterium, assembly GCA_017439665.1. Classification (GTDB taxonomy): domain Bacteria; phylum Bacillota; class Clostridia; order Lachnospirales; family Lachnospiraceae; genus SFDP01. The sequence continues at coordinate 40,132 of JAFSIS010000006.1, forward strand.
CGGGGAACCATATAACCCTTCATCGTCCGGTAACGGGGAATCATATCCTTGATTACACGGGTCAGAACGTGGCCGATATGGGGTTTACCGTTGGCCGTCGGAGGTCCGTCGTAAAAGGTATAGGTTTTTGCCTCCTTACGGTTCTCCATACTTTTGCGGAAGATATCTTTTTCTTCCCAAAACTTTTCAATTGCTTTTTCCCTGTCCACAAAATTGAGGTTCGTGTCTACTTTCTGATACATGCTTTCTTTCCTTTCCTGGGTGTATACTTTTTTATAAACAGGCTCCAAACCTTAGATTTGTTGCTCACCAAATGTTAAAGGCCCCGTCCTGTAAAAGGACGAGGCCATAGTCTCGTTATACCACCTGTTACATCATACGCCTCAGACTCACAGTAAGCGACTGTCTGCACAGCCACCAAAGAAGTCAAAGGTTATACGCTCTTCCGTTAACGGGGAAGTACCGGCCGGGCCTACTGAAAATCCCGCCCCGATTTCATCGGCAGATTCCGTTCAGCTGGCAGCTCAGAAGGGATATTCACAGACTTCCTACTTGTACCGGGCTTCCACCCGCCCCGGCTCGCTGTATCGTTCATTAATCTGCTACTGTCTTCGTCAACGCTGATCTTATTCTATGGCCATCTATTGACCGTTACTTAAAAATCTACAACGTATCAGCAGGTTTGTCAAGCATCGGGCAGAAACAGACATGACCAAAACCATGCCTCTTTCAGGGAAAATTGTGAATTACTGCGTTTTTAAGTTATTTCTGGCAATACTGTGCTGCAGCTTCAACTGTTCAACGCTTTCCTGATCTATTTTCATATCATAGGACATACTGATTCCCTCCGAAAATCTCATGGATTTAATTTCCAGAAGCTTCAAATTATTCCATTCAATCGGGACGGTAAAGGATACAGGCAGACCATCAACACCATTTTCCGAAATATCTTCAAATATGGAATTGATAGTATCTATGGCAACAGCAAGAACAATTCCCAAAATCAGATCAATAAAAGCGTCGATGATACTAATGCAAAGTATACCAATAATCAGCTTCATCCACCAGGACATATTGACATCATATTCAAATTCAGGATTTCCTATTGATGCTATCAGCTGATATTCACCATTGTCATCCTTCACATACTCCATCTTTATATCTATGTAGCCGTCTGCATCAAAGATGACCATTCCTCCTCCCCAGTTGCCATCCAGACGAAGCCTAAGACGAAATCCCCCTTCTCTGGAATAGATTTTAATATCCTTAACCGTAAAATCTGCACCGGACTGGCTGTAGGATATCTCTTTATTCACGATGAGACATCTTTCCTTTTCATCATATCTGGCAGACACTTTCTCTCCTTCTATTGCCTTAGCCAGAATCTCCGGAAGAATATAGCCCAGTGTCAGCCTTTCTGCCACCCCAAGGACTCCGTCCGCAGTAGTATCGGCATACTGCTTTGCAAAATCAAGTGGCAAATCGGCTACGTTCTTATCCAGTGTTTTGGCAAATACAGCCAATTCCGGTATCTTGACAGGTGGGATGTCTGTAGTCATTATTTCCGAACCTGAAAAACGTGCATACTCAGGAATAATCCAGGACAGCCTTTCCTGTGTCTGTTCGTCTATCTCTACCGTACAAATTTTATATGCCTGATTAGCGGTAATCCCTGAGATTATTTTTTGGGCGATTGCTTCCATCAGCTCATTGAGCAAAGCCCTTGCAATTTTACTATCCGTGTCTAAATCCACTTTCACATTGATGTTCTTTATGGTATCCACTTCCTTGAAGCTGAGATACAGCTCCAAATTAGTACCTTTTTCCGTTTCCAGTATCAGCTCCTGCAGCATGATCTGGAAGCTCAGTTCCACTCCTTTAACCTTTCCATTTACGGGTGTCCCGTCATAAGTACCACTGAGAGAGCAGTCTTTTAATATGGTTGTTATATCTGCCAGGCTTCCGTTTAATTCGGTAATCCTGAAAGAATCCAGCGTTGTTTCTATATTAACGTCTATTTCGGGTATATCGGACATTGCCGGAATATCCAGTACAACACCCTTACCAAACACTCGCTCCAGAATCTGGTTTATCGCGTCTACTGTTGCTACATTTACAATATCCCAACCGTTTGTGTAGCATACCTGGGCTTCAGGCAAGGTGAAATCACCTGTACCCTCCTCCAAATACTTTATCATCTTTGTTTTGTCATCGGAAGGAAACATCATTTCTACAAGCTTTTCCTTGCTCATACCCGTAACAGAAAGAAAATCTTCCAGAGGACTTTTATCATAAAGTATTCTGTTCTCCTCCTTGTCGTTTAACCACTCCTTCATCATAGGGTCAAACTCCATGAGAAACTGATAAATGTTCTGTTATTCTGCTGTTAAATTTTCTAATCTTTCCATATGTCACCTCATAAAAATAATATTGATTTTTCGCTACATATTGTCGCCGGAACTCTCGATACTCGTCCATCCATACAGGGAGCCCAGATAGTAATACCCGTACCATTCCTGTCCGTCGGTGGGCGCTTTACCGGCCGGGATGGTAAGCTCATAGTCCACGCCCTTATCCGTAAAGCGAATGATTGCGGTAACGTCCGGACGGGCCAGAAGAGCTTCCACCATCTCATCACTGAGGCAGCGAAGGTAGGGGTCTTCAATGGTGATCACTCCATTGGCTTCCACTGCCCCTATCTCCTGCATTACATTGCCGATAACACCACGAAAATAGGCATTTACATCCTCTTCTCTTCTGTTTTCCGTTCCTGCAGCTTCTGTACTTCCTCCGCTTTCAGTCTCCGTTCCTGCGGCTTCTGTACTCCCTCCACTTTCGGTTTGCGTTCCTGCGGCTTCTGTACTCCCTCCGCTTTCGGTTTGCGTTCCTGCAGCTTCTGTGCTTTCCACAGTTATCCCTTCTACCGTACCACTACCCGTCGGCTGAGTGCTAAAGGTTCCTCCGGTGATACTGCCTTCGTTGGTTACTGTACCTTTGAAGGTTCCTCCGGTGATACTGCCTTGGTTGACTACTACACCTTTGAAGGTTCCTCCATTTATTACCCCGGCATTCTCAACTCTTATTCTATAATTGATAGTATCTTCCCCCGATACGGCAATGGCACCCACAACTATACTTCCATTAGGGTTCCTCCCCCAAGTTTCATATCTCCATCCATCTGCTGTTACAGGTAGTGTACCATCCCCGATCTGAGTCAGAATTTCGCTCCAGGTAATCTCTGTGGCCGCTTCTGCAGTTACCGGAAACAACCACACCGTAAGACAGAAGGAAAGTAGCAAGAATAATATCCGTTTTTTCATCAAAATTTATCCTCCGTTTTTTCTGCTTAATTATCAGCATCGCAAGCTGACTGTTCTATTACACCTCTTTAGCAACGCAGGAAAGGCGGGCCGCGTCCATGATAATTCCATGGACACAGCCCGCCTCTTGGGGGAGCATCA
>JAFSIS010000029.1 GCA_017439665.1 Lachnospiraceae bacterium
CCTTAACGGATGACCGACAACATATACAAATGCGAGGTCGCCGCTATACAGCCCCGCCACTCACCTCCACGTGTTCTGTAGTGTGTCAGTCTTATAAAGAAATAATATCAGAAGGAAGATCGATTAGAAAAGCGAAAGTCAGCCAATATGTTTCATGACGCATTGGTGCCTTTCGCAGAAAGGCGGATTATACAAATGATAAAAGAAATTACAGAATTATACGGTAAGAAAATATTACTGACTGGCATAACTGGCATGATCGGAAGGGCATTGATAAGATGTCTAATGGAAGAAAATGAGAAAAATAATGCAGGTATTCAGATAACAGGGGTCAGCAGGAACCAGGAGCGTGCCAATATGCGTCTGGACAAGTATATGGCATCACCACTGTTTACCTATCATGCTGCAGATATTAATGAACCACTTCCAGAAATGGGCAGTTTTGATTATATTATTCATGGAGCCAGTAATACTCACCCCAAGCAGTATTCCTCAGATCCAATCGGTACGATTGCTGCTAATGTATGGGGAACGAAGAATTTACTGGATTATATGGTGAAGCATGATTGTGGAAGATTTGTTTTTCTGTCCAGCGTAGAAATATACGGGGAAAACCGTGGAGATACAGAGACCTTTACAGAGGATTATCTGGGCTATATTGACTGTAATACTCTCAGAGCAGGTTATCCCGAAAGTAAACGTCTTGGAGAAACACTTTGTAATGCCTATGCAAAACAGTATAATATTGATTTTGTTATTCCTCGCCTTTCAAGGGTTTATGGACCGGGTTTACTGGATGATGACAGTAAAGCTATATCCCAGTTCATCCATAAGGCAGCAGCAGGAGAAGATATTGTTTTAAAAAGTAAAGGGAATCAATTATATTCTTATACTTATGAAGAGGATTGTGCAGAAGCAATACTTTTACTGATGTTAAAGGGGAAGAGTGGGGAGGCCTATAATGTAGCTGATCCTAAAAGTACAGCTACCCTGGCAGAGCTGGCACAGATTCTGGCAGATATTGCAGGGACAGAAGTAGTATTTGAATTACCTGATGAAGTGGAAGCAGCAGGCTATTCGACAGCTACAAAAGCAATATTAAATACAAACAAATTGGAAAGTTTTGAGTGGATACCTCAAATTGAAATACATAAAGGTCTGAAAAAAACAGTTGAGGAATTTAAGGGAAATAAAATCAAACATGAATAAATTAATTCTTTTTGGTGCTGGTGTTTATGCTAAAAAATTTAAAGCATTATTAGAGTATCTAGAAGTTGATTTTGACTATTTTACTGATAATGATGAAAATAAATGGGGAAAATTCCTTTATGGAAAACAAATTATATCACCAAAGGAACTCAAGAAATTTAAGAAGTGTAGAATAATTATTTCTTGTATTCATGAAATTTCAATAAAAGAACAGCTAAAAAAAATGGGGCTGCAAAATAATATTATTGGAATGGAAGAATTATATGTACTTTGCGAAAAAAAACAATATGTACATACAAATAAATCTATTCAAAAAAATTCTAGACCAATGGCTATTATTGATATGTATGAAGGAATCGGTTGGGGAGGAACCGAACTTTGGGCTGCTGAGCTAGCAAAATTATTAAGTGAAAGAAAGATAAATACCATATTAATTGGCGGAGTGGATCAAATACCATTAGGAGAAGAATATGAAAAATTAATTAATCGTATGCCTGAATATAATACAATAATGCATATGGTAAATTTATTTGAAGATAATCTGCCGTGTACGTTTATTAATAATTTTGCAGGATGCGCATTTATGGCTGCAAATATAGTTAAAAGACGCTATCCAGATAAAATCAAAATTATTTCAGTTATTCATAGTGATAACAAGGCGCTTTTTGATGCACATATGTATATGAGCAAATATATTGATTCTATTTTTTGTGTTAGTAATCAGATTAAAAATAATATGCAGAATTTATATTCATATGATTGTACAAAGTATTATTTTAAAGAACAGCCAATATCCACAAATAATTATGATATATCTGAAAAAGAAGTATCTACTGTAATAAAGATAGGGTATGCAGGAAGATTAGTAAAACAACATAAGAGGGCAGATTTATTAATTAATTTAATACAAGGATTAGAAAAAGAGGAGATTAACTACTTCCTTCAGATTGCAGGAGAGGGAGAATGTTTTGAACCTATACAAAACTATATTCAAGAAAATAATCTGGACAAAAAGGTTTGTCTTTGGGGTAGAATAGAAAAAAAACAGATGCCTGATTTTTGGAAAAAAACAAATGTATTTGTAAATATTTCAGAGTGTGAGGGAACGAGCTTATCTATGCTGGAAGCCATGTCATATTGTTGTGCACCTGTTGTAACTGATGTAAGTGGGGCTAAGGAATTTATTTCACATGGAGAAAATGGCTATATATGTGAAATAGGGAACTTATGTCAACTTGTAAAATACATTCGCATATTATCCAATGATTTAGATAAATTGAAGGAATTTGGAAAAAAGTCCAGAGAAATAGTGGTAAAAAAGTGCGATACAAAGCAATATATTGAATATTGGATAAATAATTTATTGCTCTAATATATTTTTATTTCTATATAAAATATTTAAAAGTTAATTTATAATCATTCTGATGGAAAAAGAATATTGTACAAATCAACTAATGTGAGGATTACTGCAGCAGGACATATTTTTTTTATTTGATTAATGATATTATCTGTTCCCGAAATAGTTGTAATTAATATATTTATATTTTGATCTGTAATCTCTGAAAATGAAATGATAGGAAGACCATTAAGAAACATACCATGTTTACTTACATCGTTATCAATAATGGAGTTAACCTTAATTTGATGGTTATTTAAATACTCCAATATGAAAGAACAGGTGAAACCAGCTCCCCAAAGATAGAGTCTAGGATTAATATCAAAATAACAATCATTCAGAATAGTTACTATTCTATTATCATTTTGTTCAATCTTATGAAAGATATAGGATGCTTTATAATCATTTAAAATTTTAGCATTGATATATGAAGGAGAATACTTAATATTACTTTTACACCAATTTAAGAAATCAGGAGAAGAGTCAAACATGGTAAGCATTTCATAGGTCTTCGTAGCATAAGTATTAATATTTAATCTAAAAGATAATAGATTATGAGGTAAAGAGTTCATATTTTCAAGCAACAAAAATATGATTTGATTCTTAGAATTTGCTCTTCTGATAACACTATAGATGTAATCAATATTTTCTCTAATATATGTAATTTCCTCTTCATTTCGGACTGCACGGATAAAGCAGGTAGGAAGAGTAATTTTATTCATAAAATTAGACGCTCTCCTGTGATATTTCTCATATATCCTGGAATAGTCTTGTGTGAGATTGTTTTTAATATCATGAGGACAACGAAAACCATATTTACGATCTGTAAATTCATGAGGTTTATTTGGAGAAACAACTAAATTTTCTTTTATCATGAAATCTTCAAAATTTTTTTCTATTATTTTTAAAACAGAAGGAAGATCTGAAAAAAACCAATCAAAAGGTCCGCTACAGGCTCTAAAACCATGTAGAGCCATAGAAGATGCAGTACCGCAGAACCATCCTAAAGATACGCAGTTTTCATATGTAATGGTATTATAAGTATGATTAAAGAACATCGTAGAAACACCTCAAAATTAGTTTAAAAATTCACGCTATTATTATATCAAAAAGAAATTTTTTTTCTATAAAAAAATTTTTTCAAAAAGGGTTAAGTAAATTGAAAACGCTCCGATATACATTACAACTAAGGCAGATACTAACTAAAAGTCATTAGCCCACGTGTCAGGGCCCGACTTGAAGGCTATTGGCTTTTAGTTAATATAAAACTAATAATTTTTAAACTGAGGCAAAAGGAATTGCCCAGTAATACAAGGAGGTAAATTATGGTAGTACAACACAATCTTACAGCAATGAACTCTCAGAGAATGTTAGGTATCACAATGGATACCCAGGCTAAATCTTCCGAGAAATTATCTTCCGGATACAAGATTAACCGTGCGGCTGATGATGCAGCAGGTTTGGCTATTTCCGAAAAAATGAGACGTCAGATCAGAGGTCTTACCCAGGCTTCCCTGAACGCAGAAGATGGTATCTCTTGTGTACAGACTGCTGAAGGTGCTTTACATGAAGTACATGATATGTTACAGCGTATGAATGAGCTGGCTGTTAAGGGTGAAACTGGAACTCTTGCAACTGCAGATCGTAACTACATCGCTATGGAAGTTCAGCAGCTGATGAGTGAGATTAACCGTGTTCAGAGCACTACAACCTTCAATGAGAAGAACTTGTTAGATGGTACCTTTACTGATGTAGGACTTCAGGTTGGTGCAGAAACTGGTCAGCACATCACCATTTCCATCAAGAGCATTAGCTGTAGTGTACTTAATGCTAAGGGATGGGCTAGTGTATCCAAGTTCTACACAACTACAATTACTGCAAGTATCACTGATTTCAAATCCTCTATCTTTGGTAGCTTGAATACCTACGTTAAGAAAGCTCTTGAAGCTGTATCCACCCAGCGTTCACAGCTTGGTGCTGTTCAGAACCGTCTTGAGCACACCATCAACAACCTGGATAACGTAGTAGAGAACACTACAGCAGCAGAGAGCCAGATTCGTGATACCGATATGGCAGCTGAAATGGTTAAGTACTCCAACAACAACATTCTTGCTCAGGCAGGACAGGCTATGTTGGCTCAGGCTAACCAGGCTAACCAGGGTGTATTATCCATCCTTGGCTAATCGTAATAGTTTAACTGGTACATACTTAAGTATAACCAATAAAGAGGAAGTCGTAAGGCTTCCTCTTTTAATGTTATAAATATTATTTTTTTAATTCCCTAATCTTTTCCAGAGCCATGGGAAAACTACCACATTTTTGATACAAAGCTAAAGCAGTAGCCTTGTCTCCTAATAGTTCATTAATGCAGCCCATATTGTAGTAAGGAATAAAGCTATTGGCACCCTCTACATGAGCAATAGGGCAGGATATCGCTTTAAGAAATTCTGCCATAGCAAAAAGTAAATTTCCCGTCCTTAAATGGATAAGACCTATTAAACAGATAAAATCTGCAGAGACAGCAAATAGGTCATATACACCCTGTAAGGAAAGGGCTTCCTCATATCGCTCTAAATGCAAAAGAGCGTAGCCATAGCCGATAACCATCATCTGGACATATTCCATGTCAGGATCTACATCAAGGGAAAGACCTTTTCCATAATAATAGGCGGCCTTTTCATCATTATGAAGCATATTATAGCACTGGCCCAGTTGGAAATAGAGGTAAGGATCATCAGGATTTTTCTGGAGCATATTTTCCAGAAGAAAAATATTTCTCATAGATTTTTCCTGTAGATTAGACACAGTTCCACTATATCCGGTATGCTCTATTTTCAAAGAAACAGGAAAGGATGAGTAGCCGATCATATCGGTTATGGGAACAACCTGCTCATGAACCTGTCCGCTATACTGGTATAATTTGCGATTAAAAAAACGTTCGACCTGATCAGTATATATAGAATCTCCTCCGTTCATCTCATAATGATTCCGCCTGGAAATAAGCCCAATGGAGTGGGGGTTTTTATCCATAAAGGTAAGGAGAGAATCTATTTGTACAGAAGTAAGATATTCATCGCAATCTAGAATAAGAACCCAGTCATTATGAGCCAAAGACAGGGAATAATTTCTGGCAGCAGAGAAATCATTGATCCAGTCAAAGGAATAAACTCTGGAAGTATATTCTTTTGCAATATTGATACTGTTATCGGTTGAGCCGGTATCTACAATAATTAATTCAAAGCCGTAGGATATAATAGAGTCAAGACAGCGTTTAAGGTGCCTTGACTCATTTTTCATAATCATACAAAGCGAAATAGGTAGCATTTTATATTCCTTCTAAAAAACTTCCTTCAGATAATCCGGAAGCTCAATATTCATTTGTTGAGCCTCTTCAAATAAGGTTTGCTGTTGTTCCTTAAAAAAAGGATAAGTATGACTATGGGATTGTTTTGGTATCATATAGTTTTCTCCATAATGAACAGTTAAAATATTATCATATCCTATAGGTATAGGAATGGTTGTGACATCAAAAGGAACTTCAATAATAGATTCGTACCAATTCATGGAAAATCTCAATCTTGGAGCAACAGAAAAACATAGAATAACGGATATTTCTTTTGCATCAATATCCCAAAACATAGCACAAAGCCGATCGCATAACAGAAGTAGTTGTTGACGTATTGGCTGATCATCAGTAAATTTAACTTTGCATAAATCCTCTATTTGATGCAGGCTTTCTATTTTCTCTTCTTCTGATAAGCTATCGCTATCCCATTCCTGCTGTAATGCATATGTAGCAGAAACCAGCTGACATTGAATTTCTTCCTCCTCTTTATGTAAGGGAATATTGTCAAAAATGAAAATATCTATACCAACAGCATAAGGGCAGCCATGGAATTTCTCCATAAAGGAAGGTTCAGTGGTAATACTGAGGCTGTTGAGTACCCTTGCAATCAACTGCTCATTAGTACCGGCATAGGCACTGAAAAGATGGAAGCCTTCCGGAAGCTCCTGCCTGGCATAATGCTGAAAACGGATAAAATCCTTACGCCGCATCCCGATATCTATATCATCATCCCAGGGAATAAAGCCACCGTGGCGAACAGCGCCCAGAAGAGTGCCAAAGGTAGCAAAGTACACAATGTTATGTCTCTTACAAATTTCATCAATCACCTGAAGGACCTCCAGCTGTGCTGCCCAGGCTCTCTTCATCATAGGTTTGATCACAAATCCGTCACGTTCTTCCTCCTTGAAATATGAGGGATCAAAATACATAAAAAATACCTCCTTGTATATAATGTATATTTTTATAAGCCAATCGACTTAATACAGCGAATAAATTCCTGAAACTCTTCTCTCGTTAAGGAAAGGGATAAGGACTGTAAAAGCAGTTGATATAATTCAGGAAGCTGAATCTCCTTAAGAAAGGGATTATCCTGGCAATTTCCGATCTTTTCCTCCACAAGCTCTTTTAACAGCTGATAAAGGGAGTAAGGTGGGTTTTCATAACGAAAAGCTAATATCTTGAGAAAGGAAAAGTAGCAGGAGTGGAGAAAATCATACTCCAGGGCATCCTTGTACCTGGGATAGAAGCCACGTTCTTTCCACTCTCGCCAAAGCATATTCTGTACGGTCAATAAATCAGTGTGATAGTCCAGATTACCGGCTAACACGGTGGAATTGTTGTTTACAAAATAGTGATACAGCTTTTCCTCCAGGAAATAGACCTTATTGGTGTAAAGATGTAATAGAGAACCCCAATAAGTATCCTCATAAGCCAGATTCTCCGGGAAAGTAATCTGGTGATCCAAAAGTAGGGATTTACGAATCAGTCTGGCACAGGCAGAATTGCTCATACTGTTAAATAGAATGAAGTAATTCCGCTTTTCGTCGGTATCGATGACCATATACTGATCATCCTTGTCAGAGGATCTGTTTTCCAGATAGGTAAGTTCAGTGGAATAGTCTCTTTCCATTCGACTGACCACAACGTCACAGTCCATTTTAGCAGTAATACTATATAGCTTTTCAAAGAAATCCGGTTCCAGCCAGTCATCTGCATCCAGAAAGGCCACCCAGTCGGAGGAGGCATAGGATAGTCCAATATTACGGGCTGTTCCCTGCCGTCCGTTATGACTGCAGGGAATCAGCATAATGAATTCCGGATAGCTCTGTTCCCAGATCTGCAGTCTGATCAGTGTATGATCTGTAGAAGCATCATCTACGCAGATGATTTCAAGAGATTCCAATCCGATGGTCTGGGAAATCACGGACTGGAGACAACGGTCGATATACTTTTCTACATTATAGCAGGGAATGATCAGGCTGATTTTGGCCATAATAATCCTTTCTTCCGGTAAAGAACCTAATACATATATCGGGAAAAAGAAAGAAAAACTTTATCCCAGATATTCTTCTGCTAACTGTTGATAAAAGGGGGTCATTTCTGCATAATCCCACCAAAGCTGTTCAATATCAAAGTGATCACATTTCCCATTCCAGGGTTTGTTTCCCAGAAAATGGATAATGGTCACAGAGGCTTTAACCTCCGCATAGCGGACGCCCAGATTAAAAGCAAAACGGGCAGGTAAATTATACTTGATGGTATCTACAAACTTAACCTCTTTCCAGTGGACGTAGTTTAATAGATCCTGATCCGGTGTAGGTAAGCGGTAGGGCAGATCTTTGGCAAGATTCAGATAGGTATCAAGATGATATTTACCCCGCATTTTTTCAATATTCATCAGCAGCATTCCGGCATTAAAGTACATGAAGCCCTCTTTAAGATGATCCTGGAAAAACCGGCTTCGGGCATCTGCAGAAGCCGGAGCCACATAAGGTTCCGGGCAGGCACAGAGAATGTTCCCCTCAAAATCTGTGGTATAAAGCTCAGTAAGAGATTTATTTATGATCATATCCACATCCAGGTAGAGGATACGGTCTACCTCTATAGGAAGAATATCCTGTAAAGTGAGCCGATAGAAGGTTTCCATGGACCACTTGGTGACAGCCAGATAGTCTGCCGAAAAAAGTGAGCGATCGACGGTCAGCCAGTGCAGACAGGCCTGGTGGGAGGCAACTAACTCCTCCAGACAAAGCTTCTCTTCTGGGGTCAGATCACTTTGTAAAAGAAAGATATGAATATCCCAGTTTTCATCCTGATTTACAAAAAGGGAAGTCAGCATGACATAGGTATAGCGTACATAGTTGCTGTTTAAGGCAGCGGCAATATTCATTCTTGGTTTTATCATAAGCAGTACTCCTGTTTTTCAAATAGAGTAGGTATAGATCCGACGAGGCGGGAAATTATTTCAGAGTGGCGATTATTTCCTGTATACGGTGTTTGTAGGTATGATGGGCAGCAGTCCGTTCAAAGCCCTGTCTGGCAATAGCAGCCCGCTCATCCTCATGCTGGAGATAATAGGTGATTTTATCCAACAAATCCTCTTTACTTTCAAAATAAATAAAATCTTCTCCGGGAATATAGCAGTCAGGAAAATCTGCCTGATAGTTGGTTAAGAGAAAACCACCGGCACCCAGGATGTCAAAGGCTCGTAAGGGGATTCCGCTTTTGATGCTTCTGAGGGTAATGTTCAGATTGATCCTGGAGTGCTTAAATACATAAGGGGCCATATCGTAGTAATCCACCGGGCCATGATTAAGGGCACCGGGAAGGCTTAAGGTTTTTTCCGGAGTGTACAGATCATAGGAAAAATGTTCTCCGACAGCACTGAGAAGCTCGGTACGTTCAGTAGCAGTAATCTGTCGATTGATCACATACTGAGCATATAGGAATTCCAGGGTTTCTACAGAAGTAGGATCCGGCTGCATGGGCATGATGCGCATCAGGTCATCAATAATCTCCCTGGTGAGAAGCTCCTGGATAAAATTGTAGCCATAGACCTTTTTCTGGGAAGCCATTATCCCCTCAAGATATCCTCTGGTATAGGGAGAGATTCCCTCCAGACGCTCATAAAAACGATGCTTTTCCGTGTAAAGAGAACCCACAAAAGCAATATCAGTCTGATTCTTCCAGGGACTGAGGTCAAAGAGTTTCTTATCCTTCATTTGGCTTAGCCGATCGGTATTGGCTGCGAGAGGGAGATAGTAGACGGTAGAAATTCCGGCTCTGTAAAATTCCAGATACTGTTCCTTGTCAAAGGTGAAAATATAGTTTCCCGGATAGATTGTCGTATAAGAGTATAAAAGAACAAAAGGACTGTCATAGATCCAGGAGACATAGCGCATATCTGCTTTTTTACAAGCAAGAGAAATAATGGGAAAATAATTAAAAGAGAATACAAAATCGGGGGAAAACCGGCGAATTTCCTTTATGATGTCAGATTCTATTCTTTCATTACTATGAACATGTTCATTGGAAAAAGGTACGGTTTTTACAGTGTGCCCAAGCTCTTTAAAGCCTTGAATAATATCTTCATTACCGAAGCTTTTCCATTCCATCATCAGAATTTTCATCATTTTTCTCCCCAATGCGCGTATATCTGTATTATAATAGATTTATTAGAAAAAAGAAACAGGGAGAATATCATGGTAGAAGTAGATGAGAAGACGCTGAGACAGATTCAGATGGTTCAGCTGGAAATGCTGGAAGAGGTAGACCGAATCTGCAAAAAATGCAATATTCATTATAACATTATTGCCGGGACTCTTCTGGGGGCGATACGCCATGGAGGATATATACCCTGGGATGATGATGCAGATGTAGCAATGATGAGAACGGAATATGAGAAGTTCAGAAAGGCCTGCAGAACGGAACTGGACAAAAGCAGATTCTATTTTCAGGATCATCGTAATACTAAGGGTTATCGCTGGGGTTATGGAAAACTGCGGAGAAAAGACACCCTCTTTTTAAGAGAGTTTCAAGAGCATATGCCTTACAGACAGGGTATTTGTATTGATGTTTTTCCTCTGGATGCAGTACCAAATAATTATTTTTTAAGAAGTCTCAAGAATTTTGAATGCTTTTGTGTAAGGAAGATACTCTGGTCAAAGGTAGGTAAGATTGCAGATAAGAATTTTTTAAAGAGACAATGGTTTAAAATCCTGGATAAAATACCGGAAAAACAAATATTCAAGTATTATCATGGCATGATCCGCAGGGCTGGTCGTAAGAAGACGAGGATGGTTCGTATTCTTACTTTTCCTACTCCCAATGATGAATGGGGTTATTATCGTAGTTGGTATGAAAACAGTACAGATATTGTGTTTGAGGGAATAACCTTCCGGGGAATTAAGGATTATGACAGCTATTTAAGCTTCAAATTTGGAGAATATATGACCCTTCCTCCTATGGAAAAGAGGAAGGTGCATCCGGTAAGCAAATTGATTATCGGCAATGAAGTCTGGGAATAGATCATGTGGATGTTTTTACCCGTTTAATCCCTTCTTTTGCAGCTGCATAATCCCCGCATTTTTTATAATAGGAAAGGGCTTCCCTGGTGCTTCCAAGGCATTCATAAATTACACCGATGTTGTAATAAGGAAGATAGCTGTTGATACCCAGGACAGAGTGGTCTTCTGTCCTGGCAGCCAGCAGAAACTGGTTGATGGCATCCTCAAAGAGTCCATTATTCATATAGATCAAGCCCATGAGGAAAAGGAAGTCTGCATGGGAAGAAAAAGCTTCATAAATTCCTTCAAAGGTAAGAGCTTCCTGGTATTTTTTTAAAGAAAGCAAACAGTGACCATAGGATTCTACCATGGTTCGGACATATTGCAGATTCGGATTTACATCAAAAGCAAGCCCTTTTTGAAAAACAGAACAGGCTCTTTCATAATCATTCAGGACAAAGTAGCTTTGTCCAAGCTGATAGTATAGGTAGGGATCATCCGGGTGTGCCAACAAAGCCGTTTCCAAAAGCTGTATATTCCTTTGAGATTTTTGGGTCAGGGTATCAGGATTGGCATATCCCTCATGATAAACCTTAATTTTTGTATCAAAATGTGAAGCTGCACTGCCATCCGGGGCAAGAAGCTGTTCGTGGATAATGCCGGTGTATTGATAATGCTTCCGGTGGAAAAAACGTCCGATAGGTTCTATGGCAGTGGATTTTTGCCCTCCGGAAACAAAGGGATTGATCTGATGAATCAGTCCAATGGATTCAGGATGCTTCAGGCAGGGGGCCAATATAGTTATGAGTTGATTTTCCGGCTCTTCGTTCATCAGATATTCATCAGAATCCACACTGAGAATCCAGTCGTGGGATGCCTTGGATACGCAGTAGTTTCTGGCGGCAGAAAAGTCATTGCACCAGTCAAAATGGTGTACCTGATGGGCATATCGTTTGGCGATTTCCTGTGTTTTATCGGTAGAGCCGGTGTCGGTGACTACAATTTCCCAGCTATATCTGCTCAGTTTTTTCAGGCAGGTTTCCAGAAATTTTTCTTCATTTTTGGTGATGATACAGACGGAAATGGGAAGCATTAAGGTCTCCTTTGTGATTTAAAGACAGTTACATTTATATTATAAGACATTGTAACTATTCAGGACAAGCTCGAAAATCCATTGGATTTTTGTAAATATTTTGGAGTGAAAGCAAAGATGAAAAAATTATTGGTCTACTCCTGGGGTGGTTTTACGGATTCACAGCTCCTGGGCGTTTTAGGAAAATTGAAGATAGATTATGTAAACTATTCAAGGAAGCTGGTGGATTACCACAAGGATATGGAGGCAGCAGGGGAGATTATCAGCCTGATTCACAGGGAGAAGCCGGGGGCAATTTTCAGTTATAATTATATTCCTCTGTTGTCCATGATAGCCCAGATGAACAGCATGCCGTATATCTCATGGGTATATGATTGTCCGCATTATACTCTTTTTTCGGAAACAGTAACAAATGAGTGGAATTATATTTTCTGCTTTGATGCGGCTCTTACGGAAGAGCTGGTGACAAGAGGAGTAAGGCATGTGTTTCATTTTCCGCTGGGTGTGGATGTGCAGGATATGGAAAACCGGATTGCCGGGGGTGCTGTGAAGGGAGCAGGTAAAAAGAGCAGGTCGGCAAATGTATCTTATGGATGTGATGTGGCATTCGTGGGAAGTTTTTATAATAATGAACAGAACCGGCTGCGTCATGCCAGCTTTTCGGAACATACAAGGGGATATCTGGATGGAATTATAGAGTCCCAGGCCCTTGTGTATGGGGCCCATTTTATCCCTCAGATCCTTCCTGAGAAGGTTTTGCGGGAACTGGTGGAGGTATGTCAGCTGCAGTTGGGAGATAGTTATCAGTATAGAGATGGGGAGCTGGCAGCAGGGATAATCGATAAGGAGATTACGGCCAGGGAGAGGGAAAGGGTGCTGACAGCAGTAGCAGGTAAGCACCAGCTGCATGTTTATACCGGATCTGTAATTCCGGATGTAGTTTCCGGCCAGCCGGGCTTTGTCTATAAAGGATTTGCTGATCCTGTGACACAGATGCCGGTTATTTTCCAGCAAAGCAAGATCAATTTAAATATTAGCTTAAAGTCCATTACTACAGGAATCCCGCAGCGGGTATTGGATATTTTAGCCTGTGGAGGGTTTTGTCTGACTAATTATCAGCCGGAGATTGCAGCTTATTTTGAAGATGGCAGGGAGCTGGTGATGTATTCCTCTATTCCGGATCTTTGCGGGAAGATTAATTATTATCTTACCCACGAAGAAGAACGCCAAAGGATTGCCGTAAGTGGAAAAGAAAAGGTGAAGCAGGTTTTTGAGCTGGAGCTTCGGGTGAGAAAGATGTTGGAAATGGTGGAAGAGGTTTAGAGAAAATGAAAATACAATTTCTTAACGGAGGTCTGGCAAACCAGGCCTTTCAGTATATTTTTGCAAGATATTATGAGCTGTCCCATCCGGGGGAGATCATGTATCTGGATGATTCGTATTTTGCAATTCATACGGTACATAACGGATATGAGCTGGAGAAGGTATTTGGTCTGCAACCTCATTTTTTAAGTGAGTGTTTTGATGAAGACGTATGGGCATATATGCTGGAGGAGAAGAGGAAAGGGAAGAGTATCCCTGAGACGATGAAAGAGAATGGTATGGAACTGACCTTTATCTCAGAAGCAGGGGATGGATTCAATAAATTCAATCCTTTTTCCGGTACAGTAAATAAGGTACCTACCAATATTTATTATCCGGCAATTCAGGAAATTCCGGGAATAGTCTACTATCACGGTTATTGGCTGAACGGGGATTGGTTCAGAGCCTATGAAGATAGCTTTCTTGAGGAATTGACCTTTCCTGAATTAGTGGATGACAAGAATCGGAAGTACCTTCAGGTAATTGAATCCTGTCCATCTGCAGCAATACACATTCGAAGAGGGGATTTTGTAGATCTGGATATGGCTATTCCGGCGAATATCTATAAAGTAATGGTAGGGCAGTTCAGGGAGAAGCTGGAGGCTTCCTCTGAGGCGGAAAAGGAGATCGGAAAATGGACCGGTGTTGTTTTTTCTGATGATATAGAGTGGTGCAGGAATAGTCGGGAAGAACTGGGGCTGGACAGTTTTGGTGATGTCATTTTTGCAGAAGGAAATGTGCAGGGGAAGAATTATATTGATATGCAGCTGATGAGCCGGTGTGAAGGGATGATCATGTCCAACAGCTCTTTCTGTTACCTGGCAGCCCTGTTGAATACAAGGAAAAAGATTGTAGTGAATCCGACAGGGCGGGAGGTTATCATATAGAAATAAAATAGCAGAGAAATACACATATAATATGATAATTATAACATTGACGCCCTTTTCTTTTATTGTTATACTGGTTTAAAAAGTAGAGGAGAATGCAATAATGAGTAAATTATTAAATAGTCATGAAGTTGCAAAATGGTTTATTTATAATAACCCGTCTTTGGCATCCGGATATTCAGATGAAAATATCAAGTTGAATAAATTATTGTACTTTTCCAGTCTCATGTACTATTGTATTGAAGAGAAAATGTTATTGGATGAATCATTTGTTGCTTTTCCCAAAGGGCCTGTGATTCGTTCAATTTATCGGGATTATCGATATAATGGGTTGGATAGAATGCCAGATAGTGACAGTATTCAGGAGATGAATGAGAGGCAAAGACAGGTACTGTACATTATCAATTTCGTTTATGGTGATAGAAATGCCTCTGAACTTATTGATGAATCACATGAACATTCTCTTTGGAAGGATGTTGAATCATTTATTCCTAATAATCCTTTGATCGATTTTAAATACACAGAAATAGAATTGAAAGAATACTATAGAAGTCTGTTCAATATGTATAAGGGATTTGATTTTTCAGATATAAAAAAAGATAAAATTAATGGAAATATTTTTTATTATAGTAAATCAACTTTTGAAATGACAGATGAGATTATGTTTAAACTTTCCCAATTAGATAAAATGTCATCTCCTCAATACATTGAATTATTAGATGGAGAACTTGTTTTTTCATAAGTATGGATATTATTATACTTAGGATGAAATATCCAAATGACCCAACAGGAAATTTAGCTGCACATCAACATTTTGTGGCTGAATTATCAAAGGAGTCGATTAACTTATATTCGATATCTTCTATTTTAGGGAAAGAAAATAGGGTATTGGGTAAAAATAAAGAGGATTATGAACAAATTAAAGCAGAAGAAATCAGAGTTAATGGCTTTAAAGTTCCATCTTTTATTGATTGTACAAAAATGTATCAAATTATTTTAGATGATACAGTAGATATTAAACGATTATCAAATCGGAATATAACTTCAGAATTATCCAAGAGGATACATGATCGTATCGAATGTAAAAAGAAAGAAGGTAAACATGGCGTATATTCTATATCAGTGGAGGAGTTAAAAGAATGGAATAAGAAAGTGATTAAGTAGAATAATGAATTATTGTAATGATATATTAAATAAATGCCCCGCAGACAACCTGCAGGGCATTATCTTTATGTTAGTTCAATTGTAAGGCTGATTATGCGCCAAAGTATCTGCTTAACAGACCTTCGAAAGCTTTTCCGTGACGAGCTTCGTCTTTAGCCATTTCGTGTACTGTGTCATGGATAGCATCCAGGTTCAGTTCTTTTGCTCTCTTAGCAAGGTCGAACTTACCAGCGGTAGCTCCGCACTCAGCTTCTACACGCATTTCAAGGTTCTTCTTAGTGGAGTTGGTAACAACTTCGCCTAATAACTCAGCGAATTTTGCTGCATGCTCAGCTTCTTCTAAAGCTGCTTTCTCCCAGTAAAGACCGATTTCAGGATATCCTTCTCTGTGAGCAACACGTCCCATAGCCAGGTACATACCTACTTCACAGCACTCAGCTTCGAAGTTAGCTCTTAAGTCCATCATGATATCTTCACGGGATCCCTGAGCAACACCTACAACATGTTCACATGCCCATTCTCTTTTACCGGTCTGAAGAACGAATTTCTCAGTACCTACACCACACATAGGACATTTTTCAGGAGCAGTTTCTCCTTCATGAACATAACCACATACAGAACATACATACTTCATAGTTTTTTTCTCCTTTTCTTAAATAAAAATTTAGTAGTTAAATTATAACACTCTGATTAATTTGTGCAATAGACGGTCTGCCAATTTAGACACTTTTTAGCTAAATTTTTCCTGAATTTATTTTTGATATAAATTTTTAAGAAAAAATTAGTTGCCGCAAACTTTCAGACAATTATTGCATTTCCCATAAAAATAAGCTACGTGACCTTCGATCACGCCATTCTCGCACTGACCACTGGCTGTATCGTTGAAGGATTCTACAACAGGAAGATTCAGGTCATGGACTGAACCACATTCCTTACAGATAAAGTGGTAATGTGGAGTAGTAATAGCATCGAAATGATCAACTCCATCGCCAATACGTATTCTGGAGAGCTCACCCATATCAGATAATAAGGTTAGATTACGGTAAACGGTCCCAAGGCTTATATTCGGAAATTCTTTCCGGACATTCATATAAACTACGTCGGCAGTGGGATGATCTTCTCGGCTCATCATAAATTCCTTGATAGCCTCACGCTGTCGGCTGTATTTTAAAGCCATAGAGTCTCCTTTCAAAAAACAGTAATCATTATCGATATTGCTAATATACAGGATATATAAACATATGTCAATAACATTTTTGAAAAAATTTGAAAAAAATTAAGGCTCAGTATTTATAGTTTTTTTAGAATATAATTATTTGTCTTTTATACTCATTTTGTAATATACTAATCAGTATAAAACAAAACAAAAGGAGAGCCTTTCTTGAGATTTAAAACAAGATTGTGGATTACCTTCGCTACTATTATTATTTTACCGGTGATTCTGACCATTATTGCTTTTGGGGCGATCAGCTTTCATCTGATTAATACTGAAGGAAAAAATTATGGAATTGAAGTTCATGACTATACTATGCTGTCGGATTCCATTTCTTCCTTTGGCAAGCTGACGGATGAGGTTTTTTATAAGCTTCAGGCTCAGGTGGATCTGGACCCTGCCCGATTTATGGACAGGGAGTATCTGGCTAAGATCAATGAGGAGATAAGAGATAAATCTTCCTATTTAATAGTAAGAAAAGGAAACCAGATCTATTACACCGGAAATGAAACGGCTGCCACACAGCTTTTTGATCGGTTGCCGGAATACGGCAACAGCTATGAAAAAGCAGATGCAGGCTATTATTATAATGATATGCAGAAGCTGGTTAAGCAGATAGATTTTACTTTTCCCGATGGTCTGGAGGGGAGTATCTTTCTGGTGACTAAGGTGAGCAGTGTGGTATCCAAGACTTTACTGGCCTATTTATTTACTGCCATCATTGGGATCCTGTTATTTACCAGCATTATGCTGACGCAGTGGATCAGAAAAGGGGTATTCCTTCCTTTAAATGAGATGAACGTGGCCATGCAGCATATCGCCAGAGAGGATTTTGACTATGTATTGGAACGAAAGCCCGGGGATCACGGTGAGATGGGAGAGCTGTTCCAAAACTATGAGGATATGAGGCTGAAGCTGAAGGAATCCAAGGAGGAAATGCTGGAGAATGAAAAGCAGAATAAGGAGCTGGTCAGCAATATTTCCCATGATTTAAAGACACCGATCACTTCGATTAAAGGATATGTGGAAGGGATTATTGATGGAGTGGCAGATACGCCGGAAAAGATGGAGCGTTATATCAAGACGATTTATACCAAAGCCTGTGATATGGACAGGCTGATCAGTGAACTGACCTTCTATTCGGGAATTGATTCCAACCGGATTCCCTACCATTTTCATTGTATCAATGTTACGGACTATTTTAATGATTGTGTGGAGGATGTGGGCTTCGAACTGGAATCCAAGGATATTCAGCTGAATTATACGAATCTTCTGAATCCTGAGACACAGATCATCGCGGATCCGGAGCAGATGAAGAAGGTCATCAACAATATTATCGGAAACAGCATCAAATATATGGATAAGGTAAAAGGAGTCATCGATATCCGCCTTTTGGAGGATTCGGATTCTATCCGGGTTGAGATTGAGGATAATGGCAAAGGTATAGCCAGCAAGGATCTGGGCAATATATTTGAACGGTTTTATCGTACCGATGCTTCCCGAAATTCCTCACAGGGAGGAAGCGGGATAGGCCTTTCCATTGTAAAGAAGATAATAGAGGATCATGGAGGTTATATCTGGGCCACCAGTAAAGAGGGTGAAGGAACCTGTATGAACTTTGTGATTCGCAAGTACAAGGGATAGAGGAGGAAAATATGAGTAAGATTTTAATTATTGAAGATGAAGTTGCCATCGCAGATCTGGAAAAGGACTACCTGGAGCTCAGCGGTTTTGAGGTAGTAATGGAGCATGATGGGGAGAAGGGTCTGGCGAGAGCCCTTGATGGGGAATTCGACCTGGTGGTTCTGGATCTCATGCTTCCCGGCATGGATGGCTTTGAGGTATGTAAAAGAATCCGTGAAAAGAAGGATATTCCGATCCTGATGGTTTCTGCCAAGAAGGATGACATCGATAAGATCCATGGCCTGGGTCTGGGGGCAGACGATTATATGACGAAGCCCTTCAGCCCCAGCGAGCTGGTAGCCAGGGTAAAAGCCCATATGGCGCGCTACAACCGTCTGGTAAATACCAATCAGAAAAATAATGACATTGTAGAGATCAGAGGAATCCGTATCGATAAAACTGCCAGAAGAGTTTATGTGGAGGGAGAAGAGAAGAACTTTACCACCAAGGAATTTGACCTTTTGACTTTCCTGGCTGAAAATCCCAACCATGTATTTACGAAAGAGGAGCTTTTCAGGGAAATCTGGGATATGGATTCTGTGGGAGACATTGCCACGGTTACGGTGCATATTAAGAAGATCAGGGAAAAGATCGAGAGTAATTCCAATAAGCCTCAGTACATTGAAACCATCTGGGGAGTGGGGTATCGGTTCAAAATTTAACGGCTCCCTTCATGAAGATAAAGAGAAAATGGAGGAGAAGCGGTGCAGCCCAAAATACTTTATGAGGATGATCAGATTCTGGTCGTGTATAAACCGGTGGGAGTTGCTACCCAGACGGCAAAAATGGCCTCCCAGGATATGGTCAGCATAATGAAAAATTATCTGGTACGAAAAGGGTCCCTCAGGGACCCTTATTTGGGTGTTGTTCATCGTCTGGACCAGCCGGTCAGCGGGATATTGGTTTTCGGGAAGACGAAGGCAGCTACGGCTGCACTCAGCAGCCAAATTGGACAGGATGAGGCAGGAAAGGAATATCTGGCGCTTTGTCTGGGAAGGCTTTCAAAAGAGGAAGGAACCCTGATTCATTATCTGAAAAAGAATAAGGCTGACCATCTGGCAACAGTTACCGATGAAAAGGATAAAGAGGGAAAACGGGCTGAGCTTTCCTACCGGGTCATAGAAAGAAGAGAGAACAGTACATTGGTGCGCATACGGCTCAAAACCGGGCGTTTTCATCAGATCAGGGCACAATTTCTGGCAGCAGGGCATCCGCTTCTGGGAGACAGAAAGTACAAAACGGCTGACAGTGAGGCAGAATCCTCAAGGCTTAAGCTGCAGTCGGTTGCTCTTTGTGCGGTAAGCTTAAGCTTTACCCATCCGGGTGATAGCAGCCGGAAAGCAGAGACGGCAAAAGAAATGAATTTTACTTTGGACAGGGAGGACTTGCCTTTATGGGAAAACGAAGCAAGCCTGCCTTAAGCCGGAGGAATCGGCTGATGGAATTGAATATTCTGGCTTATTTAAGTGCTATGCTGGGAGTGTTCCCTCTGTTTTTTTTACATCAATATGAAAAAATAGGAACGTTGAAATATACCCTCTTTTTTTATAGCTCAACCATTTTTCTGGGTATCACCATATTGCTTGTTACCTTAAAAATCATAGCAGTATTAACCGGCAGGATGAGCCATCCCAATATTGTGACGGCAGGAGGAAGGAGCTTCTATGCGCTGAAGCTGTCTTTTGCGGATAAGGTGATGCTCTTTTATGGGGCCTGTGTACTGCTTTCTTTCCTGTTCAGTGATTTTAAGGAGTTTGCTCTGAAGGGAGCAGATGGTTGGCAGATGGGCCTTTGTGCACAGTTGATTTTTCTGGGCCTGTATTTTGTACTGTCCCGGTATCGGACTTGTACAAAGGTGGTTATGGTTACCCATTTTATTTCTTCCGGCCTGGTGTTCTTATTGGGGATTTTACACCGCTTTGATGTGGATCCTGTAGGAATGTATCCGGGACTGACGGTATTACAGAAAAAAGAGTTTTTATCTACGCTGGGGCAGGCAACCTGGTATTCCAGCTACGTTTGTACCGTATTTTCTTTAGGGATAATGGTATTCTATTTTGCAAAAAAAGCATATATACGGCTGGGGGCAGCTGTTTATGCAGTGCTGGCTTTCGGGACGCTGGTAACTCAGAACAGCGATAGCGCTTTTGTGGCCATAGCCGGTGTACTGTTGATCTTAGGGTATTTTTCCCTGGGCAGCCCTGAACGTCTGGTGCGGTTCTGGCAGCTGATGGCCCTAATCTGGGGAACCTTCGGCAGCATGGGACTTTTGCAGAGGATTTTTGTAGAGAGGATGATTCCTCTGGATTCCCTGTCTTTATTTTTTTCCCAGAGTATCTGTACCTGGATCTGCTTTGCAGTTTCTGTGCTGATCTGTCTTTTGTTGGAAAGGAGCTCTGCGGACAAGCTAGAAACGCTGCTTCCTTTCCTGAAAATATTGTATAGGATCATGCTGGTCATTCTGGCTTTGAGCCTGTTGGGGCTGGTCATTTTTATTTATCTGAATACGAAGGGATATCTTTTACAACGGTTTGGCTATCAGTCCGCCAATACTTATCTGTATTTTAATCACCAGTGGGGAAACAACAGGGGCTCATCCTGGATGCTGGCCTGGCAGCAGTTTAAGGAATTGCCTCTGATACATAAGCTCTTTGGTGTGGGACCGGATAGTTTTTCGGCACATTTATACAGCATGGAGGAGACCAGGGAGTATTTGCGGGCTCTTTGGGGAAATCTAACCCTGACCAATGCCCATAATGAATATCTGAATCACCTGATCTGCTATGGTGTGGCAGGGCTTTTGGCCTGGCTGGGGGTATTGGTGGGAGGAATACTCTATTTTTACAAAAAGGCAGCGGATAAGCCATGGCTGATTGGTTTTGTCCTCTGTATAGCCGCTTACGGCTGTCATAACTTTTTCTGTTATCAGCAGGTATGCTGTACCCCCTTTTTATTTATTTTTATGGGATTGGGTGAAGGTTTGACAAAATGGGGAAAATCCCCTACTATCATAAGGAATGGAAAAAATAAAGGAAAAAGCAAAGTATAAGGAAGCTTTGCCGGAATGGAGGAAACAATGGCAGACAAAGAGAATAAGAAAAAAGTAGAAGCCATTACATCGATGGATGTGGATTTTGCCCAATGGTATACGGATGTAGTAAAGAAGGCAGAATTGATCGATTATACCAGTGTAAAGGGATGTATGGTGATCAAGCCTGCCGGCTATGCGATCTGGGAACTGATCCAGAGCCAGCTGGATGCACGATTTAAAGCGACGGGTGTAGAGAATGTATATCTGCCCATGTTCATTCCGGAAAGTCTTTTACAGAAGGAGAAGGATCATGTGGAGGGTTTTGCTCCCGAGGTAGCCTGGGTAACCCACGGCGGCTTAAATCCCCTTCAGGAGCGGCTCTGTGTAAGACCCACTTCAGAGACTCTGTTCTGTGATTTTTATAAAAATGATATTCAGTCCTACCGGGATCTGCCCAAGGTATATAATCAGTGGTGTTCGGTGGTTCGCTGGGAGAAGGAAACCAGACCCTTCCTGCGTTCCCGGGAATTTTTATGGCAGGAAGGCCACACGGCCCATGCCAGTGCTGAGGATGCTGAGGCAAGAACCATCCAGATGCTGAACGTTTATGCCGACTTCTGTGAAGAGGTTCTGGCCATGCCTGTGATCAAGGGACGAAAGACGGACAAGGAGAAGTTTGCCGGGGCAGAAGCTACCTATACCATTGAAGCCCTGATGCATGATGGAAAAGCCCTTCAGTCCGGAACCAGTCATAACTTTGGTGATGGTTTTGCCAAAGCTTTTGGCATTCAGTTTACGGATAAGGACAATACCTTAAAATATGTACATCAGACCTCCTGGGGAATGACTACTCGTTTGATCGGGGCCATCATCATGGTACATGGAGATGACAATGGATTGGTTTTACCGCCTCTGGTAGCGCCTACCCAGGTGATGATCATTCCCATTGCCCAGAAAAAAGAAGGCGTACTGGAAAAGGCAGAGGAATTAAAGCAGCGCCTTGGCAGGGTTTGCCGGGTGAAGGTGGATGACAGTGACAAGAGTCCGGGATGGAAGTTCTCTGAGCAGGAAATGCGTGGTATTCCTCTCCGTGTGGAGATCGGTCCGAAGGACATTGAAGCCAATAAGTGCATTATCTGCCGTCGTGATAATGGGGAAAAGGTGGAGGTATCGCTGAATCAGCTGGAGGCTACGGTGGAACAGCTTCTCGTGCAGGTGCAGAAGGATATGTTCGAACGTGCCAAAGCCCATCGTGAGGCCAATACCAGCGTAGCCATGAATCTGGAAGAGCTGGAACAGATTCTGGAGACCAGACCGGGCTTCGTAAAGGCCATGTGGTGTGGTGACCAGACCTGTGAAGACAGCATAAAAGAGAAATATGCGGCGACCAGCCGTTGTATGCCTTTCGAGCAGGAGCAGATTTCCGATACCTGTGTTTGCTGCGGAAAGCCTGCTAAGAAAATGGTTTACTGGGGCAGAGCATATTAAAGAAAAGCAGGAGGGTATAGGTGAAGATTTTTCTCCCACAGGATGTAGAGGTAATTTTAAGGACCATACAAGAGGCAGGCTACGAGGCTTATGTCGTGGGCGGCTGTGTCAGGGACAGTCTTCTTAAGCGTCAGCCGGGAGACTGGGATATCACCACCTCCGCCCTTCCGGAAGAAATAAAGGAAATTTTTCCAAAGACGATTGATACGGGAATCCAGCCTGGTACGGTTACGGTGATGATGAACCATGTGGGCTATGAGGTCACGACTTATCGGATCGACGGAGAGTATGAGGATGGCAGACACCCAAAGGAGGTTACCTTTACCAGAAGTCTGCCAGAGGATCTGAAGCGCCGGGATTTTACCATTAATGCCATGGCCTATAATGAGGAAGCAGGGCTGGTGGATATTTTTGGCGGAGCAGAGGATCTGGAAAAGGGGATTATCCGCTGTGTAGGGGATGCCCGCTGCCGTTTTGAAGAAGATGCCTTAAGAATGATGCGGGCTGTACGGTTTTCAGCCCAGCTGGGTTATACCATAGAAGAAGGAACCCTGGAGGCGATGAGAGAGCTGGCACCTAACCTGAACAAGGTCAGTGCGGAGCGAATACAGGTAGAGCTTACCAAGCTTCTGTGTTCTCCTCATCCGGACTATCTTAAGGCAGCCTGGGAAGCAGGACTGACGAAGATCTTTTTGCCGGAATTTGACCGGGCCATGGAAACCGGGCAGAATCATCCCCATCACTGCTATACGGTGGGAGAGCATATTCTGCACAGTCTGACTGATATAGAAGAGAATAAAGTACTGCGCCTGACCATGCTTTTGCATGATATCGGAAAGCCTGTAACGAAGCAAACCGACGAAGCCGGAATCGACCATTTTCACGGTCATAGTGAGGTGGGAGAAAAAATGGCAGGAGAGATCTTAAAACGGCTCCGTTTCGATAATGATACTATAGAAAAGGTGTGCCGTCTGGTGCTCTGCCACGACTGGAAACCGGAGCCTGTCCACAGGTCAGTGAGACGGGTAGCGGCTAAAATAGGACCTGACCTGTTCCCTTTATATCTTAAGGTGCAGCGGGCAGATATCCTGGCCCAGTCGGAGGAGAAAAGGCAGGAAAAGCTGGAAACTCTGGGGACAGTAGAAAGAATATATCAGGAGATCCTCAAAGAGGAGAACTGTCTGAAGCTGAAAGATATGGCTGTCAGTGGAAAGGATCTTTTGGAAATTGGCATGAAGCCGGGCAAGGAGCTGGGCTGCATGCTTAAGAGGCTGTTTAACCATGTGCTGGAGGTACCGGCAGATAATCAGAAGGATATACTCCGCCGGCTTGCAGGCGAATGGAAAGAGAATAACAATAAAACCTTTTCAGGAAAAGAATAAATCATAAAAACCGTTTTTTCCTCATAAGATAGCCTATGACTAAGGGAATGAGGAGGGAATGGTATGAATGACAGAGCTGTCAGTGTACTGGAAAAATACGACATCGAGGTGCTTCGTTCCTGGAAAGGGCGGGGCGCCATTCTTTGTGAAACAAAGACGGGAGTAAAAATCCTTAAGGAATATAAAGGAAGCAGTGAAAGGCTTCTGCTGCAGAAAAAGCTGCTGCAGGCAGTAAAAGAAAATGGTTATCCCCGGGTGGAGGAGATCCTGTCTACCAGGGAAGGGGAGCTTTTGGTAAGGGATGAGGAGATGATCTCCTATTACCTGAAAGACTATGTTCAGGGAAAGGAGTGTAACAGTAAGGAGCTTTCAGACTGCGAAAGTGCATTGAAGCAGCTTGCCCTTTATCACCTTTCGGCCTTTCTTCCCGGGCTGGCCAGGGAGAATGATCTGACCGGTTTTTCCCTGACCGCAGAGTTGGAAAAACACAACCGGGAGTTGAAAAAGGTCCGCAAATACCTGAAAGAAAAAGGACAGAAGACGGATTTTGAGATGGTCTTGTCTCATCACTATGATTTTTTTCAGGAAAAAGCCATAAAAGTACTGGAAGAAAAGCGAAAGATGGAGGACAATAGTTCTAAGGAGAACAAAACCCCCAAAAAGCTTTTCTGCCATGGGGATTTTCAGCACCATAATCTTCTGTTTACCGGAAACCAGACTTTTCTCATTAATTTTGAAAAATTTTCGCTGGATACTCCGGCTCGGGATCTGAGTCTTTTTTTCCGAAAGATCATGGAAAAGAATGGATGGTCAGCAGCCTGGGGACAGAGAATGCTGAAAGCCTATGAGAGCCTAAGGCCTTTGTCGCAGGAGGAGAAGCTGGATCTGTACTATCGCCTTTCCTATCCGGAGAAGTTCTGGAAAATCGTCAATTTCTACTACAATTCGGGAAAGGCATGGATTCCGGCAAAGAATCTGGAAAAACTGGAGAGATTGCTGAAACAGGAAGAAGAGAAGAAGCATTATCTGGAGGAGCATTTTATGCAGTGGATTCTGCATTAGCAAAGGAGGTACTATGCACAAAAGAGGAAAGAAAGGAATTCGTGTACTGCTGCTTTTGTTTGTCTGCAGTCTGATTCTGTCCGGGTGCACTAAGGAACAAAATGAGGAGCCGGTGGCAGAGCAGGAAACGGGAGGCTTTATCACCCTTGCACCAGATGCCTATGACAGTGCAGACTCGGCTATCCTGGTGGAAAAAAAGGAATCGGAAAAAAGGCTGGTCCTTTATAATCTGGTCAGGGGGAAGGAGTATTACCTGGAGTATGACGGAAGCACCCGTTTTTATGATAAGTACGGTTCTTCGGTTTCCCTGTCCCAGCTGTCTGAAGGAGAGCTTCTGGAGGTGCAGTTTTTAAAAGAAACCAGAAAAATGGTAACAGGGCGGATTTCGGATAAGATCTGGACCATGGAGGGAGTAAACCGTTTTGATCTGGATATTACCAACAGAAAAATGAAGATACTGGATGAGTGGTATGAGCTTTCCGACGATGCCCTGATTTTTTCTGAGGGAGGGATAGCCCAGCTGATGGATATCAATGCTCAGGATACCCTGATCATCCGGGGAGTAGATCATGAAATATACAGCATCGTCGTGGATAAAGGCCACGGCTATCTGAGGCTGACCAATGATGAATATTTTATCGGAGGCTGGATCGAGGTGGGACAGAAGGTGATCCGTCAGATCGAGGAGGATATGCTTCTGGTCGTACCCGAGGGAAGCTATGATGTTCATCTGTCCCATTCCGGTATTGAGGGGGTAAAAAAGGTAGATATTCAGAGGAATCAGGAGGTGGAGCTGGACGTAGGAGACATCCGTAAGGATGACCTGGTAAAATACAGTACGCTGGTTTTCACCGTGGAACCGGCAACTGCCAGTGTATATATGGATGGAAAAAGCGTAGATATCAGCCGGACAGTGAAGGCAGAATACGGACTCCACCAGATCATGGTAAAGGCAGATGGCTATCAGACCGTTATCCAGTATATCAAGGTAAGCCAGAATGCAGCCAATGTGTCCATTAAGCTGGATGCCGAAAAGGACAGAAGTGTATCGGAAAATTCCACTGCTGGTTCTGCTTCTGTAAATACGGCTGCGACTACCGGTTCTGCGTCTGCAACTACCGGCAGCAGTTCCACCACAACCAATACTACAACGGGCAGTAGTTCCACATCAGGTAGTAATACTTCGACGTCCGGCAGCAGCAGCACCAATACAAGCAGCACAGTTTCCGGAAATACGACGGGTATTACCACCGGTTATAAGGTTAACATCGACGGACCTAAGGGAGCAGAGGTCTATCTCAATGACACCTATATAGGAGTCGCTCCCATAAGCTTTGCCAAAAAGCAGGGTACCCATGTGATTACCTTAAGAAAGATCAATTATCAACCTAAAAGCTATACTATCGATGTGGATGGAGAGCAGAGGAATCAATCCTATACCTTCCCCGAATTATTGCCGCAGTAATGGATGAAAAAGAGCCTGAAAGAGCCTAAAATATGGGCTAAAGTGGGCAAAAAGCCTTGACAACAAAGGGAAAAACCTCTATATATAGATATAGACGTTTTTAGCGTACTAACATTCAGTTAGAGGAGGAGTTCACAAATGAACAAAACAGAATTAGTAGCAGCTATGGCTGAGCAGGCAGGTTTATCTAAAAAAGACGCAGAGGCAGCATTAAAAGCTTTCACAGATGTTGTTGCAGATGAATTAAAGAAGGGTGAGAAAGTACAGTTAGTTGGATTCGGTACTTTTGAAGTATCTGAAAGAGCAGCTAGAGAAGGAAGAAACCCTCAGACTGGTGAGACCATGCCTATTCCGGCTTCCAAGGCTCCTAAATTCAAGGCCGGCAAAGCGTTAAAGGACATGATTAACGCGTAAGTTAAGTCACAAAGAAGAGGCTGTCATATCGGAAGGCTTTCCGGTATGGCAGTTTTTTTGTAAAGAGGGAGGAGGAGAGAGGAGAAGAATGCGACTGGATAAATATTTAAAGGTTTCCCGTCTGATCAAGAGAAGGACTGTGGCCAATGAGGCCTGTGATGCAGGCAGGGTGTTGATCAATGATAAGCCGGCCAAGGCTTCTGCCAATGTAAAGGTAAATGATGTTATTACCATACAGTTTGGGAATAAAGAGGTAAAGGTAGAAGTTCTGGACGTGCAGGAAACGGTGAAAAAGGAACAGGCAGCAGAGCTGTTCAGATACCTGTAATATATTTTCTTTGGCCCGAATAGAATGATAATGGGGTGAAAAAGGATGGAAGATTTAAACAGCACAGGTAAGGGACAGCATAAGATGGCAATATCAGCAAGAAAGACCTGTAGCCTGACCGGGATCATCGATGCAGTTTCTTTTGATCTGAATGAGGTGCTTTTGGAAACAGACCTGGGAATGCTGATGATAAAAGGCAGTGAGCTGAAGGTAAAACGGCTTACTCTGGAAAAGGGCGAGGTGGACCTGGAAGGAAGAATTGACAGCCTGACCTATTCTGACCACAGCAGCCTTAGTGCAAAGGGAGAGTCTCTTTTGGGAAGGCTTTTTAAATAGGAAAATGGCAGGGAATATCCAATGGGAATGGAATTTTTTGCTGTCAACGGTCAGGTTGGGAATGGAAATTACCCTGGGCTATGATTGTCTTCGAATTTTTCGTATGCTGATTCCCCATCGGATATGGCTGATCTCTCTGGAGGATCTGTTTTTCTGGCTGGGCTGTACTGCAGCGATTTTCAAGCTTCAGGTTGAACAGGCAGATGGGGCAAGCAGAGGATTTGCCATTCTGGGCCTCCTTCTGGGAATGCTGATCTACAGCTTTTGTTTTGGAATATGGCTGATAAAATGGGCAAAACTGGTAACAACACTCTTGAAAAGAGGGTTGACGGAAATTGGGAAATTCTTTAAAATAATATTATGTAAACAAAAGAAGTATTTCCTGTGTTTAAGGAGTAGGTATGGCAAAGCGAAGGATACGTATTCGAAAAAAAGGGCAGAATCGCGTAGGCATGGTACTGGTTTTGCTGGTGCTGGTTCTTCTGATGGTGGTAGTTTCCATGAGCAGCAGGCAGCTGGAAGAGAAGCTGGCCACCTATCAGCAAAAAGAAAAAAGTCTTAATGAACAGCTGGAGGCAGAGAAGGCCAGAAGTGAGGAAATTGAAGAATTTAAAAAGTACACCAAGACCATGAAATACATAGAAGAGACGGCAAGGGAGAAGCTGGGACTGGTGTATGAGGATGAAATCCTGATCAAAACTGAGGATTAAAGTCGATTTTCGTTTGGAGAATCGGCTTTCTTTTTTTGTAACCATTCAGAGACGTCCCGGCAATCAGATTTCTTTGGACAGGCTTCCAGAGTTTGACAAAAGGTGCAGAGAAAGTGGGGTAGAATAGGAATCCGAGGAGGGAAGTCGTGGTATGAAAAGTAAATTGGAGGAACGCGGCCGTAAGGCATTCTATTTATTGGAATATGAAAAAAAGAAGATGGAGGGTTGTGCCCTTTCATTGGACAGTCTGGCTTCTGCCTTTCTGATGAAGCTGCCCGGTGAAGAGGAGGAAGAGGACAGACAGACTCTTCTCTGGGAAAAAAGAATGGAGGAGAACCGGCAGCTGTTTTCGGGACATTTAAAGGAAATGGCTGAGGTGATCAAAAAGACCAGCAGGGAATCGGTGAGAATCATCCGCCTGGGAAAACGTAAGGAAAAGCAGATCGGGCGGATGCTTCTTCTGGAGGGACTGGTATTGGATGATTTTTATCTTCTGGAAAAAGAAAACGGAAGACGGGAAGCGGTAGTAAGCCTGCATCTGTCTATGCATAAAAAGCTGGGAAAGGTCTGTTCGGCCGAAGAGGTGGCAGGTTTTTTATCCGTACTTTTGGAAAGTAAGCTCATTCCTGTGGGAAGGCCTCCTTTTTTTGTGACGAGGGAGTCACAAACCATGTATTTTCAGGAGGAGAGCCGGTTTATGGTCCTTACCGGTTTTGCCAGAGCGGTAAAAGAAAATGAAAAGGTTTCCGGGGATAATCACAGTTTTTTTGAAAATGCAGAAGGGGATTTTTTTGCCTTGCTGTCGGATGGGATGGGCTCCGGTCAGAAGGCCTGTGCAGATAGTGAAACGGTACTGACGATGACAGAGAGGCTTCTATCCAGCGGCTTTTCTGAGGAATTAAGCTTGCAGCTGATCAATGATGCCCTGATCGTGGGTGGAGAGAATAAGAATATGTCCACCATGGATCTGTGCCGCATCAATCTGCATGACGGAGAGGTACAGTTTTTTAAAGTGGGAGCGGCCTCTTCTCTGATTAAAAGGGATGGATATGTGGAGGAGCTTCCTTCCAACAGCCTGCCCCTGGGGGTATTTTCCAAGCTGACTCCCTGCAAGGTAAGCCGTAAGCTGATCGATGGTGACTATATTTTCTTACTCAGTGACGGGATTACTGACAATTTCCAAAGCACCCAGGGAAAAGAATTTTTAAAGCAGGTGATTGCGGAGATCCCTTATCGCAGACCGGGAGAAATGGCAAATTATCTGATGAAATACGCCATTGGTGCGGCCCAGGGAAAGATTCGGGACGATATGACGGTGCTGGTCATCGGCATTTGGAATAATTGATAGGAAACTCTTCCGAATGGTTGATTTTACCGAAGAGAATATGGTACGATGCACACAAAGAAAACATCCCGGGAGAGAAAATGGATGAAGGGACTGGAAGAACAGGTATTTGCCTTTATGGAAGAATGGCATATGATTGAACCGGGAGACCGGATAGTAGCAGGCATTTCAGGGGGAGCAGACTCGGTATGCCTGCTGTTTTTGCTCCTGGAATACCAAAAAAAGGTTCCTTTTTCTTTGGCAGTCTGCCATGTCAACCATGGAATGCGTGAGGAAGCGGTACAGGATGAGGCATATGTAGAAGGTTTGTGTAAGGAATATACACTTCCTTTCTTTTCCTATAAAAAAGATGTAGGAGAAATAGCCAAAAGGGAGAGGCTGTCAGTGGAGGAGGCCGGACGAAAGGTTCGTTATGACACCTTCAGAGAGGTGGCCGGATGCTGGAAGGCAGAAAAGATTGCCGTTGCCCATCATCTGCAGGACAGTGCGGAAACTTTGCTGCTTAATCTGTTCAGGGGAACGGGAATCTGGGGATTGACAGGAATCAGGCCGATGCGGGAAGAGATCATCCGCCCCCTTCTTGCTACAGAACGTGGTCAGATCGAAGCCTATCTCAGAGAAAGGAAGATTTCCTGGTGTATAGACTATACCAATGAAGAGGATACTTATACCAGAAACAAGATCCGGTTAAAGCTCCTGCCTTATGTGGAAGAACAGCTGACCCGGGGAGCCACCCGCCATATTGCAGCTACTGCCCTGGAAATGCTTGAACTGACGGATTATGTAGAGGGTGAACGGCAGCAGGCAGTAAAGAGCTGCTGTCTGGAAGAGAAAGAGCAGATAAGTATACGGCTGGAAGAGTTTAAAAGGCTGCATCCCTTTCTGCAAAAGCAGGTTCTGTTGTGGGCTCTGGAAAAAGTGGGAGGCAGCAGGAAAGATATTGGCCGGATTCATGTGGAGGAGCTGCTTAAGCTGACCGGAAAGGAAGGCTATAAGCGGATCAGTCTTCCCGGCGGTCTGGAGGGAAGTAAGGAATATGGAATGCTGTGGATTCAAAGAGGCGGCAGGGTGTCTCTGCCTTTAGAAGAGCAGCAGCTGACCATTCCCGGGAGTTATCGTCTTAAAGACGGAAGAAAGCTTGAACTTTCCCTGATCAAAAAGGAAAAAGTTGGGAGAATAGAAGAAAATCAGTATACGAAATATCTGGATTATGATAAAATATATAACTGTCTTACCCTGCGAAGCAGGAGGCAGGGTGACTATCTGACCATTGACCGGGAAGGGAAACGAAAAACCCTGAAGGAATATATGATCCAGGAAAAGATAGCGGCTCCTGCAAGGGACGGGATTCCGGTGATTGCAGATGGAAGCCATATTTTATGGGTGATCGGCTATCGGATCAGTGCAGGTTATAAAATCAGTGAACAGACAAAAACCTGTTTACGGATAAAGGTTATCAGACCGGAATATGATGCATAAGTCGTTTAAGCGGCAGAAGGAGAGGAAGCTATGGCAGAGAAAATACGTGTAATGTTGACGGAAGAAGAAGTGGATAAGCGCATCCAGGAAATGGGTGAGCAGATTAGCCGGGATTATGCAGGAAAGAAAATCCATTTGATTTGTGTATTAAAAGGCGGGGTTTTCTTTATGTGTGAGCTGGCCAAGAGAATTTCCATTCCTGTATCCATGGATTTTATGGCTATTTCCAGCTATGGTCAGGGAACCGAGTCCAGCGGGATCATTAAGATTGTAAAAGACCTGGATGAATCGATCACCGGAGAGCATGTGGTAGTGGTAGAGGATATTGTAGATTCCGGAAGAACCCTGAACTATCTTTTGGATATGTTAAAGGACAGAAAACCGGAAAGTCTCCGGCTCTGTACTCTTTTGGATAAACCGGACCGCAGAGTAGTGGAGGTAAAGGTGGATTATACCGGCTTTTCCATTCCCGATGAATTTGTAGTGGGCTACGGTCTTGACTATGCACAGAAATATAGAAATCTTCCTTATATCGGCGTAGTAGAGCTGGATAAGGAATAAGCAGGAGGAAATTTGTGATCAAAAATAGTAAAGGTTTTAATCTTACCTTCTTATTACTGTTAGCCATCATTTTTTTCATGATGTTTTCAGAAGGTTTGAAGACAACGGACAACACCTATACCAGAGGCATCCTGGTCAGTGATCTTAAGGCAGAGAAGGTGGTATCGGCTACGATACAGCCCAATGAAGAAGCCCCTACGGGTTCTGTCCGGATCCTGCTTAAGGGAGGAGAATACAGGACCCTTTATGTAACGGATACGGAAGAGATCCAGCGGCTTCTCAGGGAATATGATATAGATCCGTTGGTTAAGGATATTCCCAGAGAAAGCTGGTTTTCCACTTATGCTATGCCCCTTTTACTGGCAGTGGGAGTTGGCCTGTTTCTCATCTATCTGATGAATATGCAGGGCGGCGGTGGTGGTACCAATGCCAAAATGATGAACTTCGGAAAAAGCCGGGCAAAAATGTCTACCGGAGACGGAAAGATCAATTTTGAGAGCGTTGCCGGGCTGAAGGAAGAAAAAGAAGAACTGGAAGAAATCGTAGAGTTTTTAAAGGAGCCCGGTAAATTTACGAAGGTGGGAGCAAGGATTCCCAAGGGTGTACTGCTGGAGGGCCCTCCGGGAACCGGTAAAACCCTTTTGGCCAAGGCGGTAGCGGGAGAAGCGGGAGTACCCTTTTTCAGTATTTCCGGTTCAGACTTTGTAGAAATGTTCGTAGGTGTTGGTGCTTCCCGTGTAAGGGATCTCTTTGATGATGCAAAGAAGAATGCCCCCTGTATCGTATTTATTGACGAGATCGATGCGGTAGCCAGAAGGCGAGGCACCGGTATGGGCGGTGGACATGATGAACGTGAGCAGACTCTGAATCAGCTTTTGGTAGAAATGGATGGCTTCGGTGTAAATGAAGGTATCATCGTTATGGCAGCCACTAACCGTGTGGATATTCTGGATCCTGCCATTCTCAGGCCGGGTCGTTTTGACCGTAAGGTGGCAGTAGGAGTTCCTGATGTAGGCGGCAGAGAAGAGATTCTGAAGGTTCATGCCAAAAACAAGCCCCTGGGTGAGGATGTGAATCTGGAACAGATCGCGAGAACTACAGCCGGATTTACCGGAGCGGATCTGGAAAATCTGTTAAATGAGGCGGCCATTCTGGCAGCAAAAGAGGACAGAGCCTTTGTGGTACAGGAGGATATCAAAAAGTCCTTCGTGAAGGTGGGTATCGGTACAGAGAAAAAGAGCAAGATCATTTCCGATAAGGAAAAAAGGATCACAGCCTATCACGAAGCCGGCCACGCCATTCTTTTCCATGTGCTTCCTGATGTAGGGCCGGTATATACGGTTTCCATTATTCCTACGGGAGCAGGAGCAGCAGGTTATACCATGCCTCTGCCGGAAAGAGATGAGATGTTTTTGACCAAGGGCAAGATGCTGCAGAATATTATGGTTTCTTTTGGCGGACGGATTGCGGAAGAGATTATCTTTGATGATGTGACTACAGGAGCTTCCAACGATATTAAGCAGGCCACCAAAATGGCAAGACGGATGGTAACCCGCTATGGTATGTCTGCAAATATCGGTATGATCAACTATGACAGTGACGACGAAGAGGTATTTATCGGAAGGGATCTGGCTCATACGAGAGCACACAGCGAGTTTATGACCGGTGAGATCGATAAGGAGGTAAAGACCATTATCGATAAGTGCTATGCAGAGGCCAAGAGGATCATTCTGGAGCACAGAAGCATTCTGGACAGCTGTGCCGGGCTGCTTTTGGAAAAGGAAAAAATCACCAGAGAAGAGTTTGAAGCCCTGTTTGTTTAATATTGACAAAAAAATATCTAAGTGCTTTAAATGTTTGTGCAACCTTAGTATTTACCCAAAAGGCGGGCTCTGCTATTATACTCTTGTAACCCCCCAATACATTATATAGTTTTTTGCTATACCCCATAAGAAAGAAATACCTTCTCTAAGAAGGACAGCAATCCCCTTGCTGTCCTTTTTACTTGCTCAAAATACAATAAATATAGTAAAATATAATGTAATGAAAAGAAAAGAGGAATTACTTTATGGCAAGCATGGATTATGACCGATTTTCAAAGATGGAGAGAAGGCAGTATTATATCAATGATATGCGTCCGCTTTTGGATAAGCAGGCCCTGTTCAGTGATACTTCCGAAGACTACCTGATCCCTCATGAGCCGAATCCTTACTCCCGGATCAGGGTGCGTTTCAGATCGGCTAAAAATAATATCGATCATGTGTTTTTTTCCTGTAAGGGACAGAAGGAGCTGATGACGAAGGTTTCCTCTGATGAATTGTTTGATTTTTATGAGTTGGAATACCAGCTGGATAATGAGCCGATCAACTATCATTTCGTGATAAGGGCAGGAAAGCTTACCTGCTTTTTTGATATGCGTGGAGTGGCCAAGAATGAAGATCCCCATTTTGGGTTCAAGGTGATTCCGGGCTTTAAAACACCTAAATGGGCCAAGGGGGCAGTAATTTACCAGATTTATGTGGATCGTTTCTATAATGGGGATCCCTCTAACGATGTGCTTACAGATGAATATGTGTATATCGGAGAAAAAACGATAAAAGCAGAGGACTGGTATCAGTATCCGGCTTCCATGGATGTCAGGACCTTTTACGGCGGGGATCTGCAGGGAGTAATGGATAAGCTGGACTATCTTAAGGATCTGGGTATAGATGCCATTTATTTCAATCCTTTATTTGTATCTCCCTCAAATCATAAGTATGATATTCAGGATTATGATTATATCGATCCCCATATTGGAAAGATCGTAAATGATGAAGGCGAGCTGCTAAGGCCGGATCAGCATGAAAATAAAGAAGCTACCCGCTATATTAAAAGAGTGACGGACAGAGCTAACCTTGAAGCCAGTAACCGGCTGTTCATCCGTTTGGTGGAAGAAGCACACAAACGGGGGATTAAAGTGATCATAGATGGAGTATTTAATCACTGTGGTTCCTTTAATAAATGGCTTGATCGGGAAAGAATTTATGAGAGTGCAGCAGGGTATGAAAAAGGGGCTTATATCGATGAGAACAGCCCATATCATAATTTTTTTCATTTTCATGAGAAGGATAAGTGGCCATATAATGGAAGCTATGACGGCTGGTGGGGACATGATACCCTGCCTAAGCTGAATTATGAAGCCTCACGGCAGTTATGTGATTACATTCTTTATATTGCACGAAAATGGGTTTCTCCTCCCTATAATGTAGATGGCTGGAGACTGGATGTAGCTGCGGATCTCGGCCACAGCCCTGAATTTAATCACCGTTTCTGGCAGGATTTCAGGCATACGGTTAAAGGGGCCAATCCCGATGCCATCATTCTGGCAGAGCATTATGGGGATCCCTCCTCATGGCTTCAGGGAGACCAGTGGGATACAGTAATGAACTATGATGCATTTATGGAGCCCATCACCTGGTTTTTAACGGGTATGCAGAAGCACAGCGATGATTACCGTCCGGATATGGTGGGAAATGCAAAGAGCTTTTGGGATACCATGCAGTTTCAGGGAAATCATTTTGCCAATCCTTCCCTTCTGGTTGCCATGAATGAGTTGTCCAACCATGATCATTCCCGTTTTTTGACCAGAACCAATCATAAGGTGGGAAGAACCAATACCCTGGGGCCGGAGGCAGCTAATGAAGGGGTGAATAAAGCAGTCATGCGGCAGGCAGTTCTGTTCCAGATGACCTGGATAGGAGCACCTACGATTTATTATGGTGATGAAGCCGGTCTGTGTGGATTTACGGATCCCGATAACAGAAGAACCTATCCCTGGGGCAGGGAGGATAAGGAGCTGATCGCTTATCACAAGTCCCTTATTCGTATTCATAAAGCCAACCGGGAGCTGATCGATGGAGCATTGAAATTCGTACTATCAGAGCAGAATCTGATCGCTTTTGGCCGAATGAAAAAGGAAGAGTGCTGCCTGATTATTTTAAATACAGGCGAAAAGGAAGTTATGCGGGAAATTCCCGTCTGGTATCTGGGAGTGCCTTTGGAAACGGTTATGGAACGGCTGATGTTTACTACAGAAGCCGGTTATGATGATAATATTGAGGAATACTATGTCATCAGTGGAAAGGTGATGGTCAGTCTGCCGAAAACCTCCGGTATTCTGTTGAAGTATAAGGCCAGGGATACGAAGAATTTCTTCTTTTAACCATTATTAAGAGGGGGTTGTCGGTAAGTAAACAGCACTGAACAGGGCGAGGAACGGTTCATATGAGCCGTTCCTCGCCCTGACTTTTTGCCAAAAAAGAAAAAAGAGAACGGAACCACCAGTTATGTGAGAGGATTGCGGGAGACAATGGAATTTGTTATCATTAGGGCATAATTTATGATAAAAAGGGGATGTAAATCATCCAAGATGATCACCAACAAAGGAGAAGGAAAAAGAATGCTACAATAATAATGAGAATTATTCTTGTTTATAGGAATGAAGGAAATCAGAAGAGAATACCAAGGAGGACAGGCCAATGAGCAAGCATCTTTCACCCGAAGTCAGAGTACCCATTGAAAAGGATAATGTTTCGATCCAGAGATGGGAGGACAAATGTATCAAATGTGGTCAGTGTGCAAACGTATGTCCCGTAAGTTCAATTACTGAACAGTATGAATTTGGACAGATCATCCAGGCCATCAACGACCCTTCCAAGGTGGTTATCGTAAGTACCTCACCTTCCGTTCGTGTAGGTATCGGCGAGGAATTTGGTATGCCTGACGGAAGCTTTGTAGAAGGCAAGATGGTAGCATTATTGAAGAAGCTGGGTGTAGACTACGTACTGGATACAGCCTTTGCAGCAGACCTTACCATTGTGGAAGAGGCCAGTGAGCTGATTGAACGTATTACGAAGAAGAATAAACCCCTTCCTCAGTTTACCAGCTGTTGCCCTGCCTGGGTAAAATTTGTAGAGACCTATTATCCTGAGCTTCGCGAAAATATTTCTACAGCGAAGAGTCCTATCGGTATGCAGGGACCGACTATTAAAACTTATTTTGCCAAGAAGATGGGTATTGACCCTCAGAGCATCGTAAATGTCTGCCTTACTCCTTGTACAGCCAAGAAATTTGAGATCCGCAGGGATGAAATGAAGGCAGCAGGTGAGCATCTGGGCATTGAAGGTATGCGGGATATGGATCACTGCATTACTACCAGAGAGCTGGGAATGTGGGCCAGAATGAAGGAAATTGATTTTGCTTCCCTTGCTGATGAAAAATACGATTCTCTCATGGGAGAAGCCTCCGGCGCAGGTGTTATTTTTGGAAATACCGGCGGTGTAATGGAAGCTGCAGTGCGTACAGCCTAAGGATAAAGAATTCAAGGGTGACGCTCTCAGAGAAAAACGTATTGAGAACCTTTATAAGAGAGATGTTAATCTGGCCAACCGTAAGAGTCATGAAAATCAGGAAATTAAGGCTTTGTATGAGGAATTCTATAAAGAGCCTTTAAGTGAACTGGCTGAAAAAATGTTGCATACATCTTATGTAGACAGAAGCAGCGATTTGGGTTAGTCTATTTGTATGGAAAAAGGTTATGTGTTGATCGACCGCCTGGAACAAACCAGGCGGTTGACTTTTGAAGAATATCTGCAGCTGCTTACCGGTTTTACACCGCAGCTGGCAGAATATGCAGCAGACAAGGCTCTCAGGGTCAGGGAGGCTGTTTATCAGAGAGATGTATATGTGCGGGGACTGATCGAAGTCAGCAATTATTGCAAAAATGACTGTCTCTACTGCGGTATCCGCCGAAGTAATAAAAGCTGTGACCGTTATCGTCTGAGTAAAGAGGATATTCTTTTTTGCTGCAAAGAAGGCTATGAGCTGGGGATGCGGACTTTTGTCCTGCAGGGAGGAGAAGATCCTTATTTCACGGATCAGGTACTGGTGGATATCGTTTCCACGATAAGGAAGGAGTATCCGGACTGTGCCATCACTCTGTCCCTGGGAGAGAGGAGCAGGGACAGCTATGAGGCCCTTTTTGCAGCAGGAGCCAACCGGTATCTTCTTCGCCACGAAACTGCAGATGAAAAACATTACGGTGTGCTTCATCCAAAGGAAATGTCTTTTTCCAATCGGATGAAGTGCCTGAAGGAGCTTAAGGAGATCGGATTCCAGACGGGCTGTGGACTTATGGTGGGTTCACCGGGGCAGACGATGGAAACTTTGGCAGAGGATTTATTCTTTATCCAGGAGTTTCAGCCCCAGATGTGTGGAGTTGGACCCTTCATTCCCCACAGGGACACGCCTTTTCGGGATAGTCCGGCGGGAAGCGGGGAGTTGACCTGCTATCTCCTGTCTCTGGTTCGCCTGATGCATCCTACCGTGCTGTTACCGGCAACGACAGCTTTGGGCACATTGGATAAGGACGGGAGAGAAAAAGGATTGCGGGCAGGAGCAAATGTGGTTATGCCCAATCTGTCACCTATGGCTGTGCGAAAGAAATACGAGCTGTATAATGATAAGATCAGTACAGGAGAGGAATCGGCACAGTCGGTTAAGGCAATCAGAAAAAGAATCCATGACTGTGGATTCGACATGGTAATTGCCAGAGGAGATATTTTAGAGGCCTGAATTACAGGGCATGGGAAAGGAATGATATAGTTATGGCAGAATATAATGCAAAATCCATGAAAGCAGAAGAATTTATTCATCATGAGGAGATTCTGGCCACATTAGCCTATGCAGATGAGCATAAACGGGATGTAGAGCTTTTGGAAAAAATCCTGGAAAAGGCAAAGCCCGGTAAGGAGATGAAAAATGACCACGGGATAGGTCTTACCCACAGAGAAGCCTCTGTACTTCTGGCCTGTGATCTGCCGGAAATTAATGAAAAAATCTTTGCACTGGCAAAAGAGATTAAGGAAACCTATTATGGCAACCGAATTGTTATGTTTGCCCCGCTTTATTTATCCAATTACTGTGTGAATGGCTGTGTTTACTGCCCTTATCATTTGAAAAATAAGGATATCCCCCGAAAAAAACTGACCCAGGAAGAAGTGCGTGCAGAGGTGATCGCCCTTCAGGATATGGGACATAAGCGTCTGGCTATTGAAGCCGGTGAGGATCCGGTAAATAATCCTCTGGAATATATTCTGGAATGTATTAAAACGATCTACAGTGTTCATCATAAAAACGGAGATATCCGGAGAGTGAATGTAAACATAGCGGCAACTACAGTAGAGGATTATCGAAAGCTCAAAGAGGCAGGAATCGGAACCTATATTCTTTTTCAGGAGACCTACCATAAGGAGAGCTATGAAGAGCTGCATCCTACAGGACCGAAGCATAACTATGCCTACCATACGGAAGCTATGGACAGAGCCATGGAGGGTGGTATAGATGATGTTGGCCTGGGTGTACTTTTTGGCCTGGAAATGTATCGCTATGAATTTGCAGGACTGTTGATGCATGCTGAGCATCTGGAGGCGGTCCATGGAGTAGGCCCCCATACCATCAGTGTACCCAGAATTAAGCCTGCTTCAGATATTGATCCGGAGGATTTTGATAACTCTATTTCTGATGAGATTTTTGCCAAGCTGGTGGCCTGTATCCGTCTGGCCGTTCCTTATACAGGGATGATCATTTCTACCAGGGAATCAGAGGAAGTAAGGGAAAAGCTTCTGAATCTGGGCATTTCCCAGATCAGCGGAGGAAGCCGGACTTCCGTAGGAGGTTACACCACCGAAGAGCGTCCTACGGATACGGAACAGTTTGATGTATCCGACCAGCGTACTCTGGATGAAGTAGTAGCCTGGCTGATGGAAAATGGTCATATTCCTTCTTTCTGTACAGCCTGTTACCGGGAAGGAAGAACCGGTGACCGGTTTATGAGCCTGTGCAAGTCCGGTCAGATCGTCAACTGCTGTCAGCCCAATGCATTGATGACCCTGGCAGAATATTTGGTGGACTATGGCTCAGAAAAGACGAAGAAGCTGGGCTTTGCCATGATTGAAAAAGAATTGGAAAGCATTCCCAATGAAAAGGCCAGAGCTTTGGCAAAAGAACATATTGAGGAGATTAAAAGCTCCAATCGCCGGGATTTCCGGTTTTAACAGGAGGAAGGGAACAGGTTTTCCTGTCTGATAGAAAGTGATCCATGGGAGAATGAGGAAGGAACAATGGGATTGAATGAAACACCTTTGGGAGAACGTATACATATTGGTTTTTTTGGCCGGGTAAATGCAGGAAAATCCAGTCTGGTAAATGCTGTTACCGGACAGCAGATGGCATTGGTTTCCGAAAAGAGGGGAACCACCACAGATCCGGTAAAAAAGGCAATGGAGCTGCTTCCTCTGGGCCCGGTGGTCATTATCGATACGGCCGGTCTGGATGATAGCAGCAGTCTGGGACAGCTTCGAATGGAAAAAACCAAAGAGATTCTCCGTCAGATTCATCTGGCAGTTCTGGTGGTGGATGCTCTTGTGGGAAAGACAGATACGGAAGAGGAATTGATCAGACTTTTTCAGGAAAATAAGACTCCTTACCTGTTGGTTTATAATAAGAGTGACTTGCTGGAGGAGAGATGTCCTGCAGCACAGCAGGAGAGTGAGCCCTGCCTCTATGTCAGTGCAAAAAAGGGAGAGCATATTGAAGAATTAAAGGAAAAAATCGGTCAGCTGGTAAAACCGGTCCAGAAGGAGAAACAGCTTGTTACTGACCTTCTTTTACCTGGTGATCAGGTGGTTTTAGTGGTTCCTATCGATAAAGCTGCTCCAAAAGGGCGTTTGATCCTGCCTCAGCAGCAGACCATAAGAGAATTGCTGGATTATGGCTGCAGAGTGGTGGTCTGCCGGGATGCAGAGCTTAAGGAAACCCTGGAAGGACTTAGGGAAGAACCGGCACTGGTAATTACCGATTCCCAGGTTTTTGAGGAGGTTTCCAGGCTGGTTCCTGAAAGTATTCCGCTCACCTCCTTTTCCATTCTCTTTGCCCGCTACAAGGGAAATCTGGAAAAGATGGTGAAAGGAGCAGAGATACTGGCAGAGCTGAAAACAGGAGACAGGGTGTTGATCTCAGAGGGCTGTACCCATCATCGGCAGTGTGGGGATATCGGCAGCCAGAAGCTTCCTGCCTGGATTCGGAAATTTACGGGACAGGAGCCGGAATTTTCCTTTACCAGCGGAGGGGAATTTCCTGCAGAGCTGACTTCTTATAAGCTGATCATCCACTGTGGAGGCTGTATGCTGAATGAAAAGGAGATGCAGTCGAGAATA
>JAFSIS010000007.1 GCA_017439665.1 Lachnospiraceae bacterium
AAAATATCAACTGGAAAAGCTCCTTCCCATCCTGATCGCGGAAAAGACAGGACCTCATTTTGCCATAGGGGACACCTGTTTTTCCTGGGAGGAAGAAAAGGCTACCTATAACCCTGACGGAAGACAGATCATGGCCAAGGAAAATGAATGCTCCGCAAA
Organism: Lachnospiraceae bacterium; assembly: GCA_017439665.1. Classification (GTDB taxonomy): domain Bacteria; phylum Bacillota; class Clostridia; order Lachnospirales; family Lachnospiraceae; genus SFDP01. The sequence continues at coordinate 160 of JAFSIS010000007.1, forward strand.
GCGCCGTGAAAATCCCGGCGAAGCCTATTTTAACTGCCATACGGATATTACCATCCCCTATGATGAACTGGGCCTTCTGGCAGCGATGGAGGCTGGAGGTACGAACCATCCCATTATTGAAAAGGGAAGATTTGTGTTAAAGACCTGTGAAGAATTAAATAAGCCCTTTGACGAATAGGATTTATTCTAGTAAAATGATAATAGCTATTTGGGACAGGAAAGCTGTTTCAAAATGGAGTAAAGAAACTGAGAGTTAAGCGACTATAAGGAGGAAGAAGATGGTAGGAATTGTAATGGGCAGTGACTCAGATATGCCCGTAATGGCAAAGGCAGCAGATATTCTGGAGGAACTGGGAATCAAATATGAGATGAATATTATTTCTGCCCACAGGGAGCCGGATGTATTTTTTGACTATGCTAAATCGGCCGAAGACAGAGGCATTAAGGTGATCATTGCCGGTGCAGGAATGGCAGCCCATTTGCCGGGAATGTGTGCGGCAATTTTCCCCATGCCGGTGATCGGTATTCCCATGCACACCTCCTCTCTGGGAGGAAGGGATTCTCTGTATTCCATCGTGCAGATGCCCTCCGGAATTCCGGTAGCAACGGTGGCTATTAACGGAGGAGCCAATGCGGGGCTGCTGGCGGCAAAGATTCTTGCCACCTCCGATCCGGCACTTCTACAGAAGCTGAAGGACTATACCGAGAATCTGAAGGTAAGCGTGCAGAAGAAGGATGCAAGGCTTCAGGAAACAGGATATAAAAATTACAAATAAAGGAGAACCATCATGGACTACAAAAAAGCAGGCGTTGATATTGAAGCGGGGTATAAGTCCGTAGAGTTAATGAAGCAGCACGTGAAGGCCACTATGCGGCCCGAGGTTTTGGGAGGAATCGGTGGTTTTTCCGGCGCCTTTTCCATGGAAAAATTTAAAGACATGGAAAAACCCACTCTGGTTTCCGGAACGGATGGTGTGGGAACCAAGCTGAAGCTGGCCTTTTTACTGGATAAACATGATACCATCGGTATTGACTGTGTGGCCATGTGTGTAAACGATATTGCCTGTGCAGGTGGAGAGCCATTGTTTTTCCTGGATTATATTGCCTGTGGAAAGAATTTTCCCGAGAAGATCGCGACCATCGTAAAGGGAGTGGCTGAGGGCTGTATCCAGTCAGGGGCAGCCTTGATCGGAGGAGAGACGGCAGAGATGCCGGGCTTCTATCCTGAGGATGAATATGACCTGGCAGGCTTTGCCGTAGGTGTCGTGGACGAAAAGGATCTGATCACCGGCAAGGAGCTTAAGGCTGGTGATGTGCTGATCGGTATGGCCTCTTCCGGGGTACACAGCAATGGATTTTCTCTGGTGCGTAAGGTCTTTGAAATGACCACAGAAAGCCTCAATACCCACTACGACAGCCTGGGCTGTACGCTGGGAGAAGCGCTGCTGGCACCTACCAAAATCTATGTAAAAGCACTTCGTTCCCTGAAGGAAGCGGGAGTGAAGGTGATGGCCTGCAGCCACATTACCGGCGGCGGTTTTTATGAAAATATTCCCAGAATGCTTCCCGAAGGAATGCGGGCAGTGGTGGAAAAGAACAGTTATCCTGTGCCCGCCATCTTTACCCTTTTACAGGAAAAGGGAGAGATTGCGGAAGAGATGATGTACAATACCTACAATATGGGTATTGGGATGATCGTTGCGGTAAAGAAGGAAGCAGTGGATAAGGCCCTGGAGGCTATAGAGGCAGCTGGAGAAAAGGCTTATGTGGTAGGCCGGATCGAAGCGGGAGAAAAAGGAGTTACCCTATGTTAAAGATGGTGGTCTGTGTCTCCGGCGGCGGGACCAATCTGCAGGCCATTCTGGATGCCATGCAGGATGGGCGTATCCGGGATACCAGGCTTTTGGCAGTGATCAGCAATAATGCAGGTGCTTATGCCCTGCAAAGGGCCCAGGCAGCAGGGGTCCCCGGTATCTGTATTTCTCCGAAGAACTACGAAAGCCGAGATGAGTTCAATGAGGCATTTTGTGACAGGATGAAGGAGTTGCAGCCGGATCTTATTGTACTGGCGGGATTTTTAGTGAGTATACCTCCCAGAATGGTAGAGGAATTTGAGGGAAGGATCATCAATATCCATCCCTCTTTGATCCCTTCCTTCTGCGGTGTAGGCTATTATGGACTGAAGGTTCATGAAGGTGCTCTTGCCAGAGGAGTGAAGCTTACCGGTGCTACCGTGCATTTTGTCGATAATGGGATGGATACGGGACCTATTCTCAGCCAGAAGGCAGTTCAGGTAGAACCGGAGGATACACCGGAAATTCTGCAGAAACGGGTAATGGAAGAAGCAGAATGGGTAATTCTGCCCCAGGTGATCGCAGATATTGCAGAAGGGAAGATTCCTTTGGGAAAGAAGTAGAAAGGACGATAACGATGAAGGTACTGATCGTAGGCAGTGGCGGAAGAGAGCATGCCATTGCAGCCAGTGTGAAAAAAAGTAAAAAAGTGGACCAGCTGTATTGTGCACCGGGAAACGGAGGGATCAGCGCACTTGCCGAATGTGTGCCCATCGGTGCCATGGAATTTGACAGGCTGGTAGAATTCGCCAAAGAAAAAGAGATCGATCTGGTGATCGTGGGTATGGATGATCCCCTGGTAGGGGGTCTGGTGGACTGTCTGGAGGAGGCCGGCATTCCTGCGTTCGGACCGCGGAAAAATGCAGCTATTCTGGAGGGCAGCAAGGCCTTTTCCAAGGATTTAATGAAAAAATATCATATCCCTACGGCGGCTTATGAGAATTTTGACGATCCCGATGAGGCTATCGCCTATCTGAAAAAAAGCAGATTTCCCGTAGTGCTGAAGGCAGACGGTCTGGCGCTGGGTAAGGGAGTGCTGATCTGTAACACCCTGGAAGAAGCTTTAGAGGGGGTGAAGACGATCATGCTGGATAAGCAGTTTGGAACGGCCGGCAACCGGATGGTGGTGGAAGAATTTATGACCGGACGGGAGGTTTCCGTGCTGTCCTTTGTGGATGGAAAGACCATTAAGACCATGACTTCGGCTCAGGACCACAAGAGGGCAAAGGATGGAGATCAGGGATTGAATACGGGCGGTATGGGAACCTTTTCTCCCAGTCCTTTCTATACCCGGGAAGTGGATGAGTTCTGTAAAAAATACATCTATCAGGCCACTGTGGATGCCATGGCGGCAGAAGGGCGTCCTTTTAAGGGAATTATTTTCTTTGGGCTTATGCTGACTCCTGATGGACCAAGAGTTCTGGAGTACAATGCCCGGTTCGGAGACCCGGAAGCGCAGGTAGTGCTGCCCAGAATGAAGAATGACCTGATCGAAGTGATAGAAGCCTGTATGGAAGGCAGGCTGGACAGTATAGATCTGGAATTTGAAGACAATGCGGCAGTCTGCGTAGTCCTCGCTTCAGACGGTTATCCTTTGGCTTATGAAAAGGATAAGCTGATCCGGGGGCTGGAAGCCTTTGAGGGTAAGGAGGATTATTACTGTTTCCATGCAGGTACAAAGAAGACCGAAGAAGGTATTGTAACCAATGGAGGACGGGTCCTGGGAATCACTGCAAAAGGAAAAGATTTAAAAGAAGCCCGTGAGAATGCTTATGAGGCAGTAAAGTGGGTAAGCTTTGAAAATAAATATATGCGTATGGATATCGGAAAGGCAATTGATGAGGCCTGACCCTTAACAAAGCATAAGAAAAGAGTAAGGAGAGTATATGTTAAAGAAAGAAAAAAGAATGACCAGTACCCTTCGTGTGGCGGCAATCCTGTTTTCTCTTGTATTTTCCCTGATTCTCTGGCAGGGGCAGTCCATCGGGGCTTTTGCCATGGGGACGGCTAAGGTAACGGCCAGCAGCGGAAAAATCCGGGAGAAGGCAGATACAAACAGTACAGTGCTTGCTTCGGTGAAGGAAGGAGATACCCTGGATGTAGTTGCTTCTACTACCGGCAACGATACCTATACCTGGTATAAGGTATTTGTCAATGGACAGAGCCAGGGGTATATCCGCGGGGATCTGGTCAGTGTAGAGGGAACCATACCGGCTGAACAGGCAGGCAGCAGCACGACAAGTGTTTCTTCCACCACAGCCTCTTCCACCACAACGACTACGGTAGGAAGTGGCGGCAATGTGACTACGGTAGGAAGCGGTGGCAATGTGACCACCGTAGGAAGCACAGAAAGTACAACCACTGCTGTCCAGAGTGACAGCGATGGTACCGCAGAGCAAATGAGTGTTTCGCCCTCCCAGGTGATCCGGGCAAAGGTAACAGAAAAGGTAAGAGTACGTAAGGGACCGGGAACGGAGAACTATGATGTGGCCGGCAGTGCGGATGCGGGAACGGAGGTTAGTGTGTCCGGAGAAGCTTCCGGAGAAGGGGCTACCTGGTATCAGGTAAGCTTTACCCAGTCCGGTTCTACCATAAACGGCTTTATCCGTGAGGATTTTCTGGAGATTCTGGAAACTGCACCCCAGGAAACAGAAGAAGTAATGGAAACAGAAATGCCTCCTGAAGATACTTCAGCGGTCAATGAAGACTATTATTTAAAATACATGCAGAATGAGGCTGGCGAGTGGGATTGGTATCTCTTCGATCAGATTCAGGGAACCAGCCAGAGTCTGACTCAGTTGCTTGCTGCTGTGGCACAGATGGAAGAGGGAGAAGTGGCAGAAAGCAGCCAGACCTCTACCATGAAGGTCATTATCATTGTCATGGCCGTAGTACTGGTTCTTCTGGTAGTTGCGGTTACCGTCCTGTTGTTCAAATTCCGTGATTCCTATGAGGAATACGATGATGAAGATGATGAGGAAATGGAAGAAGACGATG
>JAFSIS010000030.1 GCA_017439665.1 Lachnospiraceae bacterium
AACTCGTCCAGATTGGAGGCGGTGATGCTCAAAAATTTCAGCCTTTCCCACAGTGGATTCTGCTTATCCCTTGCCTCATGCAAAACCCGTTTATTAAACAACACCCAGCTCAGCTCACGATTCCAATAATTTGAAGGCTCTAAAAATTTATTTTTCATCTTAATTTTCACTAACTCCCTATGGTTCGTTTCTGTTTGATCACGGGACGCACACTGTATACCTCTTCAAAAAAATCAGCTCTTGCCCCGATCAGGCCCTGTTCCAAAGTAATATCCTCATCCGTATTTACCGTGATCAAAAGTGTGTTTTCCTTCAGTGATACCTTAATATCCTTAAACTTCTGTTTATGACTTCTATCCAGCCCATTGGCCACCTTTAAGATTGCCGTCAGTTTAGCGATCACCATATAGGCGTTTCTGTCCAGAGTAGAATTCCGGGCCAGTTCCTCATAATAGCTAAACTTCTGATGATTGTATTTCACCACATTGGCCACGATTTCCCGTTCCACATGGGAAAGACCAATGATCTCCGTAGAAAGAATGATATTATAGGAGCATTCCGCCAGATTACTCATACTGATATATTTTCCACAGTCATGTAAAAGTGCTGCCAGGGTCAATAGCAGTCTTTCCCTCTTGCCCAGACCGTGGATTTTTTTCATATGATCGTAAATATTCAGGGCAATATTTTCCAGGGTCTCACTTCTTTTTTTGTTTCCCATATAGCGCTTGCTGATGTGCAGGGCACAGGCAATAATGTCCTGTTCGAAGTTATGCTCCTCTTTCAATAGCCCCTTCTTCTGTCCATATTCGAATCCTATCCCATCACAGAGTACCACTCCCGGAGACCAAAGCTGGCTGGCTCCCATGGCCTTCATGCATCGCCGGATGATCACAGCGGAAACAAAGATCAACTCCATATTTTCTTCCGTAACCCCGTATCTTCTGGATAGCTCCATAAAAGAATTCTGGCGGCTCAGGTTCAGATAATCATTGAAGCGGCTATAGCTTAAATGGGCCGTATCTTTTCCTGCTTTTTCATACTTCTGCATCAGGAAAGAAACATAGTCATCCACCACAATGATATTTTCAATCTCCCTGTCCTTCAGATACATCTTTTTGAATACGGCCAGCTGGGTGCTGACCATCTCATCCAGAAGGCTCTCGTACTGGGTATTATTTCCTGCAAGATGACGGATCATTTCCTGTAACCGAAGGACTCCCAGACGCAGATTCTGGGTAGCTACCAGGGTATCCCGGTCAAAAAGGGAAATCTGTATGCTTCCTCCCCCGATATCCAGAATGGCCGTTCCCTTTTCAATAATTCTATTAAATTCACAGCCCTTTGATGCTATGGCCTTATAATTTAAAAACCGCTGTTCGGAATTGCTTAAGACCTCGATGCGGATGCCTGTCCTCTGCTCAATCTGGTCGATCAGGATCATGGTATTTTCCGTTTCCCTGATAGCACTGGTGCCATAGGCCTTATAGCCTTCCACTCCGTAACTTTCCATAACCATCTTAAAGGAGTTTAACACCTGGCAGAGCTCATTTACCTTTTCCTTACTGATCTTACCTTCCACGAAGCTTTCTCCACCCAGATCCATTCTGTGGCGAAGACAGTCTACTTCCTTCATTCCGTTTTTTATGGTAAACTGAAAAATCTTACAGGTTAACTCAAATGAGCCCACATCAATAGCTGCAAACAGTCGTAGCTTCATTCTTTTGCTCCTTCTCTTCCTGGTTTCTCCTGTAGTCCTAAAAGATAATCAATAAACTGCTGGGCACATCGTCCTGACAATCCTCCATGGGACAATTCCCACTTATTTGCCTCGGCCAGAAGCTCTTCCTTATCCATGATTACTCCATAACGATCGGCCAGAACGGAAACAATATTCTGAAACTCCTTTTTATCCGGTCCGCAAAAGAAAATGGTAACGCCAAATCTGGCCACAAGGGACAGCTTTTCCTGTACCGTATCCCCGGCATGAAGATCATCTCTTCTATCCTCCTTATCAGAGAATTTTTCCCGTACCAGATGGCGCCGGTTGGAGGTGGCATAGATCAGTACATTGCCCGGCTTTTTCTCCAGGCCGCCTTCGATCACTGCTTTCAGATATTTATACTCCACCTCAAAATCTTCAAAACTCAGGTCATCCATATAGATGATGAATCTATAGTTTCGGTTCTTGATCTGGGCGATCACATCATTAAGAAGCTGAAACTGATGCTTATAGATCTCGATGATTCTCAATCCCTGGTCGTAATACTGGTTGGCAATGGCCTTGATACTGGAGGACTTTCCCGTTCCCGCATCTCCGTAGAGAAGACAATTATTCGCCTTTCTTCCCTCTACAAAAGCCTCTGTATTGTCGATCAGCTTCTTTTTAGGAATCTCATAGCCTACCAGGTCATCCAGATGGACATGGGCAATATTTAAAATGGGAACGATCCTGGCTCCATTTTCACCCTGCTCTACCCGAAAGGCTTTATGAAGACCGAATTTCCCCACTCCGTATTCCCGATAAAAGGTAGTCAGCGTCTCCTTCATTTCCTCCGGTGTCTGGCTTCTGGCAAGCTTACCTGCCAGGGTACAGATCCGGCCCCTGATCCGGCTGTTATACACCCTGCTCTCCTGAGTACTGGCCTGATAGTTCTCCACAAGCTGGTATTCCCTCACTCCCAGCTGCTCCATAATAGCTGCAAAATTAAAGCCAAAAAATCTTCTGAAGATCATAATGTCATGGAGGACAGCCTCATTGATCGTTCCTTCTATATTTCCTCTGATTTCACAGCTTTTGCTGTAGCTGTTTTCATTATTGACCAGAAGATTGGTCAGGTAGCAATGCCACAGATTTCCGCTGAAACCATAATTACCGGCCATCTCCAGCAAATGGTGAATACATTTATAGGCCAGTGCCTGCATCTTAACCTTATCTACCACCAGCTGAAATTCATTGCCCATAAACCGCGCCATATCCTCCAACAGCCTGGCATCTTCAAATTCTCTGTAAACGATCAATTCCTGTCTGAACATATTTTTCTCTCTCTTTATCTTTTGGTTTCTTGTATTGATTCCCTTAATAATTTCCCAGAATCTTCATATTGGTAGTTTCTTCCCTAAGCCCCCGAAGTGCATTTTTTACTCCGCTGTCTTTGAGACTTCCATCAAAGTCAATGAAAAAACGGTACTCAAAGCTTCTTTCCGGAATGGGTCTGGACTCAATCTTGGTCATATTCAGATTGTTATAAATAAAATGGGAAAGAATATGGTACAGGGATCCGCTCTCATGGGGAATCTCAAAGCAAAGACTGACCTTCTCCGCCTTCTCATAAAAGATCTTACGGTTGGTCACCACAATAAAACGGGTACAGTTATTCTCTGCCTGATTCACTCCCTGCTGCAAAACTTCCAGCCCATAAATCTCCCCGGCCCTTTTTCCGGCAATGGCCGCCTGATTTTTCACCCCCTCTTCCTTTACCTTTCTGGCGGCAAAGGCATTATTCAACAGGCTTACCTGCTTCCAGGCAGGATGCTGCCGCAAAAAGCTGTCACTCTGCATCAGGGACTGGGGATGGGAAAAAACAGTGTCTATATCCTCTATCCTTGCTCCCGGTACTCCCAACAGACAATGCTCGATCTTCACCTTTTGTTCTCCCACGATATAGTGTTCAAATTCTACCAGCAGATCATAAATCTCACTGACGATTCCAGCGGTGGAATTTTCAATGGGAAGAATAGCATAGTCCGCACTTCCCTCCTCCAGAGCACACATAGCCTGGCGAAAGGTATCTACTGAAAAACAATCCGTGTCTTTTCCGAAAAAAGCTTCCAGTGCCTCCTGGGAATAGGAGCCAGGCGCTCCCTGGAAAACCACCCTGGTATCCTCTGCTTTAAGGCTTTCTACCGCTTCAAAGGGAAGACGGAGTACCCTTCCCTCCTCTGCCAGCATACCATACTGCAGCTTGCGGCTTACCGACATGATCTGTTCAAACAGCTCCCTTATCGCTTTTTCGTTAAATTCATTTTCTGCAAATGCTGTTACACTCTGAATTTTCTGTTCTTCTCTCTCCCGGTCAAGGACCATTTTCTGATTGGCGATCTTATACCGGGCAACACCCTTGCATACCTCCAGACGCTGCTGATACAGCTCCACCATTTCTTTGTCAATAGCGTCCAATTGATCTCTTAATATCGATAAGTCTTTCATTTTTTACCTTTTCTGCCGTTTAAGCAGTTTTTTCCCCTTTTTCATTGTTAGTTAAAAGTTTACTCTAATTTTTGCTTGATAGCAAGTCAATCTGGCACTATACTATAGATATAGCCTGACATTCTTTCTTATCATGCAGGCGATCGGAGGTAATCCTTATGCATAAGATAAAACAGCTAATCGTTCCTGTCATCCTTCTTATTGTTATCGGTGCGGTATTGTTCCTTGCCTTATGGATGAAGCATATCCCATCCAATCCCAACGGAACCCTTGGCAACACAGCCGGAAACCTGATCAACAATGGCCTTTTCTGCGAGTCCGATGGTAAGGTCTATTTTTCCAATCCTTATGATCAGGATACTCTTTATGTCATGAACCCTGATGAAACTGAAGTGGAGAAGCTTTCTGCCATGGGCGTCCAGTCCATTAATGCCGGCGGTGATTTTCTCTATTTTTATCAGAAAGGCAGCTCTGAAGGCTCTGGCCTGGGCTTTCTCATCAAAACTGTAGGCATGTACCGTATGCGCAAGGACGGTTCTTCTTCCACCTGCTTAAAGCGTGATCCTGCCGGAATCATCTCCCTGATCAATAATGATCTTTATTATCAGCACTATACCAATAAGACGGGTACCTATCTTGACAGAATGGCAATCGACAAATCCTCAGAAGAAACGCTGTTTGAAAGTATGATCTCTCCGGCCTCTGTAGTAAATAATGTAATCTACTATACCAATCCGGATGACTACCACTATCTCTATGCTTACGATACCACCACCGGTATCGCCAGCCTGTTCTGGCCACATAGGGTCTGGAACCCTGTTTATCATGGAGATTATATTTATTTTATGGATATGGAAACCGATTACGAACTTCACCGCTATAATCCATATACCGGTGTGGAAGAGGTTCTGACCACAGATCGTATTGATACCTTTAATGTATATGACAATATGATCTATTATCAGCGTAGTTCCCAGACGGAACCGGCTCTGATCAGAATGCGTACTGATGGCTCCTATCAGGAGGTTGTTGCAAGAGGAGTTTTTCAGAATATTAATATTACATCCAATTTTGTCTATTTTAATGAATATGATATTCCCACTCCGGTTTATCATCAGTCTACCTATGGTGCAATTTCTGTGGGACAGTTTACTCCCATCAGCGTAGATGCAGAATAGAATAAGGAGCTGAGGTATATGCGGATTTTATTGGCAGAAGACGAAAAGGATCTGAATGAGGTTATCGTAAAAACCCTGGAGAAAAACGGCTACAGTGTGGATTCCTGCAGCAATGGCAGGGACGCTTTATATTATCTGGAAAATACGGAATATGATGCTGCCATTCTGGATATTATGATGCCCGGGATGAGCGGAATCCAGGTGTTAAAGTCTATCCGTGCTGTGGGCAGTACTCTCCCGGTTCTTTTCCTGACCGCCAGAGACAGTATTTCCCAGCGGGTAGAAGGTCTGGATGCCGGTGCCGATGATTATCTGGTAAAGCCCTTTGCCTTTGATGAACTTCTTGCCCGTATCCGGGTAATGCTTCGTAAAAAAGGCGGCAGTGCACAAAACATCTTCTATCTGGCTGATCTGAAGGTGAATCTGACGGCTCATACCGTTTTTCGTGACAATACTCCGATTACACTGTCCGCCAAGGAATTTTCCATTCTGGAGTATATGATCCTCAATCAGGGAATCGTTTTAAGCCGTGAAAAGATTGAAGCCCATATTTGGAACTATGACTATGAAGGCGGCTCCAATCTGGTGGATGTTTATATCCGTTATCTGAGAAAAAAGATTGATGAACCCTTCAGCCCTAAACTGATCCATACCGTCCGTGGTGTGGGATATGTATTGAAGGAATGAAGATTTTAAATACCGTACTAAAGCGGGGATGTTGCAAAGGAGTGAAAACATTTTGCAACATCCTTTTTTAAGAAAACGAGGGACATCGATGAAAAAACTCTCCATCAAAATAAAAATAACTTTATGGTATACCCTGTTTATGACTCTGCTGGTCATTCTGAGCCTGGGGCTCTTGCTGACAGTGAGCAATACCCGGGTACTGTCCAACACCGGAAACCGATTGAAGAATACGGTCATCAAAAGCTTCAAGGAGGTTGAATACAGACAGGGCTCTCTGAAAATTGATGACGACTTTACTGCTCTGGGAATAGAGGAAGGAATCTATCTCTCGGTCTACGATGGGGCAGGTAATTTTCTCTATGGCAGACTCCCCTCCTATTACAATGGTACTGCTTCTCTCATTATGGATGAGCTTCAACAGGAGTACGATTTTTATACTCAATGGTATCTTTATGACTATTTGATGGAACTGGAAGGCTACGGTCCTTTATGGGTAAGAGGAATCACCTCCCAGACTTCCACGGATCGAATGATGGTTACTCTGCTTCATATCTCCCTGATCATCTTTCCCTTTTTTCTGATCGTAATTTCTGTCGGTGGCTATCTGATCATCCGTCGTACTCTCTCACCCTTAGACAAGGTTACGGAGACTGCATTCACCATCAGCCAGGGAAATGATCTCTCCCGAAGAATCCATCTTGACAAAGGAAAGGATGAGGTTCATCGCCTGGCTCATACCTTCGATCACATGATGGATCGCCTTCAGGCTGCCTTTGAGCGGGAAAAGCAGTTCACCTCAGACGTTTCCCATGAATTGCGCACCCCTACGGCAGTAATCCTTTCCCAATGCGAGTATGCCTTGGCAGAGGACACTTCTTACGAAGAACAAAAATGTAGTATTACCGCTATCCATAATCAGGCAAGAAAAATCTCCGGTCTGATCTCCCAGCTTCTTACTCTTGCCCGGGCAGACAGCGGACGACTGATGCTGAACAAAGAAGAGATTAATTTAAGCCAGCTTGCCCAGGTAGTCTGTGAAGAACAGCAGGAGCTTGCCCATGCAAAAAATATACAGATAGAGCAACAGATAGAGCCGGATCTCCTTTTCTCCTGTGACGAAACTATGATAATGCGCTTTTTTATCAATCTGCTTAATAATGCCATAACCTACGGCAGAGAAGGCGGGCATATTCTGCTTACCCTTTCTACCGCAGGCAGCAGAATAGAAGGCAGTATCTGTGATGATGGCATCGGTATTGGCCCTGAGCATCTTCCTCATATCTGGGAACGCTTTTATCAGGCAGACAGCTCCAGAACTTCTCTAAACAACGGATTCGGAGCCGGCCTGGGACTTCCCATGGTGAAATGGATAGTCGAAGCTCATGACGGCAGCATTACCGTAGAAAGTACACCTGATGTGGGAACCATATTCCTTTTTTCTTTTCCCAGATAAAAAATTTTTTTTCTTTTAATGTTTCTTTAATCTTTGGCGGTTAGGATAAAAACATCAAACAGAAAACAAATATTACCGCCTTAGGCGAGAAAAAGGAGAATAATTATGTTAAGAAAAAAAATTCTTTTCGTTACCGCTGTAACCATCATGACCCTTAGTTTATCTGCCTGTGGACAGGAGCAGTCCTCCGCACAAAAAAACCAGATTAAATCATCTCTAACCAATACCGTACAAACCGAAGCTTCTGCTTCTGCCCAGACTACGGAAATCAACCAGGCAAGCCTGCAAAGTGTACAGACCTCTAACAGCTCTGTAAATGTGGATAAGGAGGTCTCCTACATTGGAGAGGATAAGGCCATGTCCATTGCCCTGGAACATGCACAATATACTCAGAAGGACCTGCTCTTTTCCTATGTAAAGCTGGATTTTGACGATGGTGTATGGAACTATGATGTGGAATTTTATGCAGAAAACAGAGAGTTTGACTATGAAATTGATGCCATTACCGGAGATATTTTAAGCTTTGATTTTGAAATGGAAGGTAATTTTACTCCACCGGCTTCAAATAAAGAGAGTACAAATTCCTCCACCGGTAAGACTAATACTACGACAGCTGCCACTAATACCTCCTCCGGAAGTACCTCATCCACCAATGCAGGAACATCGGCTTCTACCCAGACCACTACTTCTGCACAAACTACTACTCAGACGCAGACTTCTGCTCCTGCACAGACTACTACTGAGACACAGACTGCTGCTCCCACACAAACCACTACTCAGGCTGCTGCTCCTGTGCAGGTTACCACACCGGAACCCACCCCTGCCCCTGCACAGACTACTACTTCTTCCGGTGTAAGCATCGATACTGCCCGCCAGACTGCCCTGGCCAGAGTTCCCGGAGCAACCAACGACAATATCCGTATTCATGAAGATTACGACGATGGCCACAGAGTCTATGAAGGCAAGATTATCTATAATGCCATGGAGTATGAATTTGAAATTGATGCGGCTACAGAAAATGTTATTGAATGGGATGCAGAATCCATTTATGATTAATCATCTGTATCTATACAGCCTGCCAACAATACAAATCCAGGCAAAATGGCTTTAAACAGAAAGGAAAATAATTATGCGAAACAGACTTTTACTCATATTACTAATGGTAGGTACTCTGGTAATTTTTGGTTTAAGTGCCTGCGGTCAATCCCCTGCACAGGGAAACCAGACTGCCGGATCCGGCCAGGATACCCAGGGAAATCAAACTGCACAATCAATTCAAAATACCCAGCAGGCAGGAGCCAATTCTTCCAATACCGATGCCTCTTATATCGGAGAAGAAAAAGCCTTATCCATTGCCCTGGAAAAGGTTCCCGGTGCCACCTTTGAGCATATTCGCATCAATCAGGAATGGGATGATGGTCGTACTGTTTATGAAGGCAAGATCAGCTACAACGATATGGAATATGATTTTGAAATTGATGCGACCACCGGCAATATCATCAGCTGGGAAGCAGAATCCATCTACGACTAAATACTAAGGGGCTGTCGCACGGACAGCCTCTTTTTTATTTTACTCTTCATCCATTATTTGGTACAGAGCCTTTCTTTCTGTATCTGCCTGGTTTCTGTCACCACTTCGAAGAGCCTCTTCAAACCGCCTCAAGGCCTGCTGCAGCACCATACGCTTATCCCCGATGGTTTCCTCATACATCCTTTCCGCTTTTAAGAGGGCCAGTTTATTTTCTTCCTGATCCCGAAGCTGGATTTTCAGATAGGACAACTCTTCCATCCGTTTTGTGATCTCTTCCTCCGACATGGTATTCTGATCTCCTTTAATGATCATCTTACGGGAAATACCGGTGGAGATCACCTTCACCTCAACCTCCAGAAGAGAGTTAATATCATAGGTATAAGTCACATCCACTGCTTCCTGACCCTTGGGCCCTTTTGGTACCTCCACCACCAATTCTCCCAGATACAGATTATTGCGGGCAAATCGGCTTTCTCCCTGAAGAATGCGGATCGATATCTTCTCCTGATTGTCGTGGGCTGTATAAAAACGACTGGTCTTACTGGCAGGAATAACCGTATTTCGCTCGATAATGGGACTGTAATGACCACTTTCCACTACACCATCCCCATATTCCATCACCACTTCCGTTCCCAGAGTGAAGGAGCAGACATCCGTCAGGATCATCTCCTGAACCTCCTGCCTTCTCTCCTTCATAGCGCCCTGAATGGCTGCTCCCAGAGCAACGGCTTCATCCGGATTGATGGAGGTACCGGGAAACTTACGGAAAAGGCGGATAAAAAAGTCCCTGCAGATCTGCAGTCTGGTAGCTCCTCCGATCAGGACGATCTCATCAATATCTTTAAGGGAGAGTCCCGCATCAGAAAGGCTTCTCTGCACCGGTTGACGAATTTTTAAAAACAGATCCTCACAGGCGGCTTCATAATCCTTACTGCGGATAACAGCCTCCTTTATTTCCTCCTTGATCAGACAGCTTATGGTCACCTCTGCCTTATCGTTCATCTCCTTTTTGGCCTCTTCCACCTTTCGGTACAGCCTTACCTGCTCCTTGGCAGAAAGACTATTTCCGTCGATTCCAATTTTAGAAAGGGAAAGCTTTTCCAGGATTCGGGTAAAATCCTCTCCTCCCAGGTAGTTGTCTCCTGCAACTGCCCGTACCTCAAGAATATTATGGAAAAGCTCCAGAATAGACACATCAAAGGTTCCTCCACCCAGATCAAAAACCAGAAAGCGGGTATCCTCCTTCTTTTCATACAGGCCGTAGGCAATGGCTGCTGCCGTAGGTTCGGAGATCATCCTCTCAACCTTCAGTCCTGCCAGCTCTCCTGCCCGCTTGGTAGCCTTTCTTCGCTTATCATCAAAATAGGCCGGAACGCTGATCACTGCTTCTGTAACCGGTTCCCCCAGAAATTTTTCTGCATCCTCTTTTAAAGCACGCAAAATAAAGCTGGAAAGCTCCTCCGGCAAATAGTTTTTTCCGCTTAAGGTATAGGTCCTTTCACTGCCCATGCTCCGCTTAAAGGTCATGGCTACCGTATCCGGATAAAGGCTCATTCTTTCCTGTGCCGTTTCTCCTACATAAATGGTACCCTCTTCATCTACACTGACCACCGAAGGAGTCAGGTTTTTCCCCAGACGGTTGGGAATGATCCTTGGTCCATCCTCCGTATAATAAGCCACAAGGCTGTTTGTTGTTCCCAAATCAATTCCAACGATCATATCGATCTCCTTTTATCCATGTTCCATTTTCAAAGCAGATTCTCAAAAGCTTATCTACCGTTTAGCTTTACCTTGGCAAAGGTATTATAGGGCTGCTCCTCAGCCAGCTTTTTATAGATCTGTTCTGCTTTGGCATACTCGCCCTTCTCCTCCATAAGGAGTCCACGGGCAATGAATTCACGCATACAGCTTTTATGATTACAGAGTCTGCATCTGGAGCTGTCCTGCATTCGTTTTAATGCAGTCTCACCGGCTGCAATTCCCTCACTGTACAATGCTAACATAAATTCGAGAAAATAAACATATTTTTCTTTGTAAAAAAATTCTTTTGTCTGGACGAGGTCAGGCTCTTTTCCCTCTGAGATCTGTTTTCGGCAGAATCCATTAATTACGTATTTAAGCTTATCCAAACTGTCTGCCCTTTCCTTAAGCTGATCCAGTTCCTCCTGCTGCCTGCCTTTATTTAATAAACGCATCCAGAAGGGGGCTGTCTTTTGAGGATTTTTCCACTTTTCTTTGGGAAAGGAAAGAAAGAACAGCTTATTTAACAATATATCAGTCTTTACCTTGATCTTATTATAGGAAAAGCCCGGCTCCGCCAGTGCTTTATTCAGTTCTGCATAAGCCTCATCCCATTTTCCCTCTAAAAAATGGAGCCATGACTGCATATGCCAGACCCTGACCATTCCTGCCTGAACAGTCCCGGAAAGCTCCTCGCTTCTTACCCCGTATTTATATCGTGTCAGATGCTCCTGTGCCTGCTCCCATCGCCTTCCATATAAGCAGGCACGATAATGAAGGAAAAAACGATACTGGCTGTTTCTTTTTCTATAATCGTTTTCAATCAATGCTCTTGCCTGCTCCATTCTGCCTGTTCTGGCAAGATTTGCCGACAAATCCCTTACCGTCCACCAGCTCGTACCAAACTCCTCATAAATATGTTTATACCAATCCGCAGCCTGCTCATATTCGCCCAGCAGCTCATAGGTATGGGCCAGATTTCCCGGATGGATGGAGGTAGGCTCTGCCTTTCCTTCCCGGTACATATAAGCTACTCCCCGGTTGAAATAAGGGAGAGCTTTTTCATATTCACCCATATATTTATACAGGCAGCCGATATTATTCTGAGCAAAGGCATCTGCCGGATCCCTCTCCAGGATTTTTAAAAAATCCTTCATGGCTGATTTGGTATCTTTTGCCGCCATGGAAAACAGACCCCTGCGGTTTAATAAGGCGGGACAGGGATACCTTCGTAAATATCCGGTGAGCACAGGATAACCCTCTTCATAATATTTTAGATTCCCTGTTTCATTCAGCCAATCCTCATAGGTTTTCTGAAAGGATTTATACATACCATTAAGGGCAGACCAGTCCGGTTCTTCTTCCCCATAATAAATCACATCCTCCAGATAAGGGCTCTCCACACCATTTTCTTTGGCTCGCTCCAAAAGAGCCCTTAATTCCTCCTGGTAACCATTCTGGTAATAGGCCTTTGCCATTTCCTCATAAGCAAAAGCATATTGGGGAAAGGCTTCTATACATTTCAGACCTGTTCTGATCACGTTACCGGCATCGTAAAGCGCCGCATAGGCTTTTACTAAAAGAGCCCAGGCATTGGGAACCTGAAAACGATCCAATAGCTTTTCTGCCAGGCGGATGGACTCCTGATAATCCCCTTTTTCCCAAAAAAGCTGGGACATTTTGATCAGAAAATTAGGATCTGCCTCCAATTCATCCTTGTATTTTTCATACTCCTTTATGGCCTCACCATACCTATCCTTTTTTATCCGGCCCAAAGAGTGCAGATTAGCGATTCTCAATTTCGTTACATAAACCGGATCTTCTTTACATTTTGCAAATAAGGGCTCTGCCTTCTTGTTTTCTGCCAGACCCAGATAGCAGCTAATGAGCATTCTGACAGCCTTCTGTCCATTTTCGGAAGAAAGCTGTTTCCTTTCTTTTTCCAAAATACAGGCTGCCGAAAAAAAGCTCTCCTCCTCCATATAGCCTTTTACCAGCTCCATAATAGCCTCTTCATCCCTGTCTTGCTGCCATCTGTGATCAAGAGAAGGACGAAAATACTCATTCACCTTTTTGACCAATGCCTTAAAGGGCTCATCATAGGTTCCCGGATGGATCTGCTGACAACACTGTTTTGCCTCTTCATACCGCTCTTGCCCTGCATAATAAAATGCCAGCCGGTAATTTGCCATATAATGCTCCGGATTCTGCTCTTTGATCTTTTCAAAAAAAGCTGCCGCTTCCTCTTCTTTTCCCTCTCTCCAGAGCAACTCTCCCAATTGATAAAGGATCAGAAGATCTTCAGGATATTCCTCCCCCAAATGGTGCAGAAGGCTAAGGGCCTCCTGTTTCTCTTCTTTTTCCATAAAAAGTCTGGCCCGAACCAGCTCCATATGGGGATGATAGATACCGGTAGCCTTTGCTTCCTCCAAAAGTCTGACCGTTTCCTCAAACCGTTTTTCTTCTACCGCATTCCAGGCATCCCGGTAACAGCGCAAAAAGAGATCATAGTTCCCATCCGCGGGTCCGGTAAACAACTCATAGGAAATGCTCTCCTCCTGGCTTGTACGACGGACAAGAAAATCCACATACTCAGAAGGAAACTCCTCCTTCAGCTTCTTCCACTGCGTACGGATGGCAAGATGCTTGTCCAGAAACTGCCAGACCGGAAAAGGAAAGAAATGGTGATCCATCATAAAAATAAGCAGCTTTCTTCTACACTCTTCATTTTCCTCCAGGGATAAAAAAACATCCTCTTCAAAAAGAGCCTTCCAGTTTTCTTCCCTGCACCGTGCACCAAAGTCCTGGTACAGCAGGACCGCTTTTTCCATCCAGACTCCGGAAGGCGTAGCATCCTTTTCTTCTTTTTCCTCTTCTTCCGGCTTACGGGCATAACGGCAGGCCTCCTCATAGGCCTGTCTAAGACGCTTAAAGCCTTTCGGATCATCCTCCGGATTGGTTGTCCGTAATTGATTTCGATAGGCCGTTTTAATAGCTGCCTCATCCTTCGTTGGCTGTATTCCCAAGACGATAAAAAATTCTTCCTGCCGCATTTTCTTTTCTCCAAATAAGATCCGTTATCCACGAGATAAAAAAATTACCCCTAATTTATAGAGGTAATTTTTATTCATATCAATTGTATCGTGAAAAGATGAGTTAGTCAATTTCTTATGAATTTCTCTCCAGCATATTTACCAGAAAGCGGAATTCCTCACGGTATTCATCTTCAGATAAATCTATCTCCTCCAGCAGCTCCAATATACTGTTAAATGAGCTGCTTCCTTTATGTTCGCTATCCCGTAAGACCATACCGAATTCTGCAACTGCAGCTGCAAACTTCATATCCTCAGACATTTCCTCCATATAAAAACTGCCGTCAACAGGATAGCTTAAAAGCCTGCTTTCATTTTCCTCCGACTCTTTGTAGCGAACAGACAGGGTAAGCCATTCTGCTTCTTTTAACATATCCTGACTGACAGACTGCTGCACGGTCTTCTCTTCTTTCTGTTCTTCTCCATCCTCACCGCCATTTCCATATTTCAGCTCCGGCGTACCGAGCTCTATTTCAGAATCCACAGTCACGATCTCATACAGCACGGTTACACTGTGACCTGCACCTACCTCTCCCGCATCCTTGGTATCATCTGCAAAATCCTCATCTGCAAGTACACGGTTTTCATAGCCCAGCAAACGATAACCCTTTACTACCTGGGGATTGAATTCCACCTGAAACTTTACATCCTTTGCCACCGTAACAAAGTTGGCTCCCAATTCTTCTACCAGAACTTTTTTTGCTTCCCCGAAAGTGTCGATATAGGCATAGTTTCCGTTTCCGTTATCTGCAAGAGTTTCCATTTTATTGTCCTTGATGTTCCCGGTTCCGAAGCCCAGAACAGACAGATATACTCCAATTTCCCGCTTTTCCTCTACCAGCTTTTTTAACGAGCTTTCATCGGTGATCCCCACATTCAGATCTCCATCCGTAGCCAGAATAATACGGTTATTTCCTCCCGGAATATAGTATTCCTCAGCCAGCTCATAGGCCTTTACAATCGCACTTTCTCCATTGGTGCTTCCGTAAGCAAGCAGGCTCTCCAGAGCATTTTTGATGATATCTTTCTGATCTCCCCTTGCTCCTTCAAGTAATACTTTTTCACTGCCAGCATAGGTAATGATGGATACTCTGTCCTTTTTTGTCAGCTCCTCTGTCAAAAGCAAAAATGCTCTTTGCAAAAGTCCTATTTTATCCTCACTGTTCATGGAACCGGATACGTCAACAAGAAAAACCAGATTGCTGTCCGGTGCCTCGGAAAAATCCAGTTTTTCCGTCTGCAGCCCCAGCTGCATCAGCTTGGTGTCCTCATTCCAGGGACAGTCTGCAATAGCCACTGTAAGTCCAAATGGCTCTCCGTCCTCAGGAAGCTGATAGTCATAGGAAAAATAATTCAGCATCTCTTCAATTCTTACCGCACCCTCCGGAATTTGCTCCAGGGAATAGCCATCTGTGATCATTCTTCTCAGATTACTGTATGATGCCGTATCCACATCTGCAGAAAAGGTAGACAGGGGACTGGTGGCTACGGCCTTAAATCCGCTTTCCTCCAAAGCATTATATTCCTCAGTATTAAAATCGGGAGACAGCTCTCCACCATCATAGTAATAAGCCTCTGCCTCAGCAGCCGCTTCAGCCATCACCCCTTCGCTTTCTGCATAGCTTCCTTTCTCTGGTATATCTGCTGCTGTCTCTGTCCCTGCTGTACTTCCTCCGCAGGCAGTCAGGCTGATACTTAAAGCCCCCATAAGAACCAGACATAAACCTCTGTTGATCAAAGTCATTTTCTTTTTCATCATTTTCCCTCCCTTGTGTATTTTGGCTGTTCTTCTCTTCAACAGTCAAGAAGAAGCTTTTTCTTCTCATATGTTAATATCTTATTCCATCAAAAGAGGTTGCATATTGTTAAATAAATTTTCACATCTTCCCCAATACTTCCCTGACCACTTCTTCCACAAGAGCTTCATCTGTGACCTTTGCAGTCTCCCAGGAGATTACCAGACTGCTCTCATTTTCAATCCACAGAGCATAGCCCTGACCATCCTGCCAGGAAAATCCTATCTTGTGCTCTTCAATGGTTTTCTCTTCCTCTGTTTCCCTATCTCTGACATTTTGCTCTCCTACCGAATACGCAACAGAGAACAGACTTCCTTCTTTTGTATAAGAAAAAACCAGGCTTCCTGTCGAATACTCCCCTTCATTTATATGGGCCACAACACTGCTTACCTCCAGCTGTGCAAACCGGGTTCCGAAGCTGGCATCAAACTCCTCAAGAGAAACCAGCTTACCTCCCTTCTCTGTCTCTCCGGCCAGCAGACCGGGAGCTATGTTCTGGCCGGTGGACGACTCTGTCTCAATTGTAGCTGCGCCTTCTTCCTCTGCAGGTACTGCCTCTGCTTCAGCCATCATTTCCTCTTCTTCTGCGGCCTCTGCCATAAATGCTCCTTCTGCCTCTTCTGCTGCAGCCTCTGCCATCATTTCCTCTTCTTCTGCAGCCGCATAGCTTCCGGTGGCATTTTCCCTTCCGGACATCCCCAAAAACTGTCCTCCTGCCGCTACACAGAGCAATATGGCTGCTGCACCCACCACTGGAAAGTACCACTGTACAAACTTCTTTTTGGGCTCCCCGGCTGAACCCTTTTGGATCAGCTTCTCTTCTTCCCGCATTCGTGCCTTTACCGACGCCTTCAGACTTTCTGGTGCATGAATTGTTTCTATCTCTTTTTGATAATCGTTCCTCATTTTAATCCCCATGCATATCGCAAGCTTTACTTGCCATACTGCTTAAATAAACATAAGTGGCTAGTCCCTGATCCTCTACATTACCCTTTTATTTCTTAATACCTTGTTTAGCCGAAAAAAGTTGCAGGATTCAGTGAAATGGTTACTTGAATCCCTCCCCCAGTTTTTTTCTCAGCTGTTGCCTGCCTCTGGATAAAAGGGATTTTATCGTACCTGTTTTCTTTTGCAGAATCCCTGCCATTTCCTCCACGGAATATCCTTCAAAATAATGAAGATGAATCACATCCCGATATTTTGAAGGAAGACTCATTACTGCTGCTGCAACAGGACTTTCTTCCATACTGAAAACACCGCTGCTTCCTGCCATCTCTTTCGCAGTATCCTCCAGAAAACTTGTCCGTTTTTTCCAAAGAGAGGTCTGCTGCTTAATGGCGCAGTGTATGGTCACCCGTAACAGCCATGCCTTAAGATGCTCTTCTGACTGAATTTTATGATGGTAGCGGACCAGCTTAAGAAAAACCTCACCGAATACATCCTGGGCATCTGCCTCCTGCCCGGTTTTGATTACTGCAAGACGGTATACCATATCCCCGTATTTATCTACTGCTTCATCTAAATTAACCTGATACATTCTCTTTTTCTTATAACCTCACGGTTTCTTTTGTTGTGACATTCATCTTATCATATTACTTTATCTCGGTAAAGTAATAGAGAAATTTTATCTCAAAAGAAAAAGAGAAAGGCTTCCTTTTTCAAGGAACTGCCTTTCCCTCATTTTACTTTGTATGGGATATCATTTATTCATTTCTCTTATATTCAGCAGAACCGAACCCAAGGATCATAATGAAAAAATTGTATAACAGAACCAGTCCTACCGTAAAGCCCACACCCATTCCGAAAACACGGGAAAGTCTGTTAAGCATCATAATGATAATTACGATTGCCGCAATCAAAGCAATGATTGCTCCAATGATGGCGATCGTAGAAAATGAAGCAACACCAATCCCTAAAAGAACAGCATATAAGAACATCAATCCAAAGACGATCCAGAAGAACTTTCCTTCCCAACAGATCTTAAAGGTTATGTACTCTCCGTACAAAGGTATGATTGCCTTCCAGCCTGCCTCACCTGCCTTCACAAACATCTTCCATCTGGCGATATAAAAAATGATCCCCACACCCATGCTGATCAGGGATAAAACTAAATATACAGCCATGAAACCTACTAACATTTCCTCACTCATTATTTTTCCTCCCTCGTATAAAATATGGTTCTAAGTTTAATCCATCTGGCATATTATTGCAAGAAATAATCGAAATTTGTAAATTTTATGCAAATTTCACTCCCGCACATACCTCTCCTTAAGTTCCCCTGCCATCTCCTCCACGGTTTTTCCCAAAACAGGATGCCGGAAACAGGGGGCCAGCTGCATAAGGGGAATCAGAACAAAATCCCGATTAGCCATATCCCTGTGGGGGATCTGCAGATCCTCTTCCTCCAGAACTTCTTTATCATAAAAAAGAATATCCAGATCCAGGGTTCTTGGTCCCCAATGGATTTTTCTTTCCCGGCCGGCTGCAGCCTCCAGCTGGTGCAGATAGTCCAGAAGCTGCCTGGGATTCAAGAGAGTTTCTGCCTCCAGCACACCGTTGATAAAATCTTCCTGCTCTACTTCTCCGTAGGGTGCCGTAATAAAATACTCAGAAGTTCTCACACCACGGAAATGAGGATGTTCCTCTATGCTTATCAGTGCTTCCTTAATATACCTCCTGCTGTTCCCCATATTGGAGCCAAAAGCAATATATATCTTATGCCAGCCCCGGGTAATCTCTACCGACAAAGTCTCAAATTCCATCTCCACCGGTGCCTGAGGCTTTTGCAGCTCCAGGGTCACCTCCTCTACCAGCGGAAAATGCAGCAAAATATCCCGGGCTGCTTCTTCGGCAGCCCGTTCAATCAGGTCATAGGACTGCCTGGTGAGACTCTTTTTCATCTGTTCACAGACTTCTCCATAATGGGTGGACTCCTCCAGACGATCACTGGCTCCGGCCCTGCTTAAATCCGTATAAAGGTCGGCATTCACCACAAACATCTGGCCTTCTTTTTTTTCAAAGGCAAACACACCATGGTGGGCGAATATCCTCAGTCCCCGGATATGTATACAATCTTTTTTTTTCATGATTCAACCCCCGTCTTATCTGCCATTACAGGTTAAATGCCCTGTTTCTTTCTTTCCATTGCAGGTTAAATACCCTGTTTCTTACTTTGAATTCTGCATCTGCCCTAAAATAGCCTCTGCCATCTTTATGGCCTGTGCATGGGCCTTAATATCATGTACCCGCAAAAAACTACAGCCCTGAAGTATGCCAAATACCCCTGTTACCACCGTTCCGATAAGCCTTTCTTCCGGCTCTACATTTAAAGTAAGGCCAATAACCGACTTGCGGGAGGTTCCAAGAAGCAGAGGATATCCCAAAGTCTGCAGCTCCTTTAAATGGCCGATGGCTGCCAGATTCTGTTCATAGGTCTTTCCAAAACCCACACCTGGATCCAGAATGATTTTATCCTTAGAAATCCCTGCTGCTTCAGCAGTATGAAGAATATGAGTAAAATCTGCGGCCATATCCTCCATAAAGGAAGTGTAATCTGCCTCCTTCCGATTATGCATCAGGCAGCAGGCCACCTGGCTATCCGCAATGATCTTTCCCATTTCAGGATCATACTGAAGTCCCCAGATATCGTTGATCAGATCTGCACCGGACCGGATTCCCGCCTTAGCCACGGCTCCCTTATAGGTATCCAGAGAAACCGGAACATCGAATCGTTCTTTTACAGCCTCGATCACAGGCACAATCCTTCCAATCTCTTCATCATCGGAAATCTGTATATAACCGGGTCTGGTAGACTCTCCACCGATATCCAGGATATCCATTCCCTCCTTAAGCATTTCCTCCACACGGAAGAGCGCTGCATCCAAAGTATGATATTTTCCACCGTCAGAAAAGGAATCCGGAGTGATATTCAGGATTCCCATAAGATAAGTATGATTTGTGGTATCAAATTCCTTTGTGCCAATTCTCATGCTGTCTTCCTCATTTCAATGTATCTTTCTCATTAACTGTTACAAAACCAGCTCCAGATTCTTCTTCTCACGGCTCCAGTCACAGATTCCCTCCGCCCTGCAGCCAAAGCAGGACCGACTCAGCTTGTCTGCCCGATAGAGATAACCGGACAGGTTTTTTTCCTCTTTAACTGCCTTATTTCTATGGTTTCCAATGGCTTCGGTAATGGTATCAACTTCCCCCGGAGCAAATCCACAGTCCACTAATATCGGTCCTGCCAGCTCTTTACTTGCCAAAGCATGATCTATACCATCCTCATATTCCTTCCATCTTCCGATATCGTGTAAAAGTCCTGCTCCATAGATCCATTCCTTATGGACAGAAGGCAACGGTACAGGGTTCTCTGGCAACCCGTTTCCCTCCTCCAGATACAGGATCCAGGCCAGGCGACAGACATCCAGAAAATGAACCAGATCGTGTCCGCAGAAAATTCTGTCTTCCTCTGCTTCTGCAATCTTTGCACAATAGCGGATATAATCAGGATGATGTAAAATCCGGTTGACTCGTTCCATTTTCTCTCCTTTGCTCACCGCCCCAGCATCCGGTAAAAGTCATCCTGCAGTCTGGGCTCATCCGTAAAACAGCCTCTGGTCACACAGGTAACCGTTTTGCTGCCCGGCTTTTTGATCCCCCTCATGGTCATACACATGTGTTCTGCTTCTACCATAACCATTACTCCCCGGGGCTTAAGACACTCCATCAGAGCATCTGCAATCTGGGCAGACATTCTTTCCTGAAGCTGGGGCCTTTTGGCAAAAACCTCTACCAGACGGGCCAGCTTACTTAACCCTGCCACCTCTCCCTTGGGAAGGTAAGCCAGATGCACCTTCCCAAAAAAAGGCAGTAAATGGTGCTCACACATGGAAAAAAAGGTAATATCCTTTTCCAGGATGATATGATCATCCTCCACGGGAAAACGCTTTGCCAAATGCTGCCCCGGTAACTCCTCCATACCGGAAAATACCTCTTCATACATTCGGGCAATCCTGTCCGGCGTTTCCCGTAAGCCTTCCCGATTCAGATCTTCACCGATTCCTTCCAGGATCAGCCTGACCCCTTCTTTTATCTTCTCCTGATTAATCATGGTTTCTCTCACTCTGTTTTCAGACATCTTCAACTTATTCAGTGCCTGTCCACAGACCTTTCCTTTCATTTCTTCCGTCTGACCTCCACTGCCCGGATACAGTCTCCCAGATAGGCCAGGGAGCCGAAGGCCACGATTACGGTATCCTTATCTGCCAGTAAAAAAGCCAGCTCCACTGCTTCCTCCACACTATCTGAGGCAGTCACCCTGGGATGTACCCTGGCCGCCAGCTCTGCCAGCTCCAAAGCCGGTAAAGCCCTGGGATTTCCTTTGGTGGAAACGGTAATGATGTGCTCCGCCAGAAAAGCTGTGTGAGCGATCACTTTTTCACACTCTTTGTCTCTAAACATTCCCATTATATATATAATTCGTTTGTTTGTAAAATAAAACTCCAGAGATTTTTTCAGCTCTAATGCCCCCGCCTCATTGTGGGCTCCATCCACCACAAAAACCGGCTTTTTACTAAGAATCTGGAAACGCCCTGGCCAGACCGCCTCTGCCATCCCCTTTAGCAGTGCTTTTTCAGAAACCGGATATCCCAGCCCTTCCAAAGCTTTTACTATTTCCAATACTACTGCTCCATTCACTGTCTGATACCGGCCAAGCAGGGAAATCTCTATATTCCTATAATTCCCATAGGAAAACTTTTGCCCCTGTAAGCTTTTACTCTGACCCTCTTTTATTTCTTCTTTTTCAACCTGATAAAAGGCTTTCACCCCACGCTGCCCGGCTATTTTTTCCAGCACGGCTGCTACTTCCTCCGGCTGAGGTGCTGAAACTACAACAGCCCCCTCCTTCATAATTCCTGCCTTTTGGCTGGCAATCTCTTCCAGGGTATTTCCCAGAAAAGCCATATGGTCCATGCTGACAGGAGTAAATACACAAACCAAAGGCTCTTCGATCACATTGGTAGCATCCAGCTCTCCCCCCATTCCGGTTTCCAAAACCACCAGTTCACACCGTTTTTCCCGAAACAGTAAAAAACTCATGGCTGTCTCCATTTCAAAGGGTGTGGGATGAGGTAGTCCCTCTGCCCCCATGGCATCCGCCTCCACAGCCACCTGCTCTACCAGCCTGGCTGTCCGTGCCTTGGAAACAGGCTTTCCCTGAACCTGAAATCGCTCCCGGTATTCAAAAATAGTGGGGGACACATAAGCACCCACCTTATAGCCTGCCGCTTTTAATACAGAAGTCAGAAAAGCCAGTGTGGAACCCTTTCCATTGGTTCCGGCTATATGAATGACCTTCAATCCCTGATGAGGATTTCCCAATCGTTTTAATAATTCCTTTACATTTGACAGGCCAGGTACGATACCGTAGCCTGCTGCTCTTTCCATATATTCCATGGCTTCCTGATAGTTCATCCTTATTTCCTCTTCCTTCTATCTGTTCAACATCCATTTCTACAGTACAACTACATGAATAAGCCTTCCTCTGTAAGGCTATACTGTAAGTATGATAACGAAACTGATCAAAAACTTTTTTTACTGCGGTGTTACCGGCTGGTTTACAGAAATCCTGTTCACTGCCTTTCAAAGCTTTCGCCGTCGCGACTGGCGGCTGATCGGCCAGACCTCTGTCTGGATGTTCCCTATTTATGGAATGGGCTGTCTTCTGCTCTTTCCTTACCGGCTGTTAAAAAACCATTCCACACTGGTAAGAGGAGTTTCCTATACCCTTGCCATTTTTACCGGTGAATATTTAAGCGGGCGCCTGTTGACCCGCTTTCATGCCTGCCCCTGGGATTACTCCTCCAGCCGCTTTAACCTGCACAGGGTAATCCGTCTGGACTATGCTCCCGGCTGGTTCCTTCTGGGTCTTTTTCTGGAAAGATTTCACAGGCAGGAATAAGAAAGCTGCCGCAAAGCCTCTGCATACGCTCTTTACGACAGCCCTTTTGCCCTCTATCCTTCCTTCTTTTCGTGAAATCTGCCCTTACAGCTTCTCCAGATCCTCTGCCTCATCAATTATCCCGCTTCCGATATCCAGTGTAGTCAGGGTTCTTCTCTTGATCCTGGCTGCCTCTGATGCCTCAAGAATAAAATCCTTTACCTCTTTGGCATGGCGGATATGCTCGATAAGAAGTGTAGGATTAGTGGTGTCCCCAGTGTGGCAGACTACCGTACCCAGGCCGAACAACCTCTCTGCAAGGGAAATCCTAAGCTCCACATCCTGCACCTTATACATATAGCAGTCGTTTTCTGTGGTTCTTAAAAGACCGCTGTTAATGGTAATCATATCCTCCTTCACACTATATTGGGTAAAGGTCCAGGGAAGTCCGAAAAACAATATTCTCTTTCTCTCTATAAATTCAGCCATAATCAGCCCTCCATTCTGTATGCAGATTTCCTGCCCTGATCCATTTAAGTTTTTTCCATTGTACTCCATTCCTCCGGCTAATGCAAGATTCAGAACCTCAGTAACTTTCCATTGAAAGTACAGGGCCTTTATGCTAGAATAGTAACAGTCTAAACAAAGGGGAGGTTATTATGACTGCAAAAGAATGTATTTTAACCAGAAGAAGTGTTCGTAAATTTAAGGATACACCTGTAGATCATGCACTTTTGGAAGAAATTATTGAAACAGCATCCTATTCACCCAGCTGGAAGCATACCCAGATTACCCGTTACATAGCTATTGAAGGGGAAACCAAGGACCGAATCTGTAAGGAATGCTATGAGGCATGGCCCAATAATTCTGTTATTACTGCCGGTGCACCCGTTTTAATGGCACTTTGTATGGTGACCAAACGCAGTGGCTTTGAACGTGATGGTTCCTATTCCACCTGGAGAGAAGATGGCTGGCAGATGTTCGATGTGGGTATTTCCTGCCAGAGCTTTTCCCTTGCCTGCCATGAAAAGGGTCTTGGTTCTGTTGTTCTCGGTATTTTTGACCAGCAGAAGGTTACTGATATCTTAGGTATTCCCGAAGGACAGGAGCTTGTTGCTTTAATGCCCGTTGGCTATCCTGATGAAGAGCCCAAGTGTCCTAAGAGAAAACCTGTTGAAGATTTATTATCCTATAGAAATTAAACCATATAGCTGTCACATTTTGTGGCAGCTACTTCTTTGCGTATTTTCTGCTTTGATTATTCAAAACCCATAAAAAGGAGGTAATCTATGAGACATTTAATGACCCCACTGGATTTTAGCGTAGAGGAATTGGAACGCCTCTTCGACCTGGCTGCTGACATTGAGCGTGAGCCATCCAAATATGCCCATGCCTGCGACGGAAAAATCCTCGCCACCTGCTTTTATGAACCCAGTACCCGAACTCGTTTAAGCTTTGAATCTGCCATGATTCAGCTT
The DNA here is from genome assembly GCA_017439665.1 of Lachnospiraceae bacterium. Classification (GTDB taxonomy): domain Bacteria; phylum Bacillota; class Clostridia; order Lachnospirales; family Lachnospiraceae; genus SFDP01. The sequence goes on from JAFSIS010000030.1 coordinate 24,109, forward strand.
GGAGGACAGGTTCTTGGCTTCTCCGATGCCGGCTCATCCTCTGCCACAAAGGGAGAAAGCGTATCCGACACCATTCGGATGATCTCCTGCTATTCACATATCTGTGCCATGCGCCATCCTAAAGAGGGATCCGCTATGGTTGCTTCCATGGCAGCTTCCATCCCTGTGATCAATGCCGGTGATGGCGGTCATCAGCATCCCACCCAGACCTTGACGGATCTGCTCACCATCCGTTCCCTGAAAGGCCGTCTGGACAACTTCACTATCGGTCTTTGCGGTGATCTGAAATTCGGCAGAACCGTACACTCCCTGATCAATGCTCTTGTGCGGTATGATAATGTGAAATTCATCTTTATTTCTCCTGAAGAGCTGAAGGTTCCCGACTATATTATTGAAATGCTTAAGGAAAAAAACATTCCCTTTGAAGAAGTGATCCGTCTGGAGGATGTGATGCCCTCTCTGGACCTTCTTTACATGACCCGTGTTCAAAGAGAACGTTTCTTTAACGAGCAGGACTACGTGAGACTGAAGGATTTCTATATTTTAAATAAAGAAAAAATGGATCTGGCAAAGGAGGATATGCTGGTGCTCCATCCCCTTCCCCGTGTGAACGAAATTTCCGTAGAAGTAGATGAAGATCCCAGGGCAGCCTATTTCCGTCAGGTACAATATGGTGTATATGTCCGTATGGCCCTGATCCTCACTCTGTTGGAGTTGGCTTAATCTCTGGAACACCAGCATCACAAGCCATACTTGTGACACTGCTTAAATTAAGAAAGGGAAAAATTTCTGATTTTTCACACTACTACCTGAAAGGAGCAAATCATGTTAAATATCGGAAAAATTGAAGAGGGCTTTGTACTGGACCACATTCCTGCCGGCAAAAGTCTTTCCATCTACCATCATTTGCAGCTGGATAAACTGGATTGTACCGTCGCCATCATTAAAAATGCCAAAAGCAGTAAAATGGGAAAAAAGGATCTGTTAAAGGTAGAATGCGATATTGAAAAAATGAATATGGACGTCCTGGCCGTTATCGACCACAACATTACCGTCAATGTCATTAAAAACGGAGAAATTGTAGAGAAAAAAGGGCTGGTTCTTCCTAAAGAAATTAAAAATGTAATGAAGTGTAAAAATCCCCGCTGCATTACCTCCATCGAACAGGAACTTCCCCATATCTTCACCCTTGCCGATGAAAAGAAAGAAGTTTATCGCTGCAAATACTGTGAGGAGAAATTCGATAAACATTCACTGATTATCTAAGAAAAAAGGGCTGTTGCAGAATTCTTTCATCAGCTTACTGTTATCCTTTGTTCGCTTGTTGCTACGGACATTGTAGCCAAATATCGGACTAAAAGAACACTGATTAAATCAGCCTTTCCCTAACTATTCAAGACAGGCTCGAAAATCCTTCGGATTTCCTTGCTATGGAAATCCATCCAATAGAAATAGAGAAAAACAGTCCTTTGAAAGCAAGCTTTCAGGGACTGTTTTTCTCTATTTCTGCTGTCCTGAATAATTAGAGTAGATTTAACACTCCTCCTGCTACTACTCCGATAAGGTAAAGCAGGCCGATGATCTTCATGCTCTCCTTCTTACTTTCGTTAACCCGAAGGAGGACCATTATTCCCACTCCGGCCCCCACTAAAAGTCCGGCCATCATGGTTCCGTAGCCTATGGTTCCCGACAAATACATTTCCGTGATCACAATGGAGGCCGCACAGTTGGGAATCAGACCGATGATACCGGCCAGAAGAGGCCCTGCCACAGGCTGACTTAAGGCTTCCCAGAACAGGCTGTCTTCGCCAAGAACCTCGATTCCCAGATTCAACAATATGGTGATCAGAAAGACAAAGAGAAAAATACTCACTGTATGACGGAGGGCCGATTTAAAAATTCCATCCTCACAGTGACAGTGTTCATGCTCACACATACCGTGAATTTTCAGTTCTTCTTCTTTTTTTCTGCGAAGACGAAGGATAATATCCACCAGAAAACCTGCCAGCATACCGATTCCTGCCTTTAGAGCAAGGGTTTTTGCAATGGTTCCTGCAGGTACTGAGCTGGAGATCATGATCGGCAGCATCTCATCGGAAGTGGACAGATAGATCGCCAGCAAAGTTCCCAAAGTGATCATTCTTCCCGCATATAAGCTTGAAGCTGCTGCGGACATTCCGCATTGCGGCAGCAAGCCGGCTACTGCTCCTGCAAAAGGTCCTACCTTTCCTGCTCCAGTTAGGATCTTCCGGATACCATCACCCGTCTTATGCTCTACGTACTCCATCAGCAAATAGGTGAAAAATAAAAATGGGATCAATACAATACTGTGCTCAATTGCGTGCTCGATCGAATGTTCAATGATATGCCAAAACTGTTCCAATGGTCTTTCTCCTCATTATCTTGCAAAACTACTTCTTTTTCTTATACTCTTCCAGAGCTTCCTTCAATTCTTCTAAAGCGTCTTTAAACCGCTCTGATCTTAAGCTGGGATTTCCTTTCAGAATAGAAGCCATTAAACGATTCTGCTTATGGGAAAGCCGGAATCGGTTTTCCTTCTGGAAATGGAATTTTTCCTTCAGCTCCTGTAACTCTTCCCTCACATCCTCAGAAAGCTCGCCAAGAGACAGTCTTTCCTTAAACCGTCCCAGCTTTTCCTCCATCCGCCTGTTCAGTTCCTCCATACGGATTTCCACGTAGTCAGACAGTTCCTCTACCTTAGCCTCCATCTGGCTGGCAAATGCTCCTGCTCTTGCCTCCCTTTCCTGTCTGCGTTCTTCTTTCTCCTGCTCACTTATGGCAATAAGCACATCTACACGCTTCTGTAAACGCTCCGCTTCCCTCCTGGCCTCTTCCATAGCGATCAGCACATCGCGCAGATCCAGAGCTGCCTTGAAGGACAGGGTAAAATCCACTACAATAGCCAGGACAAGCAGCATGGTGCTCAGAGTAAGTATTCCTTCCGGAATAGCCAGAACAACGCTTTCTATGGGCTGATGGATCAGCCTGGTCATGAAAATCGTCAGCCCTCCCCAGGCCAGGGAAGAGCTTAAACAAATATGTCCTTTATAATTAAAGGGTTGGTCAGAATAATCCCAGTAACGCACCTTAAAGAGGGCCTCCATGGCCGCTCCGGTAAAGTATTCCAGCACCGTTGCTCCAATACAGCCTGCAATATAGGTAAGCAGCAGATTATCTCTGACCGGTGCCGATACGATCAGCATCATCAAAGCACCCGTTCCATACAGAGGCAGAAACGGCCCCCGCATAAAACCGCGGTTGATCGGATGTCCTTCCTTCAGACTTACATATGAAGACTCAAAGCACCAGCCGAAAAAGCAATAAAAAAAGAAGAAAAACAACCATTGTATCCATGTGTAATTCAGGTCCATATGTATTTCTCCTGCTTCCTCTTTCGTCGGCCTTTGTAATAGGGCTATTGATATACACTTACTTTAAAAGAAAATTTCCCTTTTTTCGTCTCATAGGCCAGTCCATCAAACTGAAATTTCCCATGGCCCCGCACACTGACAATATCACCGGCCTTCAATGGATAGCTGCTATTTTCACAAAGCCGGCTATTCACATAGATTTTTTTTGCCTGAAACAATTCCAGGCTTTTGCTGCGGGAAAAATGATACAGCTTTGCCACAATTCCATCCAGTCTTGCCGATGAAGCCAGGATATTTTCTTCCCGCATTTCTCTCTGCAGCAGATTCCCCGGTGTTTCTACCTGACAGACCTTTACCGGATTTCTCCCCACCTGATTGAGCTCTGCTTCCACGAAAGGAGCTATCCTTTTAAGGCAAAACAGCCAGGCCTGTTTCTCCTGGATAAAAATATCTCCCAGGTTCTCTCTTTCTATGCCAAGATTCATCAGAGCCCCCAGATAATCTCTGTGACTGAGTTCTCTGGCAAATTTTTCTGCCAGGGGCTCAATCAAAAGACAGGCAATGGGAAATTCCTCCTCATAGCCCAACTGTTCAGGATTTCCGAATCTGAGTACCTTACGGTCACATTCTGCAGTACCGCCAAAAAAAGTCATTCCTGCATACCGCAGCCTCACTTCCATAGAAAGGCACAGATCAATCTGGGGCAGGGCCAGAAAGTCTGTAAAGGTATAGACATTCTGGCTATAAGAACGTTCTGCCAGCTCCTGGATTCGTTTCTGTAAAAGTAAATCTTCCTTATCCATCATGTAAAGCTGATAATGGGCTCATCGGGTTCTGCCGTCTCTTCCACCTGCAGGGCATGAAGAACCGGTCCCTCTCCCTCATAATCCGGCCAGTATTCTCTGGCAATTTTAGCGGTCACCTTAATCCAGCTTTTTTCCTTAAGCTGATCTACAGCCTCATATTCACAGGCGAAGCCCAAAAAAGCCATATCATCTGCACAACAGGTCATGGCCAGCCTTCCCGGAACAAAGTATTCCCTGGGGAAGGATTTAGGCTTAAGCACCTGTGCGACAAAGCTGACCACTTTTCCCTCATACCGTTCCAGATGGTCCAGGCTGTCCAGATACCAGACTCCAAAGCCCAGATCATCCAGATCGATCACCGACTGATTGATATCGTAGGGAAGCTCTTCCTCCAGCAGCTCACTGATCTCTCCATTGGCATCCTCAAATACGATCTCCGCCCTCTGGTTCACCGCCTTTACATTACGCTTATAATTGCTCAGTTCCTTAATCCCGTCACAGCGATTAAAAATGATCAGTTCTGAGTTCCTTACCATCTCTGCCACCATGGACTTCATGTTGGTATAGTACATAGGAAAGCTTCTGGCATCAATATTGGTGATCTGCTGTTCTACACTCCAATGCTTTGGCAGAACCATATCCTTCATATTCCACATGCCATTATACTCGATAATGATTCTTTCCGGACGGTATTTCTGCTCCAGCTCCATCAGATTCACAGGATTAAAATCCTCTTCCTCTTCGATCACTTCCATAAAGGTTTTTGTCTGCTTAAGAAGGGATGCATCATAATCGATTTCCCCCTCCTCACAGACTAAAAGCAGGGTCTTTCCCTTACTCCTGAAATAGGGCTGGCTTAAGGTAAAGGTAATAAATTCTGTTTTTCCGCTCTCCAAAAACCCGTTGATCAGATAAACGGGCGTGATCTTTGCTTCTTTTTTACTCAACACCGAAACTCTCTCCTTTTATATCCCGAACAGCTCCTTAAGCTTGTCCTCTTTTAAGCCGGAACCGATGACACAGAGCTTCCCGGTAACGTCTGCTTTTCCCTCTCTGATCGAAACCTCTCCGGGTACATAGTCAAAATAGATCCAGCTGCCCTTCTCTTTATTCTGTACCATTCCCTTGGACCTTAAGATCATGCCATAGGTATGTTCATCCTCCAATGCCTCCAGAATCGCTTCAATTTCTTGTACAGCATAGGTTTTGGGAGTCTCTTTCCCCCAGCTGGTAAATACTTCATCCGCATGATGATGCTCATGATCGTGGTCATGGCAGCCACAGCCGCAATGTTCACCATGCTCATGATGGTGATGATCCTCGTGGTCGTGGTGTCCACAGCCACAGCCTTCCCCATGCTCATGGTGGTGATGATCCTCGTGGTCGTGGTCGTGATGTCCGCAGCCACAGCCTTCCCCATGCTCATGGTGGTGATGATCCTCGTGGTCGTGGTCGTGATGTCCACAGCCGCAGCCTTCCCCATGCTCATGATGGTGATGATGCTCGTGATCGTGGTGTCCACAGCCACAGCCTTCCCCATGTTCGTGATGATGATGCATTTCTTCCACCTCATCCAGCAATTCCTGCTCCAGGCTGGCCTTCTTCTCCATTGTTGTCAAAATAGCCTGTCCTTCCAGCTCATCCCAGGAGGTAGTAATAATGGTTGCTTCCTGATTATGCTGACGGATCAATCCCACTGCCTTTTCCAGCTTTTCCTCAGAGATATTTCCTGTACGGCTCAAAATAATGGTTCCTGCATGCTCAATCTGGTTCAGGAAAAACTCCCCAAAGTTTTTCATATACATCTTACATTTGGAAGCATCCACAACAGCTACCATGCTGTTGATCCGGATATCTCCCTCTACCTTAGCCACGGCTGCGGCCACATCAGAGAGCTTGCCCACACCTGAGGGCTCGATCAGAATCCTCTCCGGCTCATAGGTTTCCAGAACCTCCTTTAAAGAGGTGCCAAAATCTCCTACCAGAGAGCAGCAGATGCATCCGGAATTCATCTCCTTGATCTCAATACCTGCTTCCTTCAAAAAGCCACCGTCTACACCGATTTCTCCAAATTCATTTTCAATCAGGACTACTTTTTCTCCTGCCAGTGCTTCCTTTAATAATTTTTTGATCAATGTTGTCTTACCGGCTCCCAAAAAACCGGATATAATATCAATTTTTGTCATTTTTTTCCTCCATAGATAACGTAAAGAGGTGGGATCAGGTATCTCCCACCTCTTCATCCAGTACCACATTTAATAATGTACAACTTACTGGGGTTTGCGTCAAGAATTTTCTTACTTTTTCTCAAGATATTCTACAGCATAAAGGTATCAACCATGCCGGCAATAACGGATACAGTTACCAAAATTCTGGCAATCTTAAATCTATGCTCCCCTTTCGTGCAGAGCTGAAACAAAAGAGCCGCTATGCTGAGCCCTCCCAGTATCCAGGCCAGAACGATCTCACCAAACCATCCATCGGGAATTCCGGCTGCATTGCACCAGGCAATAACCATTCCCCAGATGGTCAGAAAATAAAAAATACCTTTTTTTATTTTTTCATTCTTTGCCAGATAGAGCAGAATCAACCCGATCACACTGATCACACTCATTACCAGGAACACGATTACTAAAGCATCTAATGGATTCATCATCTTTTTTACCTCACTTTTTATATTGTTGTTTTGTTGATGTCTTTATCTTATCTGAAAGTTATAAAGAAAATGGTAAGGTAATTCTGAAGAATTCTAAAGATTGATCTCCATTAGGATAATTTTAATGGAAAACTCTGTTTCGTCATGAGTAACCTCTATATTTCCCCCATAGCCTTTTGCAATCCTTCTGATACTGTCTATTCCGATCTTACTGCTTTCTACATTTTCCACGTTCTTTCTGCATCTATTCTGCTGAAGGATAACCAGCCTTTTATCTTCTTTAAAAATCCTCAGACTGACCTCCTTGTTGCTATCCGCATATTTACGGATATTAGAGGCCAGATTATCAAATATTCTTCTGAACTGCTGTATATCAAACCTTCCTGAAAAGTTCGGGCACTCCTTAAGATCTGTATGGCAGGTAAAGTCCTCTTCCAGCTCCATTTCCCACTCATCCATGAGCTGTGCCAATAAGAGCCGTCCGTCTATGACTTCCGTTTGCTTTTGTATCCCCTCCTCCAAAAGCAGGTTAGTCAACTCTTTTATCTGTCCTGCTTTTTTATGGACCATAGAAATATACTCCTCAATCTCCTGCCTCTCCAGGCTGTTCTTTCTCTGTATAAATTCTGTATAGGAGATCAATGAGGTAAGCGGTGTCCTAATATCATGGGACAGAGCCCGGATCAGTTCCTCCCGCTCCTTTTGTAGAGTGGCTTCTTTTTCCTGAAACTCCTTTTCCGTTCTGGAAAGAAAGTTGATCCTCTCCGCCAGCTCCGTCAATTCGTTATTTCCCTGTAGCTGAATCTGATAATCCATCCTGTGCATCCGCAGAGCTTCAATTCCCAGAGTAATCTGATTGATGTAAGCCAGCTTTTCTCCTACCAAAAAAAGAAACAGCACGATAAAGGTCACCATTGAGGCAAAAAAACTGACACTTTGAATCCAGGAATTGATCATCCACTCAGCATCCTCTGTATGGCTGATTCCATTTTTATCACTGTAAGAAATGGCAAGAGAGATTACCGCTTTGGAAAAAAATGTAAAAAAGAACAGGGCAACAGCAGCTGTCGCACCGAATAAGCCCAGAATTTCTTCTGACAGTTTTCTACGCTTCTGCTGTTTTTCCCTATTCCACATAGTACCCCTTTCCCCAGGCAGTTTTGATGTATCTGGGATTCCGGGAATCCTCTCCCAATTTCTTTCGGATATTTTTGATATGTACCATGATCGCACTGTCCCCCACTGCCTCTTCTTCCCAAATACTCTGATAGATATTTTCCAGAGAATAGATTTTCTTCCGATGGGAGGATAAAAGCTCCAAAATCTTATATTCCGTATAAGTAAGAGGGATGATCTCCTCTCCCCGGATTACCGACTGATTATCCGGATCCAATACCAGATCATGGATGAGGATACGGCTGTCACGCTCCTCATTGGATTCATCCCTTTTGCTTCCTCTTCTTAAGATAGCCTTTATCCGCAGGATAAGCTCCATATTGGAAAAGGGCTTCACCAGATAATCATCCGCCCCCGATAGAAACCCCATAACCTTATCGGATTCCGTAGAATAGGCTGTCAAAAAAATGATTGGTGTATCACAGGTCTTTCGAAGCTCGGCTGCCACCTGAAATCCTGACAACTTTGGCATATTCACATCCAGGATATACAGATCGATCTGAGAAGATGCCCTCTCAAGTACCCTGCTTCCATCCTCTGCAGCCAGCACCTCATACCCTTCCCCTTTTAACATAAGCTCCAGAATATCCCTTATTTCCTTCTCATCATCTGCAATTAAAATATACTTCTTACCGTTGATCATTCTGTCTCCTTACTGATTTATTTTGATAAAGAAAAAGTAACTGTTAATGATTTCACAGTTACTTTTTTAAATAAGCGGGACGATAAGCCGGGTTCTGTCGTGAGTGATCATCTATCTAGGACTGCCGTTACCGGCAGCCTCCAGCAACCTACCTGAAAGCAGGTCGGGCAAACCTGTCGCTTTCTGCTTGGTCTTGCTTCGGATGGGGTTTACATGTGCCCCTTTTGTTACCAAAAGGGCGGTAGTCTCTTACACTGCCTTTCCACCCTTACCAGCTTTTGGCTGGCGGTTTATTTCTGTTGCACTGGCCTTGGAGTCGCCTCCACCGGACGTTATCCGGCATCCTGCCCTGTGAAGCCCGGACTTTCCTCGTCTGCCAAAGGCAGCCGCGATCACTTGTCCCACTTATTTTTATCATTTTTTTATCAAACAGCCTTACACCTTAAAGCAGCTTCCTCCTACAAATTCCCGAACAATGGAATTGGTGGGAAGATTTTCGCTGCTGACTCCCAGAAAATAACCCAGGAATTTTAATAAACGTTTAGCCTCAAAATATTCCGGCTCATCCTTGGAAATCCCAAACAGCAGAGGCTCTGCATAGATTTTCAGCATAGCGAGCTCATAAAGCGTTGCAGAATTGAACATGGCATCCGCACTTTCCTGGTAAGGGAAAATATTTTCTTCTTCACCCTTTCGTACAGACCCCCACATTGCCAACGTCCGCTTGGCTATGGTTCCTCTGGTTCTGGCATCTCTTACCATACGCCGCAGCAGCCTTCCGTCTGTGGTCGGTATACGGTTGTGCTCATCTACATTCAGGCAGGTTAAGGCACTGATATAGATTTTATATTTGCTCTCTTTGGGAAGAGCGTGGGACATCTTATCATTAAGGCCATGAATGCCCTCGATCACCAGAATATCCTCCGGTCCCAGCTTTTTGTAATCTCCCCGATATTCCCGCCTACCTGTTTTAAAATTAAAGCTGGGCATTTCTACGGTTTTCCCTTCCAGAAGATCACGCATATCCCGGTTAAACTGTTCCACATCAATGGCTTCCAGACACTCAAAATTGTAGTCTCCGTTTTCATCCCTGGGGGTATCCTCCCGGTTGACAAAATAGTCATCTACAGCGATGGGATGGGGTTTTAGGCCATGGGTCATCAGCTGCACGGATAAACGATGGCTGAAGGTGGTTTTTCCGGAAGAAGAAGGGCCTGCGATCATCACAAATTTTACATTACCCCTTCCTGCAATCTCACTGGCAATTTCTGCAATTTTTCTCTCCTGTAGTGCCTCCTGCATAAGGATGACCTCCTGCAGTCTCTGCTCGCAGATTGCCTTATTCAGATCACTTACCGTATTGACTCCGATCTCCTCCGCCCATCTGGTGGATTCCATCAGGGTTTCAAACAGCTTTTCTCTGGCATCGTATTCCGTCAGTCTGCCGGGCTCTTCCATGGTGGGAAGGTTCAAAAGAAGCCCCTCATGATAGGCCTCCACATCGAAAAGCCTGATATAACCTGTTGAAGGAACCATGTAACCGTAATTATAATCATAATAATCTTCCAGACAGTACATATTGACATAAGAGCTTCTTCTGTACCAGAACAGCTGCTCCTTGTCTGCCATTCCCTGTCCTGCAAAAATATTTCTGGCCTGTTCCACAGGAAATGTCTTTTTATGGATAGGGATATCCGCATCCACCAGCTTCTGCATCTGCAGCTTGATCTTTTGGATCAGCTCTTCATCCAGAAGGAAGTCTCCTTTTACGGAAACATAGAAAGCCGGGCCTAAGGAAAACTCCACCTTAACCCTTCCTTTGTGAGAGCTTCCTACCACATCATTTATGGCCTTGACCAGAAGTAAGGTAGCGCTTCTGACATAGGTACTGTAGCCGATTTTATCCCTTTTGGTAATCAGCTCAATCCCTGCCCCATCCATCTGAAGCGTTTTATGAAGTTCCCGGATCTTTCCATCAACAATCACCAGAACGATGGTATTGTCAAAAGCCGGCTGAAACTCCTCTACGATCTGTTCATAGGTGGTTCCTCCCGGATATTCTCTTGTTTGTCCATTTACCTTAATGGTCAGCATAAAAGCCTCCTCTCCTCTGGCCGCTTTTCAGATCGTCTGAAAAGGCGCTTCTTCTTTAGCTATATGAATTTCTACACCGGGCAGTTCTCTTCTCAATACTTCTTCCATATAAACAGAAAAAATTTTTTCCAGCCCATAATGGCCGGCATCGATCACTGCCAGCCCCTGTTCCAGAGCATCCAGACCGTCATGATGACCGATATCTCCTGTAATCAGTACATCTGCTCCTTTTGCAAGCGCCTGTTTAACAAAGCTTTTTCCCGAACCCGGCACCAAAGCAGTCTTTCTCACCAATTTTGCTGAAGCTCCAAACATCCTTACACTGGGAAGCCCGCACCTTTTCTTTACATAGGCTGCACACTCCTCCAAGGTCATCTGCCGGGGAAGGCTTCCCAGGCGGCCTATTCCTTCCATAGAAATGTCATCCTGAAAGGTCACATCCAATACCTGGCATTTTTCCAGTCCCAGCTGGTCAGCCACCGCATCTGCCATTCCCATAACATCAAAATTGGTATGCATGGCATAATAGGCAATATCCTGACGGACCAGCTGATATACCCGTTTCCCAATAAAATCCCCTGTAGTCACCGATTTCATCCCGGAAAAGATCAGTGGATGGTGAGTGATCAGCATATCCACTCCCAGGCTAACCGCCTGTTTCACCACTTCACCGGTGGGATCCAGCGCCAGCAGGATCTTTGCTACCTCTTTATCCTCTCTTCCCGCCAGAAGTCCTACATTGTCCCAGCCTTCTGCAAAAAAAGAGGGTGCCAGTTTCTCCAGGCACTGAATCACTTCTCTACACTTCATCTGTAAACCACTCCAATCCCTGCTGTATCTTCTCAAGCCTAGCTTCGATTTCTTTTCTTCGCTGTCTGCTTCGTAGAGAAGACTGCTCCTCTAAAGCAGTCAGAATTTCCTCCTGCAGCTTTTTTTCCTTTTCCAGAAACTGCTTTAATACCGGGTGCCTGTTTCTCAATAAACACTCACCAAAGGCATCAAAGAGCTCCTGTTGATCTCTGTCTGATCCATGTCCTGCTGCCTGTTGGCTGGAAATTCTTTCTTTCTTCCATAGGGCAGACTGTGCAGGATTTTGAAAGTCTCCGGTTTCCACCCGCATCATGGGGTAGAACTTCCCCTCCTCCAGTACCATATCCTCTCCGGTGATCCTACAGCCAATCTGACGGATAAACTGCCGTACCAGGGCAATCTCTGACTGAGGCTGAAGAATAAATTCCTGCATCCTCAAAAACTTCTCAAGGCTGTCCTCAATAATACGGATCATCAGCTTACCACCCATGCCTGCCAGTACGGCAGCTTCAGCCTCTCCAATGTTCAGTGCATTTGCCCCGTCAGAAAGCCGGGTTTCTATATATGTAGAAAGCCCCTGTCTGTCAATGTTTTCTTCGGCCCGCTGAAGAGGGCCACGGTTGACATCCATGGCAATGCAGCCGGACACCTTGCCCACTTGTACCAGATAAATAGACAAAAAACCATGATCACAGCCGATATCGGCAACCTTAAGGCCTTCGGACAAAAGATCTGCCACTGCCTGTAAACGTTTTGATAGCTCCATCTTAATCCAAATAATCCTTTAATTTTCGGCTTCTGCTGGGATGACGCAGCTTACGAAGGGCCTTGGCCTCAATCTGACGGATACGCTCTCTGGTAACCTTAAATTCTTTTCCAACTTCTTCCAGGGTTCTTGCCCGGCCGTCATCCAGACCAAAACGCAGCCGAAGTACCATCTGCTCTCTCTCTGTCAGTGTACCCAATACCTCCACCAGCTGTTCCTTTAACAGGGTAAAGGCAGCTGCATCAGCGGGCACGGGAACATTATCATCCTGGATAAAATCACCCAGATGACTGTCTTCTTCCTCACCGATAGGGGTTTCTAAAGACACAGGTTCCTGGGAAATCTTCAAAATTTCCCTCACCCTTTCCACCGGCATGTTCATGGATTCTGCAATTTCTTCCGGGCTGGGTTCTCTCCCCAGCTCCTGCAGAAGCTGTCTGCTGACACGGATCAGCTTATTGATGGTTTCCACCATATGCACAGGAATACGGATGGTTCTTGCCTGATCCGCAATAGCTCTGGTAATGGCCTGACGAATCCACCAGGTTGCATAGGTGGAGAATTTATATCCCTTACGATAGTCGAATTTTTCCACTGCTTTGATGAGACCCAGATTTCCTTCCTGAATCAGATCTAAAAACAGCATGCCACGCCCTACATAACGCTTGGCAATACTTACCACCAGACGAAGGTTTGCCTCAGCCAGACGTTTTTTTGCTTCCTCATCTCCCTCTTCCATTCTCTGGGCAAGCTCTATTTCCTCCTCTGCACTGAGCAGGGGAACCTTACCGATCTCCTTTAAGTACATTCTTACCGGGTCCTCAATGCTGACACCGTCGGGAACGCTGAGGTCAATATTTTCCACATCCACCTCATCCTCCTCAGAAAGAATGATCTCATCGTCCTCAACCGGAACCTCTTCCTCGGTGATGCGAAGTACATCCACACCGCTTCTTTCCAGAGCTTCAACCACCTTTTCCAACTGTTCTTCGCCCACAGGAAAACCGGCAAAGAACTCCACAACCTCCTGGTATTCCAGCATGTTTTTCTTTTTTCTGGCCTGTGCCAGAAGCTCTTTTAAACTCTCTTCCAATTTTGCCTTTGTGTTTTCATCCATTACAAGGTTCCATCCTTCCATTTAGGGTTTTGTATTCATACATTTCTAAAGGGATTACGTCCATAGTTTGGTCATTCCTCCAAAGAAATATGCGTTTTATTCAGCTCTTCCAGGGCTTTTTTTGCCTCCAGCACCTGATTTAAGGCAGTCACATCACTGCCCAGCCGCCCGGAATAATATTCCAGACTGTTTCGTTTGACGTTCAGTAAAATATCATGAAAAGCCTTCTCTCTCTCAGAAAAAGAGTCAGACAGTTCAATCTTTGTATTAAACAGTTCTGCCACCTGCCGCTGTTCTTCCTCCTCCGGAAAAAGACTGATCAGGCCTGCAGGGCTGTAATTTTCATGCTCAAAGCCTTCAAACAGCTTTTCCGCTACCTTTCCATAAAGCTCGTCCGTAAAATCGGCAGGGGTAAGATACTTCTTTACCTTATCATATAACCGTGGCTCCTCTGTCAGCCAGGTGATCAACAGCCTCTGTACCCGTCTGATTCCTTCTTCTGCCCTGTTTTTGGGCTGAATACCGGATTTTGGCCGTTCCAGCGGCTTTACCAGACCGGTCCTGGCCGCATAGCCTTCCACCAGCTTTTTCAGGCTCTCCCGATTGATCTGATAGGTATCCGCTACCGCTTCCAGATAATTGCTTCGTTCCATTTCCTCCGAAAACTGGCAGAGCTTTGCTGCAATTTCCCGGTGGAAAACCGTCTTTTCCTCCGGATCCTGAGTATTGAACCGCTGTTTTAAGATGCGGATCTCAAATAAAAAACCGTTTTCCGCCTGATCTATCCTTTCCTGGAAGGCCTCCTGCCCCAGATTCCCAACAAATTCATCCGGATCCTTATAAGGCTTTAAGTCGATTACCTTCCCGGAAAGTCCTGTCTCCCGCAAAATCCCCAGGGCTCTGAGAGCAGCACTGGTTCCCGCTCCGTCACTATCGTAGGCTAACAGCACCTGATCCGTATATCGCCGCAAGAGATTGGCCTGTCCCGAAGTAAATGCGGTTCCCAGGGAGGCCACTGCCTGGTTGAATCCGGCCTGATGGAGGGCGATTACATCCATATAGCCTTCACAAAGAATAATATTGTTTTTTCTTGCCGTTCTGGCAAAATTCAATCCATAAAGATTTCTGCTTTTGTCAAAAACAGGAGTCTCCGGAGAATTCAGATATTTAGGATTTCCTTCCCCCATAACCCTTCCCCCGAAGCCAATGGCACGGTGGTTCACATCCATAATAGGGAAAATGACCCGATTCCAGAATTTATCATGTACACCATAGCGTTCGTCTGCCGAAGCCAGACCTGCCTGGATGATCTGCTCATCCTTATAGCCCTTGCTTTTTAAATACTGTACCAGATCGTTGCTGGTTTTATTGGCAAAGCCGAGGCCGAATTTCTGCAGGGTTTCCTCAGACAGTCCCCGATTCGTCAGATAACGGTGGCCCAGTTCTCCCTGCTTCCCCCGAAGCTGATAATAGAAGTATTTTGCCGCCTCTTTATTGATTTCCAAAAGGATGGCTTTCTTATCTGCTGCTTTTTTCGCTTCCGCCGAATACTCTTCCTGGGGCAGATCTACTCCGGCCTTCTGGGCCAGTGCCTTTAGAGATTCCTGAAAGGTAAAATTCTCATAATGCATCAGGAAGCTGAACACATTGCCCCCGGCTCCACAGCCGAAACAGTAATACATTTGTTTCATAGGAGACACGGAAAAAGAAGGAGACTTTTCATTATGGAAGGGACAGAGTCCAAAATAGCTGGAGCCCTTCTTCGTCAGCTTCACATAGCCGGAAACAATATCCACTATGTCATTTTTTGCTCTGATCTCCTCTACCAGTTCATCAGAATAATACATAAAATGAACTCCTCTTCCTTAAGTCTGTTCCTCTCAGCCATGCCAGCATTTGGGAATATAGATTTCCTCATATTTAGCGATAGCAAAGCGATCCGTCATGGCTCCTACATAATCACAGACCACTCTTTCCTTTTCCTCGCCGTCATACATCATACGCTGATATTCCTGAGGAAGAAGCTGTGGTCTTATCAGATAATATTCATAAAGAGTTTCCATCAGTTCCTCCGCCTTCCTCTCCTCACTTTTTGCCTGAGGATTACGGTAAACTCTAAGAAACATGAAACGACGAAGCTCTGCCATAGCTTCTGCCACGGCCGGAGACATGGCAATCTCATCCTTTCCGTAGCTGGTGGTCACAATATCATGGATAAAATGATCCAGCCGCTCACCGGTAGTTTCACCGATAACGCCAGTGATCTCCCTGGGTATATCTGCCTCCGTCAGGATCCCTCCCCGGATAGCATCATCACAATCATGATGAATATAGGCAATCTTATCGGAAAACCGGACGATCTGTCCTTCCAGCGTAGAGGGCTTCCCACTGGTCTGATGATGTAAGATCCCATCCCTGACCTCCATGGTCAGATTCAGCCCCTGACCTCCTTTTTCCAGACAGTCCACCGTTCTTACACTCTGTTCATTGTGTTTGAAGCCTAAAGGACAGATTCTGTTCAAAGCTCGCTCTCCGGCATGTCCGAAAGGAGTATGCCCCAGATCATGTCCCAGGGCGATAGCTTCCACCAGATCCTCGTTAAGCCGCAATGCCTTGGCTATGGTACGGGCATTCTGACTGACCTCCAGGGTATGGGTAAGCCGGGTACGGTAATGATCTCCCTCCGGGCTTAAGAATACCTGGGTCTTGTCCTTTAACCGGCGAAAGGCCTTGCTGTGAAGGATCCTGTCTCTGTCCCGTTGAAAAACAGGGCGGATATCACAGGGCTCCTCTTCCTTCAGCCTTCCTTTGGAATGCATACTTAAGGCTGCATAGGGGCTTAAATACTCCTTTTCCCACTGCTCAAGGCTCTCCCGAATGGTCATGGTCTTCTCCTTTGCCGGCTTTTCTCACCTCATTAGAATCATCAAAACAGTCTTTACTATATTTATTCTGTGAAAACCTCTTATTTCCTTTAAGGTTTTACAAAAAAATCCACTAAAATTCCTTCCCTGAAGCTTTAGCCCACAAATGTGACGATCCAGGGCAGGATGATCACCGTCAGGATTCCTGTCACCACAATTGCTAAAGAACTCATAGCTGCCTGGATCTCACCCAGCTCAATGGCCTTGGAGGTTCCCACAGCATGGGAGGCACTTCCCAGTGCCAGTCCCTGCGCCACCGGTTCTGTAACTTTCATCAGCTTCAGCAGCAGAGGTCCCACCACAGCTCCCGATACACCGGCGATCATTACCCCCAAAACCACAATACCCTGAATACCGCCTATCTCTTCTGTTACTCCCAAAGCGATAGCACTGGTGATGCTTTTGGGCAGCAGGGAAAGGATCAACTGCCTGTCCACCTGAAAAACAGACAGCACCCCTATGATCACTGCTGCGTGGACAAAGCAGCCAATGGTTATACTAATGACAATGGCCGCCACATTTTTTTTAAGGACCTGAAACTGACGGTACAAAGGTACAGCCAGTGAGACGGTTACCGGTGTAAGAAAATAACTCAGATACTTTGCTCCATAATGATAGGTTTCATAAGAGATTCCTGTGACTGCCAAAAAACCGATAATAAAGGCAACAGAGAGTAGTAAGGGATTCAGGAATACCTTTTTCCATTTTGCCTGAATGGCAAAACCGATCCGATAGGCCACGAGACTGAGTGCCATACCAAAAAACAGGGACTCTCCCAAGAGTACATTCCATTCCATAATCTATTTTCCTCTCTTTCTTTTTCCGCGGATGATCCCCTGAGCCGTCACCCCCACTACCACCACCACAGCGGCAAAGGAAAGAAAGGCTGCCAGAAAGAGGATTGGTATCTTTCCTTTGATCAGTCCGTAATAGTTCATTACTCCTACTGTGGAATCAATAAAAAACAGAGGCATCACCGCCATCAGAAAATCTGCTGCATTTTCTACCTGTTCAAGCTTTACTATCCCCGTCAGAAGAAGAATAAACATGATCACCAGGCCATAAACACTGGCAGGAACAGGCATGGGCAGCAGTGCATTCAACACTTCACCGGCCAGACTCACACCAAATATCCATACAAACTGGAATATATATTTCATTTTTCCTCTCATTCTGCTGCCTCTGGCAGCTTTTTCCTTTTAATTTCAGCCATATATTCTAACATATATTACTATTCACGACAAGCTGAATATGCTATACTAAATTCGTATATTTTTTGTACTTCTTTTAAGAATAAAAACAGGAGGTGAGGGACTTGAGTAAGCATAGACAGGAAAAACCAGGATGGTATCCTCTGGATCTGTCCGCCATTGTATATCCCACACTACAGAGAAGGGATTTTTCCTCTGTTTACCGTCTTTCCGTTCTGTTAAAGGAAGACATCCTTCCTGAAGTTCTGCAGCAGGCCGTAGACATGAGCCTGCCCCGCTTTCCTACCTATAAGGTAGCCATGCGAAAAGGATTATTCTGGCGCTTTCTGGAGCCCAACGACCGCCCCGGTCCCTTCGTTAAGGACGATGTGCGTAATTTCTGTATGCCCATGCCCTTTAAGACCAATAACCGGTATCTGATCCGGGTTTACTACCACGGACGGCGGATTTCCCTTGAAGCCCATCACAGTCTGGGTGACGGTACCGGCGGAATGTATCTTCTCCATACCATAACTGCCAATTATCTACGCCTTCTGGGCCATGATATTCCCAATCAATATTTTGTTCTGGACATCCATGAGGAGCCCCATCCGGAGGAACTGGAGGATGCCTATATGCGTTACTCCAACGCCAAGGTACGGCCTCCCCGCCCCATGGAAAAAGCCTACCGGATCAGGGGAACCAAGGAACCCTTCTATACCTTCCATGTGATCGACGGGATTATGAGTGTAAAAGATGTAATGAAGGTAGCTGCAGATTACCACTGCACGATTACCGAATATCTGAATGCTGTGCTTTTATATGCTCTTTTGCAAAAACAACGACAGGATAAGCCCCTTAAGGAACGGCCCGTTAAAATTGCCATGCCGGTGAATCTGCGCCGGTTCTTCCCCTCCAGAACTCTGCGTAATTTTATTACCATGATCTATCCATCCATAGACCCCAGACTGGGGGAATATACCTTTGAGGAGATCATCAAGCAGGTGCACCACTATATGCGCTACTACATTAATGAAAAATTCCTGCGGGGAGATATCACCACTAATGCAGCCACCCAGCGTAATCCCTTTATCCGTGTGGTTCCCCTTTTTATTAAGGATTTTGTCGTAAAAACCTTCTACAGCCGTGTTCAGGATAAAAACTCTTCCGCCGGACTGACCAATATGGGAAGTCTGAAGGTACCTGAAGAAATGATCCCTTTCATCGAGCGCTTTGATATCTATATGGGAATTCCTTTTTCTTCCCGCACCAACTGTGCCATCATCAGCTTTCAGGATGTTCTGACCATCAATTTTGGCAGCTGCATCCATGAATCGGATGTGGAACGTTTCTTCTTTTCCAAGCTTGTGGAAGACGGAATTCCTGTCACCATCGAAAGCAACCGTGACTTCTAGGGAAACACTGATTAAATCAGTATTTCCTAAGCCTGAGTATTATCCAGAAAGGAGAATTCTATGTCTTATTGCGTAAATTGTGGAGTAAAGCTGGAGCCTTCACTTCAGACCTGCCCCCTGTGCCATACACCTGTAATCAATCCCAATGACCCACATACCCAAATTGCCAGCTGTACCTACACTCCTTTTTCCGAAAAGAAAGGTGATGTGGAGCTGGCACGCCGTAAGGATGCAGGACTCTGGATCACCATAGTGCTTTTTGCTTCCTCTTTGACCTGCCTGATCCTGAATCTGACTACCTTTACCAGCATGCGCTGGTCCTGGCCGGTCATCGGAGGCTGCCTGCTTCTATGGGTGTTTACCTGTCCCAAAATGCTCTGGACCAGGCTCTCCTGGAGTATCTGTCTCATTGCTGATGCCATCTGCCTTATTGGCTATGAGTATTTTTTAAGCTGTCTGACCACAGACAGCCGATGGTTCTCTGCCCTGGCACTTCCGATTACTCTGATGGTCTATTCACTAATCATCATCTATATTCTGCTGTGCAGGCTGATTTCCCGCTCCGGGCTGGCTGCCATTTTCTACTTTTTTGTAGAGGTCGGTTTCCTAAATGTGGGAATAGAGCTACTCATCGACCGTTTTCAGGATCTTGCTTTAAAACCTGGCTGGTCAGCCATCGTCTTCAGCGTATGTATGGTTATTTCCGTTGGTTTATTGGCCATTATGTCCATTTCCAGACTTCGTAATACCGTAAGAAAACGCCTCCATTTCTAGAGGCGTTTTGTCTGTTACGTATTCTAATCCTTTTATTCTAATCCTTCTATGTTTCCCACTTCTTCTTTTCTTTCTTTCTTTTTGAAGTGGTATTCCTTCATAATAATAGAGGCTCTGTTGGGATCCATTTTACCGATTCTCATCAGGTAAGGCAGTACCTCTCCATCAAATTCCTGTTCTTCACCATATTCGATCACTTCAAGGCAGTTACGTACCACATTAATGATACAATTGTCAAAATGACCGGCTTTGCAGCTGCGGCACTGTGCAAGAAGATGAGCTATTCCATGAAGAGTCTCATATTCATCATAACCACCCCGTATATCATACTGAGGCATATTCTTCTGACCTTCATATACATAGGTAACCTCATCCCGCATACAGTTCTTCGTACAGATACGGGCATAACCGATCAGACATTCAGGTCCTGCACAGCTTCCACATACTTCGGGAGTCTTACAGATATTATCCAAATCCTCAAGGATCTCCTCTCCGTTTAATTGATCATATGTAATTGCCATAATTTCCTCCATTCCCAGTCTGCTTCAAGTCCATTTTCTTCCAAACTGTTATCGTATATCAAGAATAATACTACAATAATTCTCTTTTGTCAAATTTTGTCAGAATATTTCTACAGAAGATAAACAAAATACGCACCATAGCAAAGCAGCATGATAATCCCCCATTTCCGTCTCAGCTCCATGGTCCGGCAGACGGATAACCATAAGATCACAGCAGCTGCCACTGCGATCCAGCCGTCAAAAAAGAAGCTGGGCTGATAGGGGATGGGTGAGATCAGGGCAGTGGTTCCCAGGATGAACAAAATATTGAGGATACTGCTT
Organism: Lachnospiraceae bacterium; assembly: GCA_017439665.1. Lineage (GTDB taxonomy): Bacteria > Bacillota > Clostridia > Lachnospirales > Lachnospiraceae > SFDP01. Next base: position 44,714 of record JAFSIS010000030.1, read on the forward strand.
CCCACAATATTTCCGATAGCAATATCTGCATTTCCCTTAATTGCTGCAGTCACAGAAGTTACCAGCTCCGGAAGTGAGGTTCCCAGAGCCACGATGGTAAGACCGATAAACCGTTCACTTAAACCAGCAGTTTCAGCAAGAGCCGTAGCACTGTCTACCGTAATATTACTTCCCCAAACGATCGCAACCAGACCGATAACCGTAGATAACAAAAGCTTCCATACGGCCTTTTCCTCTGTGCTGCTCTCTTCCTTTCCCTTTTTGGCCATACGGAAGAGATAGCCCAGATAAACCAGGAAAAGGATCCAAAGGATAACACCTTCTGCTCTGGTCACCTCATTACCTGTACTTCCCATAATAATCAGGACTATGGTAATGGCGATCATATAAGGAATTTCCACCTTAAGAGTGGATTTCTGGATGGCAACAGAAACGATAAGGGCCGTAATTCCCAAAATGATCAAAATATTTAAAATATTGCTGCCTACCACATTTCCGATGGCAATTTCCGCATTCTGCTTTAAGGCTGCCGTAATACTTACCGCTGCCTCCGGTGCACTGGTTCCCATGGCCACGATGGTAAGCCCCACCACCAGCTGAGGAATCCCCATCCTTCTGGCAACTCCAGAGGTTCCGTCTACAAACCAGTCAGCCCCCTTCACCAGCATCAAAAATCCTAATGCCAACAATAAAAATTCAATAAAAATCACGTATAGTCCTCCTTTTGTACATAAATTGACCTATGCTGTTATTTCTTTTCTCACAGCTATCTTTGTTCTTTAGTCATTTACCAAAGAGACTATAGCATATAAGGCTAAAAAAAGCCAGTTTAATTTGTCGCATTTTGCCGCAGTCACAGGATGGTATACTGGAGTACGTTGTAAAAATCCATGGCTACGATCAGAAGCAGCAGGATCTTTAGGATCTTCTCTACTCCTGCATTGTCGATCCTTCTGGATATGGCCGCTCCCACCAGAGCACCGCTGATCCCTCCCGCAACCATGCAGATCAGATTCATCCATTCAAAATCCGGTACAGAGCTCGTCACCAGTGCACTGGCAATACTGGAAATCTGCGAAAAAATAATGATGTAAATGGAGTTTTTTGCCGCCTCCTTCGCCTCCATGGAAAAGAAGAAGAACAATACCGCCACATTGCTGGTTCCTCCTCCTATCCCTAAAAAGGAGGAGATCACTCCCAGGACAACACCAATGATTACAGAAACTCCCAGGTTCTGGATCCGTTTGGAAGGAAGTCTGTCCTTATTGCAGACATAAAGCAAAACCAAAAAGGTGATAATGGTCAAAAACACCGCCTGAATAGCTCCCAGGGCTCTTTCATTGGGAAAACTGTTTCGTACCAGCTCGAAAAGCCATTTCCCCAAAAGACCTCCCAGCACAGCTCCTACAGCCAGGGCCGTGCTGATTCTGACCTGCAGCCTGACTCCGTCCTTCCTCCCCCGAATCAGGGAACAGACCGACATCCCCAGAACGGTGCAGCCGGAGCAGAAGCTGACGGTAGAAACAGGAAGAATACCGATCATATCCAGCACCGGCTTGATGATCACTCCACCTCCCGCACCGACTACGGCTCCTACACTGGATGCAAGAATGCAGACAATAAACAGAACTAATGGTATCATGATTATCCTTTCTCCTTATTTTTCCTAGCCGGCACAGCCGCAGCCACCTGTATGTCCATAGGCATCCATACAGTCTAAGGCAGGATTTTTCATACAAAGATGGACTGCTGCTTTTTTAAAGGTCATGGGCAGAGCCAGAATATTGGGATTCTCCCCCACAAATTTCTTTTTCGCATCGGCCAGTGCCTCTTCAAAGCTTTCTCTGGTCTTTAATCCCATTCCCCTTGCATAGCCCGGTTCCTGGGCTCCCACGATATAGATGGCACTGGTATTCATTTCTGCAATATGGCCGCAGGACATCATGGAAAAGCCGTGGAAGGGATGAAAAGCATTGGTAAAGCGGTATTTTCGGATATACTCTTCGTTGGTGGCAAAATATTCACCATAGCGGTTCATATCCGGCAGGATATTCATATGGTCATGCTGGAAGAGCTCATACACTTCTCTTAAATAGGGCCAGAGCTCATCGTGGAAATAGCCGTTACAGGTGGATGCACAGATCAGCACACATTGATCACTCATGATCCTTTTGAACCGAAGGACCTGTGCACTTAAGGCCTGCATCATCATAATGGGATTGGTTCCCATGCCATCTCCATAGTGGAATTTCTGCGGCATACCGAATACCAGAACATCATATTTTTTCTCTGCCCAATGGACATAGGTACGCTTATCTGCCACCTTCCAGCTTAAAGGCATCATCTCTTTTGCATAGCCGGAAAAAACAGCAATCTGGCGGGAAGAGGTATCCAGCACCGCATCACAGCAGAAAAAGGGATGGCCCATTTTCTCTTCCATGTGCATACTGATCTCATCGAACTTACTGCGCATCAGACTTCCGCCGTTAACAGGAGTAAAATCCTTTCTGTGCATAACTGAAGGGACATGGTGACTGGCAATGGAGCGCCAGTTGGTAATTCCCGTTGCACTGTGCTTGTAGCCTCCCGAATATCCCCCATAGGGATTTCCCTGAACATGACCAATCAGAATGGGAATATCACAGTCAAAAACATATTTATTCATGACTACCGGATCTCCTCTGTCCGTGCAGCCCAGGTCGATCATATGATCCGGATCCTCACTGTCGTGGCTGATGATCTGCCCCGTTGGCCAGAATTCATTGAACAGCTCCTCTCCGAAAAGGGCCCTGGCATCTCCCTCCTTGCTTCGGGGATGGAGCCCATTGGAAATAATGAACAGAATATCCTTTTTTTCCACTCCTGCTGCATAAAGCTCCTTTAAGATCAGCTTAATACTCATCTTCCGATGGCTGGTAGGCTGTTCTCCACCTTTTACCCTGTCGGGTACGATGAAGGTCACGGTACTTCCTTTATGAGCCAATTCTGTCAGGGTTGGCATACCGATGGGATTTGCCAGACTTTCCAGATAAGCCGCTTCCAGCTGATCCTCCGGAATAAAGTCAGGATCCTTCACCGTTTCTCCGGGAATAAAAATATCCGTATTGTCAGGAAGTTCTGCCGTCATCACTCCCTGTCCGTATTCAAAATCCAGTTTCATTTCTACCTCTCCTTTCGCCGCCTTCGGCGGCATTTTAATCACAGGAACTTTGTTCATTTGCACAAAGTTCGTGAGGAAAGTTTACTTTCCTCGACTCTCCCTTCTACCGCCTTCGGCGGCATTTTCATCATTTTTCCATATACAGACGGATGATCTTAAGATATTCCTCCGGATAATAACCGATCTCGCCGCTGAAACGGGTTAAGGCAATCAGCCCTCCGTCAATTTCAGGGATGGATGCCAGCATGGCTGCATTATCCTGTTTTAATCCGCCGCCATAAACAATATCCATGCCTCCCGTTTTCTCTTTGACAAAACGGGCTATTTTCGTGATATACTCCTTGTCTGCCGGTGTTTTTCCAGGCCCGATGGACCAGATGGGCTCATAGGCAATGACCACCCTTTCCTTATCCACATCCTTTAACCCGATCTCAAGCTGATCCCCCAATACCTTTTCCCAGTGTTCCTGTTCTTCACTTTTCTCACCTATACAGTAGAGTACCTTCATTCCTCTGGCGATAGCACATCGGATCTCCTGATTCAACAGACGATTGACAGCAGCTGTATCCGTCACCCCGGCCTCTGCCAATACTCCCGCTTTATCGTTACGTTCTTCACAATGTCCGATAATGGTGGTGGTACAGCCCACAGCCACCATAGAGGATGCACTGCGGTTACTGGTAAAGGCTCCGAAATTTCCTCCCACTGCTGTATCCATACGGTAGACGCTCTGACAGCCGATCTGCAGGGGACTGTCCTTTCCCTTTGCTGCCACGGCTCCCAGAAGATGTGCCTCGGGAAAATACATGGCAAACTCCACCTCTTTCGGATCGTAGCTTTTTAACTCTTCCTGGGTAGATTCCACAATGACTCTGGCCCAGTCTTGCAAAGGAGCAAGACGGTTTACACCGCCATATTCTACAGGAACGTCAAACCGCTTAAGATTCAAATAAATATGCTTCATGGATCTTCCACCTCCTAAATCCCCGCCTGTTTATACCGCTTAGCCATCTTCTCCAGAGTAACCTGCTCTACTCCGGGCGCATGGCCAAAGCTGGCAAATCTTACGATTAGTGTCCCAACCACTTCTTTCACACCATCCTCAATACATTTACATATCCTGCCCACATGCTCATCGGGGATATTTCCTGTCATCACCGTATCCATAATGGGTGTGATAAAGACTCTGGGATCAAAGGCTGTTTTATTTTTTTCCAGAAGCTCATAGATTCCTCCGATGGATGCACTGGTTCTGAGAGCCTTCTCCCTGGCAAAAAGCTCCTTCATATTCCGGGTTACGGCCAGGCGAATATCCGTATCCACGTTGATCTTATTGATACCACAATGGGAAGCCTCAATAAGCTGGTTTACATCAATTCCATAGGTATTGGTCAGTTCTCCTCCCAGAGCATTGATTTCCTCCACAATATACTGTGGCACGGTGGATGAGCCGTGACTGACCAGATACCCCTCGATTCCTTCATGACGGAGGCATTCCTTGATGGCTATGGCAATTTCCTTACGGATGACTGCGTTTTTTCCCTTATTTGCCCCGTGCATGGTTCCATAGCTGATGGCAAGAGCATCCACCTTCGTCTTTTTAAAGAAGGTAATGGCATCCATGGGATTGGTGTAGGTACTTCCTGCCGAAAAGACATGGTCCTCCACTCCTGCCAGAACCCCCAGCTCTCCTTCCACCGTAACTCCCCGTTCATGGGCATATTTAACCACCTCACGGGTCAATTCCATATTCTCTTCAAAGGGAAGGGAGCTTCCGTCGATCATCACGCTGGTATAGCCTCCTTCAATGGCCGCAATACAGGAATCCAGGTTCTTCCCATGATCCAGGTGAAGAGCAATGGGAATAGGACTGTCACTGCCGTAGGTTCTTACTGCATCGGCAATATTCCTGGCTCCTTTCTTTTTATCTTCTAAAGTAGCATTCATAAAGTCTGTTCTGCCGCCCATAAAACCGTTTGCCAGATCTGCCCCCTGTAAAATTGCCGGGCTTCTGAACATTTCATGGACCTCAATTACCGCTTTGGCCTGACAGACCGCATTTACATTGAAGGCTCCCTGGGCATAATCTCTCTTATCTGCCGCCTCTAGGATTGCTCTCATCGGTACTAACATATCTTCTCCCTTTCCGCCGCCTTTGACGGCCTTCTGATCACAGTGGTTTTGTATAACAGTGTAAAACTATTCCTGATTAAAATGAGTCATTTGGGTGAGCTTTCCCCCCAACAACGGTCTGCACCATTCCTTAAAGCTTTCCGTTACTCCATTTCCTTCTTCATTGATAAACGCTTTCGGCATGGTCTTCTCCACCAGCATCACCTCCTCAATATCTACCAAAAATGGCTCTATCCGGTAGGGTGATGTGGATAGTCGTCTGAAAGCCACCATTTTCCCGCTTTCTTTCTGAAGAACTGCTCTGCAGGCCAGCTCTCCGGCCAGCTCTGCTTCCTCACGATCCACAGAGCTCTGCAAGAGGATTGATGCCCTTCCCAAAAGTCCCGGCTTTTCTCCTCTGGCCTTATAGCCCAGCCGTTTAATGACAAGCCCTGCAAGGTAGGAACTGACATCTCCGAAATAGGTTGCCCTTCCGGTCTTAAAAATGGGTTCTACCACAGGATTTCCCTCCTGATCCTTAAGCCCCTCACTGACCACTATCACAATTCCTTTTTTCCGTGTTAACAGCTTCTTCACATCTTCTATATATTGATCTTCATCGAAGGGAATCTCCGGCAGATAGATCAGATCCGGTCCCGGTCCTCCATCATCTGATGCCAGAGCCGCTGCTGCCGTTATCCAGCCTGCATTCCTTCCGGAAGCCTCCATCACCACTACATGAATGGGAAGTCCCCGGACATCTGCACAAAGCTCTCTGGTACTCTGGGCAATGAACCGGGCCGCACTGCCAAAGCCCGGGGAGTGGTCGGTAACGGAAATATCATTATCCATGGTTTTGGGAATTCCCATCACTGCAATATCCATTCCTTTATTCCTGCAGGTTTTATGGAGCTTTCCACAGGTATCCATGGTTCCGTTTCCACCGTTAAAAAGCACGTAACCGATCTCCCATTTTATCAGTACCTCTGCCATTCGCTCATATTCCTTCTCACCAAGCTCATCTCTGGAGGTTCCGATGGCACTGCCCGGAGTCTGCAGCAAAAGCTGCAGCTTATCATCCGGCACCTCCTCCAGAGAAATAAATTTCTCTCTCAGCACCCCTCCGGTACCGTTTTTGGCCCCATAGATCCTTCCGATCTGAGGATATTTTCCGGCTTCCTTAAGGGCTCCGTACAAGGATGCATTCAGGACTGCCGTAGGTCCTCCCCCATGAATGATCAAGAGATTTTTTTTCATCTTAACCTCCTACTCTTAAAACAAATGTTCGATATTCAGATCATGGATGATCGACACAATCTCCTTCGTTCTGCTGCAGCCGAATTTCCTTAAAAGTCCTTTGATCTGTGTTTTGATCGTACTCACCTCCACACAACGGACACGGGCAATCTCCTGTACCTTACAGCCCTGCAGCAAAAGCCTGATCAGATCATGCTCTGTGGAAGTCAGCTTGGAAAGATTGTTGATAAAAAACAGAAGGCTTCTTTCACTTTTCTGTAAACGCGCATATTCCTGCATGACCATTTCATGCACCCTGCCCTGCATGATCGGCTTACCCGCCATGGCACAGCGGATATGGTACAGAATTTCTTCATCGGGACATCCCTTTACCAGATAATCAATGGCTCCTGCTCCCATGGCAGTAACCACAATATCCCTGGTTTCATGGACAGAAAGAAAAATGATCCTCTCATCCGGATTTTCCCTCCGAAGTGCTTCCGTAGCAAGTATTCCCGCGTTGGTCTGTTCCATTTCGATATCCATAAGGATCAGATCATGGGGAATTTGGGCAGCCATACTGACAATCTCCCTGCCGCTGGCAGCCATCCCCGCCACTTCCATATCCTCCTGCCTGTTGATCAGTTCACTCATATCCTCCCGAAGCAGCTGAAAATCATCTGCGATCAGGATTCGTATGGTCTCCCCCATCGGTATCTCGTCTCCTTTATCAGTTATAGCGGGGAAGCATGATAAAAAACCGGCTTCCCACCTGGGGTTTTGTTTCCACCTTCATAAAGCCAAGATGGCCCTTTACCACTTCTCTGGCAAAGTACAATCCCATTCCCCAGTTATGATTGGAATTTTTACTGGAATAGAAAGGTTCAAAAATTTTTTTCACCTGTTCTCTGGTCATTCCTTTTCCATTATCCTCCACTTCAATCACCGTATATAAGCGTTCATTGTAACACTTCAAAGCGATCTTACCCCTATGGGGATCTGCCGATTCGTTTACTGCATCCTGAGCATTGATCAGCAGGTTGGAAAGAGCTTCACACAGCTGTGCCTTATCTGCCAGAACGGTAATCGCCCCCGGCACGATACATTCCACCATTTCTTCCGGATATTTCCTGTGAAAGCGCTCCACAGCCTCATGAAAAATCTCCTGAACCTCCAGGGGTGCCATATAGATGGCGTTAGTCTTTACACAGCGATACAGCTCATCCATCCTTTCCAGCATAGAGCTGTTAAGCTCCTCCAGAACATCTATATTTTCCCTGATCTTTTCAATATCTGCCTTCTCTCCTTCGCAGAGAGAGCGAAGCCGCTTATGTACCACTCTGGAGGCCAGCAGCTGGTTTTTGATCCCGTGGACGAACATGGAGGCTCCCACCTTAGCCATGTTGAATTTACGCTGCATGACCATGTCTTCTTTATGTTCTTCAAACATTCCCGTGGTGTATTTAAAAAGGCTGTAAAAGCCCATTACCGTACACACCAGCATGATCCCGACCAGACCGATATAGCTGACAAGCCCGGGGTTGATCTGCAGATATCCAATTCCTCTGGGCCAGATAAAATCCATGCTGTAGAAACGGTATACCTGTCCCGGATCCTGCTGATAATAAAGAAGATAGAGGATCGCCATGGCCAGTATACAGGCAGTAATCTGACCGAACTGACGTTTACAGAACTTCATGGTAATACTTTTATATTCGTAAAGGAGAAGCAGTCCCCCCACCACCAGATAAGCCGTCAGCCATCCATGTGATCCTTCCGTGATCAAATTCTGCAGTCCCGGCCGTTTTTCCGTAATCATCCGATAAACCTGAGGGTAGTAAAGGATCAGATTGGTGGCCGGAAAAACCATGGCCGCATACTTGATCCACCTGTTTTTCCGCACCCATTCGATCATGGAATAATGGAGGGATATTTCTGCAAAAAAGAGAGGAAACAGGGTTCTTCCCAGAGCGATCAAAAAGCCCAGCTGATTTAACGTAATCCCCAAATACCTTATCCGGTTTAAGATATCACGGGAAAAATACAAAAACAGCAGGATATCTTCGGAAATTCCTCCTTTTTTTGCAATAAAGATCATCACTCCACAGATTTCCAGACCTAAGCTTATACATAAGCCCAGGAGCAGAAAGGCTTCCTGATTTCGTTTTACGGCAAAGATGATGAAGGACGCCAATACCAGACATACACTTAGCAGGATCAGCATAGATCGATCCGTCTTCCGCCGACGAAAACGTCTGCGATATTATTATCACCATCCAGAATGACCAGATCCGCATCCTTCTGATCTGCAAGATATCCCTTCCGGTCTGAAATCTTTAACAGATTTGCGGGATTTTCCGTGAGCAGCGGAATAATTTCCTCCAAAGGCCTTCCGGTGAAGGAAAGCAAATTCTTCAAGGCCACATCCTGGGTCAGAGTGCTTCCCGCACGAACACCGCTATCTGCCAGCTTGGCATCTCCATCTACAACCACCACATCATTTACACCCAGCTTGTAGTTTCCGTCGGGTAAACCGGCAGCCATAATGGAGTCCGTGATCGCTACCACCTTATCCAGTCCCTTGGTTTTCAGCAAAAGGCGTACTGTACCGGGATGCAGATGGCGTCCGTCACAGATGGCCTCACAATAGATATCCGATTCCAGGGCCGCTCCCATAATGGCCGGAAAATGCTGGTGCAGAAGCTTCATGGCATTAAAGGTGTGGGTGCAGCTTTCTGCTCCCTGATGGATGGCCTCCCAGGCAGTATCGTAATCGGCTCCGGAATGGCCGATGGCTACCGTAAGACCCAGTTCCTTCATGGCCGGAATATCCTCATTAAGCCCTTCGATTTCCGGGGAGATCGTCATATATTTAATCTTCCCTTTCGCTCTTTCCTGATACTCCTTTAACAAAGGCAGATTTCTGGTCTGCAGCAGATATTCGGGCATGGCTCCTTTATATTCCGTGGAGAGAAAAGGCCCTTCCAGATGGATACCCAGTAAATTTGCTCCCTGACTTTCCTTTTTTTGATGCTCATTAAACTGATCGATACACCATAGCGTCTGTTCCCTGGTATCCGTCAGCACTGAACACAGCCAGGAGGTGGTTCCCCTGGTTGCCACAAAACGGCAGATTTTTTCCAGTTCCTCTGCTGTTGCCGCATTTACATCTACGCCCACAGAGCCATGGGTATGTACATCAATAAAGCCGGGAACAATTCGCTTCCCTGCAGCATCATAGATTTTTGCATCTTCCGGAATCCTTTCTTTGGCATCCAGAATTTCCAGCCTGCCCTCCGTAATCTTTATGGTTTTTTCCTGAAATTGATGATCAATATAGGCTTCACCATGAATAAAATACTGCTCCTTCATCTTTCCTCTCCCCTTTCGCATCTCTTTTTATGATCCACCCGTCCACTTATCCGGTCAGGGAAGATTTGCTACAAATTCTGTAAACTTCAGATTGATATCCGGGTGGTCCTGCAAAAGACTTACCGGAAAATCTGCACTCTTTTCTCCATAAGCTGCTCTTCTTACCACTGCTCTGTGCCAGTCTCTGAAGCAGCCCAGACGAATCTTTTTTGCCTGGGAAATCTCATGAATACCGATGGTAATGCAATAATGAGGCATATCCTCCAGTGCTCCGTTTAAATCCCCCACAGAATTGATAGCCCTGGTCTCAGGGGAAATCGGCAGTACACGGGTAGGCAGCTGTAAAAATTCCTCCGGTGTTTTGGAAGCATCTGCCTCATTAAAGGCTACATGGCCGTTTATTCCAATTCCTCCAAAGCAGATATCTACTCCTCCAAGTCTGTCAATAACCTCCTGAATATAGCCCGGATTATCCGGATCCGGAAAAATCCTCTGCTCTTCGGACATGACCAGCTCAGGCTTTATTTGGGTATACACATTCCGATCCATAAATCCCCTGAAGCTTAAGGGATGTTCCTTAGGAATCCACTTTCTATCGTCGGTCAGGTATTCGTCCATATTGATGAACCAGACATTCTTCAGGCTGATATTCTGTTCATTGACCATATCTACAAAGAAAGGATACTGGCCTACGGGACCAACCGGACAGATAAATACGGTATTTTCCCCCAGTCCATTCTTTCGTTTGATCTCCTCTGCCATTTCTTTTGCCAAAGCCTTAAAAACAGCAGGATTATCTTCCATAACAATGAGCGGTATCCGCGGATGCTTTAACAGCTCTTCTTTTGTATAACCATAGTACTCGTGACTCATACTTCCCTCTCATTCTGCTTAAAGCCTTTTACTTTTTTGTGAGAGTAAAACAGGACTGCCTCCGGGCAGCCCTGTTCTCTCAACTACCGTTTAATCGGAAGTTTATTATTTAATATTCACCAGCCTCAATCATTACGTCTAACAATACGTAATCAGAAACTGCGGGATCACCTTCTACAGCACCTGCATCAATAAATGCCTGCTTCTGCAGTTCATAATAGCCTTCTACAGTTCCGTCTGCTGCACCCTGGGATACCTCTTTACCGGTCAGCCACTGTGCATCACCACGCTGTTCGTAAACGCTTGCTTCATCCAACGCTACCTGCTTAGCTACTAAAGCTGCCGTTTCCTGCTGATGCTCGGTTGCTGCATAATCCATAGCCTTGAACAATGCTCTGGTGTAACGAACGAGAACGTCTCTGTTCTCTTCTGCATATTTAGGCATTACGATCCAGCTTGCCAGAGATACGGTTTCATCAGCAAAGGTCATATTGTCAGCCAGCTCAGTCGCACCTTCGGTCTCTTCCAGAATCTTTAAGCTGTTGGGAGACCAGGTTGCTGCTGCATCAACACCACCGGAGATCATAGCAGATACGATACCGGTCGCATCCATGTCTACTGCTACGATATCATCCAGAGTCATTCCTTCTTTAGCCAGGGCCTTTACCAGAATGTCTTCACTGGAGGTTCCGGAAGAATAAGCCACCTGTTTGCCGGCCAGATCCTTGATGCTGGTAATGCCGGGGCCACCGATCAGCATATCACCATTGGAAATATGGGATAAAGCAAAAATAGTTGCCTGTCCGTTGATACAGAGCTTATGTGCGCCCTGTCCGATGTATCCGATATCGATGCTTCCGGATTCCATAGCTGCGATAATGGTAGGTCCATCCTGGAACTCAGTCAGGTTAACGGTAATGCCTTCTTCCTCAAGATATCCCTGTGCGATGGCATTTTCAATTGCCCAGAGGCTACCATAGTTGGGCATATAAGCCACATTTAAGGTTACCGGTTCTACTGCTGCTTCTTCTTCAGCGGGAGTAGATTCCTCTACTGCTGCTTCTGTTTCGGCTGCAGGTGTACTTTCAGCAGGTGCTGCTGTCTGCTCGGAGCTTCCCCCGCCACAGCCTACCAGCATGCTGGCTGCCATTGCTGCAACCAGAAATAAACTGATTACTTTCTTTTTCATTTTTTTCCTCCTTTAACAGTTAGATTATGTATACCCCATAAGCCCTTACGGGACAGGTATCGTAAATTACTTTCTGACCTCCAGATATTCCTGATATACCTGGCTCCAGATATGGTTCTTCAGTTCCAGGAATTCCGGAGACATTTTAGTTTCCTGTGTCCTGGGATAAGGGATGTTAATGTCTACAATTTCCTTGATCCGCCCCGGCCTGGCACTCATAATGATCACCTTCTGGGCTAAAATAATGGCCTCATCCACATCGTGGGTAATAAAGAAGCAGGTCTTTCTCTCCTTTTCCCAGGTTTCCAGAAGCTCTGACTGCAGCTGGGTTCTGGTCTGTGCATCCAGCGCACCAAAGGGTTCATCCATTAAAAGTACTGAAGGATTCACTGCATAGGCACGGGCAATAGCAACTCTTTGTTTCATTCCTCCGGACAGTTCCTTGGGATAATGATTTATGAAGTCTTCTAATTGTACCATTTTTATGTATTTCATGGCAATATCTTCTGCTTCCTGCCCTTTGATTCCTTTCAGATTCAGGCCGAACATAACGTTCTTTTTCACCGTCATCCAGGGGAACAATGCATATTGCTGGAAAACCACACCTCTTTCGGTTCCTGTTCCAACAACCTCCTTACCATCGCAATATACCTTACCGGAGCTGGGTTCCAAAAGACCGGCAATAATATTGAGGAGGGTGGATTTACCACAGCCGGAGGGCCCTACCACACAGATGAATTCATTTTCCATGATATCCAGGCTTACTCCGTTTAAGGCCACCATTTCACCATTTCTGGTATTAAAGATCCTTTTTACATTGTCGATCCTGACCTTTACGCTTCTCTCTTCTCCTGCCATCCGGTAAACCTCCTTTCCAGGAATTTTACAAATTTTTCAACCAGCATACCGATGATGCCGATGATGATGATGTATAAAAGCATGGGCTCTGATTCAAAACTGTTATTTAAAGATCTGATCCTCATTCCCAAACCTGCAACCGCTCCCGTCGATTCTGCAGCGATCAGGGTGGTCAATGCTGTGGAGCTGCCCAGCCGGATCGCCGTAATGATAAAGGGCAGGGTGGCCGGCGCGATAACCTTCAGGAAAATATCCTTATCGGTGGCCCCCAGCACTCTTGCCGCCTTGATCAGTGTCTCATCCACGTTTAATACACCCTGATAGATGGTGACCGTCATGATCAGGAAGGTGGCTATGGTAATGACGATGATCTGCGGCTTTCTTCCTACACCTGCGGAGATTACCACCAGAGGCACGTAAGCCAGAGGGGGAATATTCCGGATAAACTGGATCCAGGGTTCAATGATATTCCTTACCGGTATGTACCAGGCCATTAAAATTGCCACTGGCAGAGACAGTACGAAGCCTATGGCAAAGCCTGCCGAAACGGAGATCAGGCTGCTTTTGATGTCCTGAAAAAATACTCCTCTCTCGATCATCGTTGTCATAGACCTGAAGGTCACGATTACATTGGGAAAACTTCTGGCTGTTTTTTCATTCATGGACAACAGGGTCCAGAGCACCATAGCGGTGAGGAACGATAATAACAGCCATACTTTTTTGGGAATTTTGCTGTTTTTTTTCTTCATAGCCCTCTTCCTTTCCTATACCTGCTTGCAACTATTCAGAACAGAGAACATCCCAATTCTGAATAGTTATATATATGATAACAAATCTTCTGACCAAGATAAGGTGGATTTTTTTTCACCCTTTTTCTTCTCATCTATGAGTAGAAAAAAAAAGCTGTTTCCTCTATACTGAGTTTATTCGGGAGGCCCTGGCCCCCCCTTGTCAAAGGAGGTCTATTATGCGTGTCACCATTACCAGTCATGGCTATGAAGCAGTCATTGAATCCCTGGGAGCAGAATTAAAGTCCCTGAAGAGTCCTGATGGAAAAGAATATATCTGGAACGCAGATCCCAAACACTGGATGCGTTCCTCCCCTCTGCTCTTTCCCACCATTGGAAACGTGAGAAATAATAAAACCATTATTGCGGGAAAAGAATACTCCATGCCCAAGCATGGTTTTTGCAAGGAGTCCGAATTTACCCTGCTTGAACAGACTGAAAACAGGGCTGCCTTTTCTCTTACCGACAGCCCCCTCACCCATGAAAGCTATCCCTTTTCTTTCGAGCTTCGCCTTACCTATGAATTGGAAGAAAGTAAGCTTAAGATGACCTATCTGGTCATTAACCGGGATACCGATTCCATGATCTACCATATCGGGGCACACCCCGGCTTCAACTGCCCTCTGGAAGAAGGGGAGGCTTTTTCTGATTACGTCATTGAATTTGCTCAGGATGAGCGTTTGGAATCCTACGTCTATGATCTGGAAAATATGTGTTTTTTTGCTGATAAAAGAATGGTCCATGGTGCCACCGGAAAAATGCTGAAGCTTTCCGGAGAACTCTTTGACCAGGATGCCCTCTATTTCTACCATACCAATTCCCGTAGTGTGGCCTTAAAAAATCCGGTCTCCGGAAAGGGAATACGCATGGACTATCCTGATTTTGTTTCCATTGCTTTCTGGACACCCATGGGTGGGAACGCTCCTTTCCTCTGTCTGGAACCCTGGAATGGTTCCGGTATTTTTGAGGATGAAGACGACCATTTCGCCAATAAACGGGATATCCAGACCCTTGCTGCCGGCAAACAAAAGGAATATAGGCTCAGTATCTCTATTTTATAAAATTTCTATTGGATGGATTTTCGAGCCAGTCCTGAATCATTACAAATGAGAAATAAAGAGGGGCTGCTGCAAAAGTCTTAAATGAGCTTACTGTTTATCCACCTGTACGCATTTGTGAAGACCTTGCAGACATAAGAACGAACTTTCTCCTGTTTGTACAAAAGCCTGATAGAAGAAAATCTTCTACCAGGCTTTCATCCAGGTATTTACTTATTTAGAACTACTCTGTTACAGTTTTTCGCTTGCCGGAGAAGACCAGAGCCAGCGCTCCTGCCACGGATTCCCAGGTTCCCACTACCTTATCAGAAAAGTTTACTACCCAGGACTCAGCATATTTGGGAGCAGTAGCCGCAAAGGGCCACATATGCGAAGCAATGACATTCTTCTCTTTATCACTCAGATCGTGAACAAGATCAGCTGCCACTTCTACAGAATCCTTGGGGTGCTGCAAAAGACAACAGCCCTTAATTCCCTTGAATTTTCCTTCAAAGCGGCCTAAAATGCCAAAGTCATGCATCAAGGATGCTCTCACCAAAACGTTTCTGTCCAGTTCTACTCCTATTCTTGCCAGAAAATCTGCCAGTCTGACCGACATTAAAGCCACACGGAAGCTATGCTTGGATACGCTCGTTCCCAAATGATGCATCTGTTCAAGTCCCTGTGCATATTCCCTGGTACGCATAATGTCCTTCCCCAGGTCAAAAACCATCAGCCTGTGCGGATTTCTGTCAACCACCACTTCATTCTCCATTGGACTCATCTCCCTTCTTTTCCTTCTGCAAAGCCCAAAGGCTCTGAATGTTTATCACGCTCTACATGGTTTGTCTTCTGTATTTTATTTTTTATTCTATATATATTTTACTACAATTCATCTCAAAGAAAAACAAAATTTTCGATTTTATTATTTTTTTATACTTCTTAACAATACCGTCCCTTGACAAGGGACGGTATCCTCTCTATATAGAAAAAAACCTTGAATAAATCAAGGTTTTTCACTAAAGCTTAGTGCAGGAAAAGAGACTTGAACTCTCATGGTATTGCTACCACACGGACCTGAACCGTGCGCGTCTGCCATTCCGCCATTCCTGCCAACGAAATTATTCTATCTTCTTTTCCCACAAATGTCAATATGAATTTTAATTAATTTTCAAAAAATTTGAAAAACTCTTTTCCAGGCCTTATTTTCCTCCTGTTTCATACGATTCCATTCAATAAATCGCCGGTAGAAAGATTGCTGTATGTACCATTGGCCGTATATAAGGTGGACTTATTACTCTCACTATAGGCCGTATTCCCAATGGCAGTTGCCTTACTGGAAATCAGATAGGACAGGGAACTGTTTCCGTTAAATAAGGACTTAACCTTGTCCACATCTGCGTTCATAAATGTATCCTTGTCGATACTCAGCTGATTATCCTTACCAATGGTGATTCCGATTTCGTTCAGGGAATCTTCATAGCCCTTTACCATATAAGCCATGCTGTCTGCATATTTTGTCACTGAACTGGAAGAAGAAGCCTGCCCCTTCTCCATCAGCGTATTATAATCCTCTGTAAGTGCAGAAACGGCTTCGTAAACCTTATCCATATCTTCATTCTTGAATACGGATTTACTGCCCTTTTCCATAAGAGCTGCTGCTGAATCCCTTACTTCATTGGAGTAGGTCTGAATATCATTTAACTCCTTCTTCACTGTGGCATCAACACTGGTCTTGCTCAGAGAAGATACGGTAGTCGCGGAACTTGTGCTGTCACTTGTACTGTTCTGTTTGTAGTACGCCTTCAGGAGCTTTCCGTAGCTTCCGTTCTTGATCGAGGCATAATCTGCAAAGTTGATTCCATAAAGAGAATTTGAGCTTTTTGAACTGGAGCTATTCAGACTGGAAAATAAAATACTGTAGTCCTGTTTAGCACTAATTTGAATACCCATAAAATCCCTTCCTTTCTCTTATATACTGTATATCGGTTGCTTTCTGCGGTTTCTTAAGTCTACTGCTTCTGTTTCTTCAATTCTTCTACTTCCTTCTGCAGGGCTGCCAGCTGGGCCGATGCCTGCTCCAGCTTAGAGTCAATCTCTTCAATATCAGAGGTGTTTTCTACAACTTCATGATTTCCCATGGTGTCTGCAGCTTCCTCTTTATTGATCGATTCCGGCTGGGCTACTAGAGTTGTAGTTTCAAAAAAACTGGGATCGATATCCAGACGATAGGTATCATAAGTCACCTCTCCCAGATGCATATTGGTATCCTCGTGAGCAGTAACCGGTATTCCTTCCTCATCCTCTTCTTCCTCATCTCCTCTTTTCAGGGTAGCTGCCGTATAGATCAGCAGCCCCAAAACCAAAAGGATCACTATACCAAGTCCGAGAATCAGATAGGTTTTCATGGGAATAGCATTTGTGGCCTCCTCTGCACTCCGGGCGGTTTCTTCCAAAGGAGTAAAAACCAGATAATCCCCATGAATATATCCCTGTTCTCCGTTATAATCAATCATATACCAGTCCGGTCTGACGATTCCCGTAACCTCTACACGATCATCCTTTTCAAGAACCCCCAGCACCACATACTCCTTAGAGGGGCCGCTTCGCACATTAAGCTTATTGGAAGTGATCACTGCTTCCCCACTCAAAGGCTCTGCCTGCACTGCATAAACCGGGAAAGAAGAAAAAAGCAAGAGACAAAACAATAGGTAAAATAATGCTCTTCTCATTTTCAAGCCTTCCTTTCACCTTATTATAGCACGCTTTATTCAAAAGGCAAAAAGTTTTCCCCTAAAATAATCTTAAAAATTTATGAAGTTCCTGACAAAAACACTTGACGAATGCATTTGCCAGTGGTAGAATACAACTTGTGCTGTGAAGCAAAACAATCGTTGTAAACAGTGACATGCGGAAGTGCTGGAATTGGCAGACAGGCAAGACTAAGGATCTTGTGATTGTATGATCGTGTGGGTTCAAGTCCCATCTTCCGCAGTAGATAACCTCCGAAAATTCGGGGGTTTTTATTTTTGTGTCATATTTTGTGTCATATGAATAGAAATAAATTTCTTCTATATTATTATAATAGGGCAGCCATAAAAGCTGCCCCTTCTTAATTTTAAAATCCTGTTACTGTCGTTCTCTTCCCATTCTTATCAATAGCCCAATACTTCACCGCCCGGGAATCCACATGAACACCCCAGCTGTACTGGATCACGCCCTTAATGCCGATACTGGCCGCATACCGGGCTACCTCTACCGGGGTCTTACCGCGAACAACGATGTCAAAGGCCCGGCCTTTCAGGTGGAAGCTGTTAGAAGCTCCACCCTCCCGCTTATTATGCTCCGGGGTGCGGTAAGCTGAGTTAAAGGTCACCGGCATACCAAAGTAGCTGCGGATCTTCTGCAGTTTTTCCTTTACAAAGGCATCATGGATCACAATGGTATCCGACTTGTCTTTACAGGCAAACTCTTTCACCCGGAAATTGGCCGAAATAGCCTTATTTCCATCTGCCTTAAGGGAATAGACTTTGATCTCGTCCAGAGCAGCCCAGGTCTTGGCTCCTACGACACCATCTGCTGTCAGTCCGGCATCACCCTGGAATGCAATCACGGCCGCCTTGGTCTTTGTCCCGAAGCTTCCATCAGCTGATCCGGGAGCATAGCCGATGCTGGCCAGCTTCTCCTGCAGGGCTTTAACCTCTTCTCCTCTGCTGCCTGTTTTTAACGTGCTTCTCTGGCTTACTGTGGTACTCATACTGCCTCCTTTTTCTACCGGGGCAAGGAATAGCTCCTGCTCTTCCTTCCTTCGCTTCTCGAGCCCGGGAAGGACTTTGCCATTACTCTTTACATATAACAGCATCTTCTCCGCGATCACCGCTCTCTGCCTTGTCCCGTTTGCCGTCAGCTGTTCAATGCTGCCCATGTTGTAGGCAAAACTCACCAGGGCATCGAACTCATTCTGATTCCAGGTATACCGGCTGTGGTATTTCTCCACCAGTTTTTCAAACTTGGCTACATCTCCTTTAAGGTATGCGTCTGCCTGGGCCTGGGTGATGGTCATGCCCAATGTCACCCCGGCTGTATGGCCATAGCCTATGGTAGGCTTTCCGGACGGGCAGAGGTAGGCGGTCAGCCTGCAGCCTTCGTATTTTTTGATCAGGAATAATCCATTATCGGAAATTTTCATCTTCCATGCACCTCCCTGCTTTGTATATGGCAATGGCAGCGGCCGCACCGATCAGCGCGACCGCCCCTAAGATCACCCAGCCCATATCACTCACCCAGCTGTTCTTTCAGCTTGGCCACTTCCTGATCCTTATTATCCCCATAGACATATTTAGCCAGGCTGTCATTGGCAACGATCATCTCTTTTACCTGAATCAAAGATTCCGATACCCAGCCAGAAAAGGTCTCAAAAGAAATTACCCTGGCTACCCAGGTAAAGGCCGGCACTGCACAAAAGAGATTCCACACTTCCCTGAGTTTTAACTGACCGGTTCCGGACTGCAAAGCCCTTTCTGCTTCCACACAGGCCCAGATCAGCCACTCCTTTACCTTTGCTATCTGCGTTTCACTGGGCTGTCCCCGGAAGTTATATACCGATGCAATAACAGCTCCCACCAGTGCCGCTGCCGCAATTAATACATACCAGTTTTCCATTAACCAATTCATAATTCAATTACCTCCAATTCCTGTAATAAATTCACATTTTTATGCTTCCGGCAGTTCTCTGTCTTGTGCTTCCAGATGATAAATCCGGTGTGCAGTCCCAGCTCCGTAAAGGCAGCCGGTACACCTACATTGACGATGGCCATATCCATAACTCCCAGCTTTCCGCTGAACACAGTCAGCACAAAGCATAAAAAGACGAATATCCATGCCATCTTGAAATTCAGCCAGTACAGCCTGTCAGAAAAGCTGCTTCTCTGGCCGGGGCTGTCCCTCTTTTTTCTCTTCTTTCTTCTCCTTGCCATTCTTCCTCCTACAGCATGGTCAACAGCTTGGCCACTATTGCACCGATAACACCGCCCACAATGGTAGTGATCAGTGCATCCCTAACTTTCTTGTTGGTCTCCAAGGGTACTTCTTCCAGCTTTTTCAGCCGCTGGCTTTGTATCTCCAGTTGATTTACCACATGCTCCAGATTAATGGACATACGCTCCAGGGCTATGGTAAATTCCGACTGCTTTTTTACTGTTTCCTCCAACTCTTCCAGTCTGCGGTGGATCCGGTGATGCTCATCCTGCTGCCGCTCAATGACCTGTTCAAAGTAATCTTTTCTTACATATTCTTCTGCCACTCTTCTCACCTCCTAGTATTATACAAAAAAGCCAGAGGATTTCTCCCCCGGCTCTCAGGCTCTAAAATAATCGATATTGTGGTCTTTCCCGCTTTTCCATCAGCGGAAAGATCTTGTGGAATAACCGGTAAAACAGGTAGCGTAACCAGTCATCCAGCAGGATCCCCAATATCGATAATGGGATCCATAAGAAAAAGTAATACAGGCAGATCTGGCCAAACAGGTTAAAGGGCAGGTCGGAATAGTCCCAGATATCCCATCCCAGCCACAGATTGACTATGCAGCCGGTGACAAACTCAAAACCAGTAATGATCACCGCACTGATCAGAGACTGCCGGACAAGGGGCATATCCCAGGTATACCGGTACTCATTTAACAGCCCCATGATCACAAAACACAGGCCACCAACCAGAAACATGGTCCAGTGGGTACGTCCTCTCCAGAGCAGTTCAAACCAGGTGTATAACCGACCGCCGATAAAAAATAAAATCCCCTCCATTATGCTGTAGCCTCCTGCTGCATAGCGTACATATCCTTAAGTACCTCTGAACAATACTCCTCCGGAATCACCATACCATAAGTGACTGCCCCTACTTCTTCTTTGCTCTCCAGGGATCGGATGTAGATTCGAAGGTCCCTAAAGTAGGTCACATGGTAAAGCACCCACTGATAGGCTGCCGCGGAAATGGCAGCCATATCCTCAGCAGAATAATACTGACAGTGTACACTCTCGTCTGCGATATGCCAGGGTGTGCCTTTTATGGTGGTCACATCAGCAGCAACAGATCCCATAATGCTCAACTGATCATTAGTGGTCAAAGAAAAATGATACTGCTCCCCATCCGATAAAATTACATCCACACCCCCAGCTATCACTTCCTGCTGGATGGTGTTCATTTCGACCACTTTGGCTTCCTGTACCTCCTGCAGGGTTGGTACATACTGAAACTGTGCCGTAAAGGTCTGGTTCTCTTCGATCTCTCCCTCTGTGGGAATCTCCGGTACCCATCCAGTAAAGGTATAATTCTCCTGTACCCGGACAGAGGGGATGACCAGATTTTCATACCGGCCTGCTGCCTGCCTTGCTTCCCCTTCCAGCTCTCCCCCGGCCTGAACCTGGAAGGAAATCACAGGGGTATAGACAGAGCCATCATCTGAGAAAAGGATCTCCCCTTCTCTTTGCCGGTAGATGGTATTGTAGGCAGAATAATCCCAGTTATCCTCCTCTCCCTCCCGGGTCAGGGTAAATCCCTTTGCCTCGGCGGGAAGGTTGCCTTTAATGGATATGATATGGGAGCTGACTATATCAAACTCCACTTTATGTACGGTGCTTTCACCGTTGTAAGTTAAATTTAACATGATCTTTCCTTTCTCCGGGTCAGCCCGGTAAGTGTTTAAACGAAAGTTTAGGTATGAAACTGTTATGGAATAATCCAAATCCAACAGCAACATTCGCCACACAGACGATTACATTATCATCTGATGATTATGATTATCTTAAGATATTTTATAGATATAACACTGCTTACAATAGAGATTTAAGCATAGATGTTTTAAAGGGAGATTCTGGTGAATTAAATAGCTGCTATGTAACGGCAACAGGTTTTGGATTGATTACTAGACATTTGACATATGTATCAGACACTGAATATACAGTTTCAAATCATATGAGTGCTACTGCAACAACAGCACCGTCAGTTAGTACAGCTATGAATGGTGTAGGTGGATGTATACCATTGGCTATATATGGATGTAAATTTTAATATTATTTATATGGAACAAACCATACACTCATACTATTGGAGTTTCTGAATGATGTAACCGTTAGAGTGTCCCCTTTGTTTATATGATATTGTGTTGTTCTCGTACCACCACTTGCTGGTGTTATAACGGCAACATATGAGGCACCAAATAAATTGCTGCTGGCGTACAAATAAGATGATTGTTCGGCTGACGAACTACAGATAATATATAAGATTCCATTGATATCAAAGGTATATGTACCACTTTGTTTTTCCAA
Source organism: Lachnospiraceae bacterium (assembly GCA_017439665.1). GTDB lineage: Bacteria > Bacillota > Clostridia > Lachnospirales > Lachnospiraceae > SFDP01. Next base: position 66,661 of record JAFSIS010000030.1, read on the forward strand.
CGCACTGATTTGTATTTTGGATTCTGAATCCAATTCATATAAACTTTTTAAACTTTTTAAACTTTCGTTTAATTCATTATATAGCTCCTTAACCCCTAATGCCCCGGCACCTTTCCCGGATGATGTATTTGCCTTAATGGCCTCTGCTGTGTCCAAAAGACTCACCGTAGCATCTGCTCTCCATGCCGGATTTCCATTAGCGTCCGTTTTCCATACTTTATTAGCCTGACCGGATCCCTTTGCCACATATCCCTCACTGGATGCGGTATTTGCTTTCCAAGTATTGTTGTCCGTTGTCTTGAATCCGGAATCATTGTTCAGCTGTGAGGTTTTCGTGGGGATGCTGCTTTTTAATTCGTTCAGGGCTGACACCAGGTTGGTTTTATCCGTTGTGCTTAGACTGGATAGATCACCAACCATACTAATAATCGTATTAATCTGGTTCTGCAAGCTTCCGGCAATATCGCTTGACAAGGTATTTTTGATCGTTTCAAACCATTCAGTAAACTCTGCCTGGCTTACGTTTTGAAACTGCTCCAGATCACTTTGCACTTGCTGATATAAAGTAGTGGTATCAAACTGGCTGATCGAAGAAATAATTCCACAACGTTCAGTCTCGTATCTGGTGTCCGTAATATCCGCATTTGTAATCTCTGTGGAATTAGCCTTTCTTTTAAGATCTGCAAGCCCGATCTCCCAGATAGATTCGGTCTGTGTTAATGTGGGACGAACCGGGGATGCTGCAGCCTCTCCAGTAATAATGTAAAATTCGCATTCCCTTACCTCTTCGTTGTTATTAAGCCGAAGAACCACGGTATCAATTCGGCTATTTACAGTATCTGAAGCCGGCAAATCAATTTCTTTATCTTCTTCCTGAAGCTTCTGGCATCCGTCACAAAGAGCAAATCCTGCCTTGATCGTTACCTTTTCTCCGTTTGCCATAACCTGTAAATTGGTGGAAGGATTGGGAAGGACACCATCGGAAAAAAGGCTTTTCGTCAGTTTTCGTAATGGTGCCGATGTAATTGCCCGGTCATATACCGGTATTCCGTCTTTATCATATGTCACTCTGGAATCTAAAGGATATCCAATCATCTGTGTATTACCTCCTTTTTAATATTGGAGTCCCAAACTCAAGGGTCAGGCTCCATGTTCCTTTTTTAATCACCTCATAGCAGCCAATAAGAACTGCATCTGCCGATATGTCTACTTCCGGGATCTCTATTGAGCATACATCTCCAAGGTCAAAATCTATCCTGTATTCATATGATCCTTCCATAGCATCAAATTCCACATTTACTGTTTTTACCCGGTCTGATAGTTCTGAGATTCCTTCTGTATCTAAAGCTGACAAAAAAGCATCTTCTGCATAATCATTCCGGTTAAGGGCTGACTTTAGATAAACAAAACTGGCCTGATCAGCTTCTATTACCGTCTCACCACTCATCACAGCCCTGGAATAAACGCTCTCTTCGCTCTCATGATCCACAATGCACATATTTTTATAATTGGTGGAATCCATCAGCACATTGGGCTTTTTTATATTCCCATAACGGGTAGAAAAAATGACCGGGTTATTCTCCAACTGCTCCTGAGTGCGATCGCATCCACTCCATACATAAAAAACTTTCCTGCTGCTTTCAAAATCATAAGCAACGCGATAGGACATCTTCGATGCCTGCAGAATATGATAAATTTTATTCCCCAGCAGCTCTCCGCATCTTTCATGGTTTGCTGTTTTCCCTCTGGACTGATTTTCTCCAGCATCAATACCCAAAGGAAATTGGTTTGAATCAGATAAGCAGACATCCTTAAAAGCATTAAAAAATGCAAATGCTACATCCTCTGCGTTACCACTCTGATTTACCCAGGAGGGTGGATTTTTTATATTTGTATCTCCCTTCCGGTAAACCACTCTGCGGTTTAATTCATTCTCCAAAAAATATCCACTGAGATAAATCGCCCTGTATTCCCCCTGGTCTATGTAATTGACCTGGGTTATCTCACCCATTTCCGGCCTATCCTTTGTAAAAATATATTTGTATCTTGAATCGTACTGCTCCAATGGAATTTCCAGGGAAAAAATGCCCGGTTCAAAATACTTCCGGTTCCACTGAAGGTTGGTATAGCGCAAAAGAGAAATAATTTCATAGTTTTCATCCAAAGCAATAACATTAAATCCTATGCTCATCAGCCGCCTCCTAAATTACTGTATAGAGCTTATTATAGTAGATCGATACCTGTAAAAGGTTCGTGCCATCATCCGCATCATACTGTATAGCTGTATCTCCGATACTAAGATACATGGCATCAAAACCAGATTTCCTGTCACATTTTCCTATGCAATTAACTCCATTTTTCTTTATGGTAGGTGGATCCTTGGTAAAATCCATTTCTATGACATCATCCGTCTGCATGACATCAAGGACTTTTACATAATCTTCCCCGATGATTAAAGCCGGATTGGTGACAGTGCCCTTTGCCACAAATACTGCCCGGCAATAGGTTTCTACGTCCCCATCGTTTTCCAAAATAACTTTCTTGGCAAAATTATAGATCCCACCGGTCACCCCATATACATGTCCCGGAGCCACATTACACAAATAAGGAAAACCGATCATGGGAGTAACGGAGGCAATATCCCTTCCGAAGTCTTCATAAGACTTCAGGTAAGGATTGGGGAAAAGAAAGGTGATCGACAGCTCCAGACTCCTATGTACATTTCCGGTGGGAAGATCATATTTATAAATCTTTCCCTCTCCCCACCGGGTAAGACCCATATAAGTTACATAAACCTTATATAACATTTTGGCATTGAAGAAAGAATTCGCTTCTCTTCTCAATATATCATTCAGATGTCGATTGAGGGCTTTTGCTACAATGGTTCTGTCCTTCTCAGCTATACGGTCTGAGGTAATGATACTGCCGTCTCCAATAGCCTTGTCCACGGTACTGATATCATTTTCAAAAGCCCCGAACCCATCCAGCTCCAATAACTTCCAATCGGAGCCATCAATCTTAAATTCTTTATTGTCCTCTCTGACGATCCGGACACTCGCTTTTCTATCCAACAGGAACACCTCTCATTAATCCATATTTACTTTCTACCTTTATTGCCCTAGCCATTTCGTCTGCAGTGGATATCTCTCGCTGAATAATGATCGTCTGATTAAAACCACCTTTTCCACTATCCCCACCAGAAGCTTGTCCGGATAAACCTGACTGCATAGATGCATAACTGGCCTTTATATTTCTGGTCATGGTAGTGGGATCCATTAAAGGTTCCATTCCTTCATCCCAGCCGGCCACACACATCTCAGCCAGCCACATAAATTTCCCGGAAGGGGAATTAATATCCAACGCATCCTTTGCTCCCTGGAACAGACTGTTGGCCAAATCCTGCACCTTTCCAATAAGCCAGTCCCATCCGGCTGAAATGCCACTCCATATACCGCTTACAATATTACTGCCTATCTCAGCCATCTTATTAGGCAATTCGGATAAGGCCTGTACAATCCGGTCAAAGAATCCTTTTCCTGCCTCTGCGGCCTTATTGCCCATATTGGTAGCAAAACTGGTTGCTTCCCGGATGATCTGGTCAATAAATTCCTTGATCTTGCCAGGAAGTGTTTTTATATATTCCACTACCTTTGAAACAAAATCACTGCCCGCCTTTTGTCCTTTTACCAGCATATCACCAGCCCAGGCAATCACTCTGGCGATAATTTCACTTAAGAATTCGGCTATCTTACCAGGAAGTTCAGAAATAAAGATAATGATATTTTCCACAAATACAGGTATATTGGTTACAGCCCAATTAATCAGGTCTTCTCCCCATCGGATGAATGTTCCGATTACATAGCCAAGCCAATAAGCGATTGTTTCGGGCAGGGTAGAAATCCACTCCACTATATATGCAATAAATTGTGGTATGCTCTCTGTAAAAAATAAGATAATGGTTTCCCATGCTCTCAGCAAAGTTTCTTGTATGCTCTGAACGAACGTTCCTACAAATTCACAGAAGGATTGCCATTTTTCTTGTATACCCTCCCAAACTCCCAGAAGAGCTTCACCTATAGAAGCAGCGATTTCTGCGATAAACCCCCAGAGCAGGGTGAATATATTTTGTATCAATTCCCAACGAGACTGCAGAATGGATGTAATTGCCTCCCACATTCCTTCCCAATCGCCGGTAAAGAGAGCGATAAAGAAATCTACATAACCACCTATAATATCAAATACAGACTGAAATATAGCCTGAATATCATCCATATGCTCTTGAACAAATTCCACCAGCCAGATAAAAAGAGGATACAGATATTCTTCTATAATCCCTACAAACCATTCTATCTTCTCAGCTATATTATTGAAGATCACTCCAAATAGCTGACCTATTTTATTGATCTTATCTTGATTTTCCTCCCATAATTGCTTGAGCATATCGATGAACCGGCTCAGTATCGGGATGATATAATCATTAATCGCTTCCTGAACAATTAAATATAGAGTTTCAAACTCTAAGCGAATATTTTCAAGTGCCGGTACTATATAGCTCAATATAGCATCCACAATATCCATGAATGCATCAAAAAGGAATCCTAATGCCGGAACCGCAACATCCGTTACATACGTCATCGTAGTTTGGATGTTGTTTATGAGCACCATAAGGCAGGTTTCAATAAAAGGCTGTATAATACCTCCTACTTTCTCAAATGTACTGCCCAAACGCTCAAGTGAACCGGAAAAATTTTCAATAATACTGCTTTCCAGATGTCCTGCCAGATTTGGAAATGCGATTTCAAAGTTCCATTCCATTTGGGAGAGGAACCCATCACTAAACACACCTCCCAAAGCATCTTTAAATACACTGGTGAAGCTATTGGATAGTTCCGGAAGTATGTCTCCTACCATCACGGGAATCTCATTGAGTAGCTTCGGTACCTCGGTAATAATCACCGTTCCAATACTTTTTGCGATAACACCAATTCTGGGAATCAGATTCTTTCCGTAGGTGACTACACTCTCAGCGAATTGTTCTACCAGTTCGGTAAGGTTTGCGTTTTCATTACCGAATCCAGTCACAAGGTTTTTCCAGGAGGCTTTCATGGCAGAAGCTGATCCGGCAATAGTTTCACTGGCTTCTTTTGCTGTGGTTCCTGTAATCCCCATTTCTGTCTGAATCACATGGATAGCTTCAATGATTTTATCGAATGATACTTCATTGACCGTTTTTGCTGTGACTTCCATTGTGTCACCCAAAACACCGGAATCATTAATCAGCCTTGCCATTTCTGCCTGAGTACCGCCATAGCCAAGCTTCAGATTGTCAAGCATGGTATAATTCTGTTTTGCAAAGCCCTGATACGCATTTTGTATCAGTTCCATGGATGTTCCCATCTTATTTGCATTGTCAGACATATCTACAATGGCTTTATCCGCTATCTGTGCGGCTTTTTCCGTGTCACCGCCCAAGCCCTGTATCAATGATGCAGAAAAGCTTGTGACCGTCTCCATGTACTCATTGGCAGACATTCCGGCTGTCTTATATGCCTTGTCTGCATTATCAAGCACTGTCTTTTCTGCTTTCGCCAGGCTTTCATATTCGCCCTTGACTTCGCTTACCGTCTTTCCGACAGACTTTGCATATTCCTCAAGTGATTGTCCACCTGTTCCAAATAGTGTTTCTACACCGCCTACGAGCTGCTCATAGTCTGCGTAGGCACTTACTGCTGCAGTCGTCAATGCAGCTACCCCGGTCGCTGCAGCTGCCATCCCGGCTGCAAATACCTTCACTCCAGTTGCTACTACATTCCCCAGAGTGCCACCCAGTTGTTTTATGCCAGTGACTACTCCACTACTATTCAGTTTTGTATCAAAAATTAAGCTCCCGTCAGCCCTTCACCATTACCTCACTCAAAATAGCTGTTAAATTTATCTATCTCCTCCTGTTCATCTTCGGAAATATATTCGATCTCCCAGGCACGTCTCAGCTCTTCGTAAACATCTTTCTTAGGATTCGTCGACTTTTCATAGCAGCGGTATCCCATTACTTCCCGTAGCTTCGTCTGCTCATTCAGACCCTTTAATAAGGCCAAAAACTTATGCCAGTGCAGCTCCTCAACCTCTACCAGATCGATTCCATACTGACCTAGAAAGGCAGCATAGATCAGATCTCCATCCAGTTCATAATCCAAGGCTATGACATCTGATGCAGAGCCTATCTGACGTGGTAATGGACTGTACGGACGGCTAAAAGCAAACAGTTCAGGAATATTGCAGTATGCCGGCATATCGTTTTTAAAGAGATAGGAGATGTCCATGACATGTCCTCTTTGCAATCTCCTTACCTCATTTTCAAACCGCATCCACAGGCGAAAATCAGTATAGATAGAAAAAGGACTGCCGTTTATCATGACGACATTGGGCAGTCCTCTCTGTGTTAAATCCATCATTTATTAGAAAAGCTGGTCATTGTATTTGCCGCTTTAGTAAGGGAAACCACCTTTTCAATGGGGATATCATTGAATTTACTCATGGTCTTTTCCCGGTCATAATCAGCAATAGGCTTGTCATAAGCATCGATCACTTTTCTCACCGCAAGGGTAAGCTCGGACAGATCGATTTCCTCCAGTTTGTCAGAACCGAACATTTCTTCACATTTCTCACTACCTACAGTATCTTTCATGAAGGTATGGAGTTTTTCAAACTTCTGACGAACAGAAAGCCCGATATCTGTATCCACCTTCATCACTCCATCCAGTGCCGTCATAACCGCAACCGTTTTCTTAGGTAATTCATAGCCTTTGCCATCTACAATAATCGTATATTCCATACTTGTCCTCCTTATGTGGTGGCAGTCTTCGTATAAGTAGGTTTGCCACCTGCTACTTTAACTGTTCCCCGCTCAATACTGTTGATATTGAGCTTGAAATAGATCTTTTCTGCCACAGAATCAAAATGATCCAGGGTGATGGTGCTGACCGTATTCCATGCATTAAACATAGGGTCATTTTCTGTCCCTACATTCCCTGCAAATACAAACAGCGCAGGAAGTTTTACATCTTCACCGGTGGGAAGCAGATAAAACATTCCATAAATAAAATCGAATGCCGGATCACCTTTGTTTGCCTGAAGCTCCTGGGAAATCTCGGGTTTATAGTAGGTAATATCCGTAGACGGCATCTCATCTTCGATGAAGTTGTTTTCTTCGGTCTGCGCATTCAATACAAGATCATAGACCGTTGATTTTCCGATCCTTGCCCATTCCGGAGTATCATCTGCACTGATATCCAAAAACAGCATCGTTTTATGTTTCTTTAATCTCTCTAAAGCCCTTATGCTACCCCTCTTTCTCTCCAATAAGTTATAGTTAGCGACATCTGGTAGACGATATCATGTTCCCCTTCTTCTAATGGGGCAGGGATTCCGGTTATGGACAACCCTGCAACCGTCCTGCCACCATCAATCTCCGGAAAATCATAATTTAAAGGAAAATCATCTATCCAGTAAGTTAATTCTTCCAGCCATTCATCCGCTTCCTTCCGTTCCCCTTCAGAAACTGCAGGCTGTCTGGCCATAAACTGATAAAACTCCGTAATCTCATAGCTGGAATCTGTATACCCTTTTATGTTTCTTGTGGGAGACTTGAAGAGTCCGTTTCTGTCCGAACCATCCGACATGTGATTGGTTTCGATTTCCAGATCTTCATAATTTTTCAACAGATCCACAATATACTGTGATATGGTCATTGCAGTCCCTCCGCTTTTGCTCTTTTCCTTGCTCCTGCTAAAATAGCTTCCTTATGCTGTTGCTTCATCCGCTCAAACCAGTAATTTCCACGTCCCACAGTGCCCATTCCGCTGCCGGAACCTTCACTGAAATTGGCCGGCATATAGTACCAGCGTCTGGCATAGGGTGTTCGGTATTTGATTTCGCCGGATCCAATCTGGGTGTGCATAATTCCCGACTGCTTAAGGATTCCTGTGTCAAAAGGGATCAACTCCTCACATAGCCTTAAACACTGTGTATCAATGTAAGCCTGGGCTCCCTGGATTCGTTCTGTCATATCCGGTCCAAAACCAGGATTCCAGCGAATCTCCATTTCAACCTCGCCATCAGCCGTCTTTATCTTTACCAGTTCACCTTTTGGTGTCTGGAGAACAAACATATCTGCCCTTAAGCGATCACCACCTTGATATTTTTCAAATGTCTGCGGTTGGAATTATCGTTTATCGACTGGATCCTGCCTGACTTTGGGTATTTTTTCAGCAGATCAGAAATCCTGCTGCCTTTTTCGCCGGTCACCACATCCCCCACAGATCCGTAGATGATACAGTCCTCTTCCCGGTCAGCCTGTAAGGTCAGCCCTTCATAGCTTCCGGCCGGGAAGGTGATCTGTACATATCTGACTACGCTGATCTTTCCATTGAGGTTCTGCTTTTCCGTCTTATCTGACCACTGAACCCCTTTGATAATGGTGGGCTGCCATTCGGTATCTGATATTTTGTTGTAGAGGGTTATGGTGTCATTAAACATTTTTTGCCCTGTCCTCTTCTATTGTCATATCAGCAATATCCTTAATTACCATCATGAGGGAAAGGGTAATACTCAAATATTTTATTAATTTGATCCATTTCTTTTTCATCAATACGCACCTACCAATCCGGTACCGGAAAGCCATGCCCGGATAGAAGTCTGCAACTCGCTCCGAAGCTGTTCTTCTGTCTGCACCACATAACTCTCCGAATACCCATCATTGCTGACCGAAGCCACACCCTTGCCTTTGCCTGTATCTGCATCCTCTGCCATTTTGTCAATGACCTTACAGATGCAGTCCTGAAGCTGCTCGTAGTAAAAGGCATCTTCCCTGAGATTTCCCCAGCGGATCCAGCCTACTACCAGCTTCACCTCTTTTTCTGCAAGAGTCTCTGCCCGGTCAAACTGTTTCTCGGTTATTTTGTCATGAAGGGAGTGATAACGCTCCCAATCAACCAGTTGTGCCATTATCATTCCCCTCCCTTCTTACTCTTTCTCAGGCTGCTCCTCTGCCTTGGCTTCCTTTTTCAGCTTCTTTAACTCAGCTTTAAGCTGCTTATTTTCCTTTTCCAGATCTTCCACCTTTTGGGTTAAGGTAGAAAGCTCTGTGCCAGGCTTTTTTGCTCCTACTCCTACTGTACGCATCCCGCACCTCCTACGCTTTGCTGTGCAGATAAATTCCTGCACGTTTGTTTTCATAGCCGTTTACCATGCCATACTTGCGGTATTTTACAATATCCGCATCTGCATCAGGGTTTGCGGATGCAGGAATGATATTGCTGGCCACATGCTTATCAAACTTGATAATGGCAGGCTTATGAATGATCATGAAACTAATATCCTGACCAGTATCAGCTTTTTTGTAGTGCCCTGCCTCCTCGTCTACAGTTTTTCCGTCCAGTAAGTCAATGGCCGTGTAGAATCTGGCCTGAGGAACCACCTTCTTCACATCGAATCTACTCAAGATCTCTCTGGATTTAGTGGTGTCCAGTGCCATCACACTGTTTAACAAAGTGGCCGTAGCATACAGCATACGCCCCTCCTGGGGAACCTCATCCTCATCCATCTTAGACCACGCGGCAAGCAGTGCATCCAAAAACTGAGTAGCATCGTCAATCTCTCCTGTTGCCTTGGAGATATTGTCCAGTGCTGCCAGCGTAGCAAAAGTAAAGGCATCTGCCTCAGGTGCTACTTTTTCACGCATCAGGGTGGCTCCTGCCATACCAAAGGCAAGGTTTCTGGATTCCTCATTATCCATTACATCTACAGTGATCTTTGCACCCCTGTCATAGTTAAAGGCAGCGGTTTTCCATTTTAAGTCTACAGATGCGCTGGTATAACCTGCATTACGGTCATACTCTCCCAAACCGGTTACAGAGATCTGGGGATAAATGATTTCATTTGCATTCGCCCCCGCTCTTGACATACCTGCATCAGATGTCAAATCTGCGGTTACGGATGCACTTCTGTATACCTCGTCCAGCAGACTGGTATAATTTTTCGCTAAAGCAATTGTATTAGACCTTTACTTGTCCTCCTATTTCTGTTCTGAGATGGGCGGTAATCCCATAGCTGCACGCATGGCGGCATCACCGTCCTGGTTTCCTGTTTTCCTTACTACTCCAATAGGATCACCCTGCCCGATCACCTCAGGCTGCGGCTCTCCGAAGAGCATTTTACTGTCCTCTGCCTCTGACAAGGCTTTCAATGCTGCAGCAATATCCTCTTTCTGATTCTTAGATGCTTTCAGCGCATCCACATCCAGAAGAGCAGTGATCGCCTTTGCATTGATACCCTTGGCGGTAGAAATAGCTTCTTTTAACATGTCCGAAAAATCACGATCAGCAATTTTTGACTGATAATCAGCATCTTTCTGTGCCAGATCTGCTTCCAGATCTTTGATCCTCTGGTTTAATGCATCTGCATCTACCCCGTCAAACTTTGCCAGGGGTTCTTTTGTGGTTTTTAACTGCTCTGTGAGGTTTTCCACCTTATCCACCTGTTTCTGCCAGTCGGCTACCGGCTCATAGTTCTCCACTATAGCCTTGTTTACCGCTGTTTTCTGCTCGTCTGTCAGTTCAATGCCTGCATCAGACAAAATCTGCTCAATATTTTTCATGGTACTCTCCTTAAATGATTTATTTACCGGACTTTCTCCGGTATGGGAATTGCGGACGGAGGAATTGAGCCTCCACCTTCGGCTAAGGAGACCGATATGCTGCCGTTACACCAATCCGCCATCTGCCCGGCTGACGCACGCCGGGCCTGTATAGGAGAAAAAATATGAAAACAAAAAGAGCCGGGAGTTAATTCACACTGGACTTAACTGCTCGGCTCTTAGGCTCTATCGTTATCACTGATTTACTTTTACATTTTTTACAATATCCGGGAAAATTGACCAGCTTGGTGTCCTCCCGGATCATAAACATTTTGCCCTTGCAATGTGGGCATGGATACCAAAAATACTTCATCTTGTGCCCTCTTGGCTATCATAACACATCATTATGTGAGATAGCAAGCTATACACTTAATATTTTATTCCTAAAAAATCAAATATATACTCTTTGGTTCTTTCCTCCCTAGGTACCAATATAATTTCTCCATAAAGTACCTTGTGTAAAATATCTCTACCAGCCAATGAACGAATGAGTATTTCATATTCTTCCGGTGTCATTCCGGGATAATAAAATGGATTTTCCATCATATATAACTGATTTTCATATTGAGACATGTCACTGAACCTCGTTAAAATATTCTCTGATAATCATTCTAGCTATTACTTCTTCTTTCGCACTGGCTAATGAGCCTATGTTCTCTTTTATTTTATTGTAATCTGGTAGTTTTTTCAACTCATTATCCACTATTTCTGCATCCATATCAAAAACCAGATCATATATATTATGTGCACCCGGAACCTTCTTTTTATTTGCCATATAATACACGCTTCCATCATTGCAGGACATAATCGATGCATATATACGCTGGTCAAAAAGTGCTGTATTAACATCGATATAAGAGGCTCCTTTATTATTTGTATGGTTATGCAGGAGGATAACACTATTTTCCCCACAGTTTAACAGCTTTTTAAAAAACTCCTGGCTCATACACTCTCCTACCAAACCTTCTTCATAGGCAAGTGTTTTGCCAGAAACTCTGTCCAAAGCATACGCATACTCCTTTCCTGTTTCTGCACCATTTTTGACTATTTCCTTGCTTATATGCTGCAGCTTCTTACAAACATCTGAATCTATGCCTGCTATCTTCATAGCGAATGAAGCATTTTCGTTAAATGGATAGTTTGCATTATTGATTGAACCAGCCTTACTCTTTTGTTTTACTATAGCTGTTTTATAGGACTTTGTTTTCCTCAGATCACTGGTTCCACCGGACACTCTCAACCGATTATCCTTTGCCCGGATGCCGACAGAATCACTGAAACTATGATAATCTGATACCTGCTTACGGAGCTTACGGTTTAGCTCCTTGACATCTCCGCCTATGGCTTTCTGTGCTTCAATCTCCCGTTTTGTCGCCCGAATATTCCTCTCCATAGCTCTCTGCTTCTGGGTATTCTGATAATAGCTCTCATCATAAGGGATATCCTCTGGAATAGGATCATCCTCCCAGTAGGGATAGAAGTTGTGACTGCAGTTTGGTCCCTGGATTCCGTCTCCCATACCATACCCTGCTCCACCACTTCCTAAAGGCGCCTTAAAGGATGGGTATTTTTTATTTTTTCCACTGTAGGAAAATACTTTGTTCTGAATAGGTGCGTGTTCCGGTCTGCTTCCCATATGCTGTGAGGTAATCACCAGATCCTGTCCTGTACTTTTCAGGTTCATCTCCGTCACTCTTCCGGATAACTGTGCCATACCGGTCCTTACTGCCATCCTGGCTGCGGAATCCAGCTGATAGCTTCTGCCACTGGCATAATCAACGGTGCGTAGTCCGCTTTTGGCCATGCGCTTTACACAGTCATTCACTACCTGATCGTAGGAAAAAGTGCCGCTGGCAACCTTTAATAGTGCCAGATCAAGCTCACGCTGATACATATTGAGAACACCAGTCGTTCCCAGGACAGTATTTTTAAATCCCATAGACCGGGTAAGGTTTTTTAACTCTTTAGCTGTCTGGATCCGGAAAGCTGACAGCAGCTGACTCATGCTGTTTGGCTTCTTCAAGCTGACCCCATGCTCCGACCACATGGACAGATCATTGTTCCAGGCCATGTTTCCGGCCTGTGCGATCAGCTCTTTATTGCCCTCATTGATCTCTTCCAGGGTTTTATTGATAATCTCCTGTACCTGTTGCTTATAAGCCTTGGTATTCTCTGCTACAGCCATCTGATAGGCTTTATCTGCCCGGAGAAGCTTCATGACCTCAGCCTGTATCTTTGCTGCAGAATATCCCTGCTCTGTCATAGCCTTTGCCATCAGCTCTGCCGTCTCTGTGTACCGGCCAGTCTTTTGCACTCGTCTGGCTATATCTGCAATGATTTCCCTTTCCATCTCCTGATACAGGCCGATGATATATTTATCTGCTAAAACTTCAATCTGTTCTGGTGTTAATGCCCTTTAATCACCGCCTTACTCTTCTTCCTCCGGTTTATCCGGCTCCATAGCCTCTTTCCCTTCGCTGATATACTTTTCTACTTCTTCATCAGAGAGATTGTATTTCTCTTTGATATACTCTCGTGTCAGCCAGGGGATCTCCGGGAAGGATAGGGCATCTGCCCTCATCTGCTCCAGTTTCGCTGTCTTATCCTCGATGTAAGAATCGTCAAATTCAATGGACAGTCCTTCCTCGAGGTTATAACTGGTTCCATGGAACTGATTGGAAAACCACATGGCCGCCCGGACAATATCGGTAATATAGTCCTCTGCATTCTTTCTTTGTTTGTTCAGTTCCTGCATAGAATCCTGTTTTTCGCCAATATATTCCGTTGCTGTAGTGATCTTTCCATTCTCAAAGGTATACTTCTTAGTACCGTAGCCAAAGGACATGGACAAAAGAGACAGCAGCAATTCAAACACCTTTGTAATATCCTCCACCCTGATTTCCGGGGTATACTCTTTAATCAATATATCCTGATCAGGCAGTTTTTCTCCCAACAGGATAAACAGATCTTTCTGTTGGGGAGTGAGCATATATGTACCATCTTCTCTTGTCTTTACTTCTGCCAATACCTCATTCAAAAATACCAGCTTTTCCCCTTTATCCAGATCTCCATAAAGGATATTGTAGCAAAGGTCTAAGGCCTTGAATACAGGAATGGAATTATAGATTTTAGGAAGGCCGTACCCCTCCATATCCTCCAGGTTATTCACCTCTGCATTGGTCATAATGGCAAAGGGCTTAATCTCTCCCAGCTGAATGCTGCCTTCCTCTTCTATTTTCCCCGAATGGTCAAAAATAACCGTGTCGGCCTTATAGAGATTATTTTCCAGTGTAAACGTTACCAGAGTAGTCTTAATCTTCCCCTTTACTCTTCCACTGGCGCAAAAGGCACATTCAGTCACCAGGTCATTTTCAATGGTCAAGGGAATAATGCTGTCTGCATCACAATAGTTGATCCTGATATCTCCTCCGGATACTTTTGCCTTATCTTCTCCATACTCAATGAAATCAGCACTCTTGAGATATACATAAGCTCCTGCTGTTCCAGTGGCAGAAGTCTTTTCCAGCTGTTTACGATACTGAACCTCAAACCGGCTTTCTTCAAAGAGACTCTCAATAAACTCCTGTGCAGCGTTTTCCTTTTCCGGGACTACTGACACGATTTCACACAGGTTAGCATCATCCGCACATCCTCTTTTTGCAAAGTTCATACGGCTTAAATGGATCTCCCTGCCGCTTAAGTTGTTTCTTTTATGAAAATCCGCTATTTCCTTGTTTTTATACCAGCTATCACAAACTTTAATGATGATTAGGGCCTCCTCATTGACAGAATAGCCCATCTTCTCCAAATGTCTTTTTACAAAATCTTTCCTCTGATCATCCTCCTATCTTCCCAAATCGATAAATTCCACAAAATCCAGCCATGTATAACAGAAAGCATCCCACCAGTCGTTGATATTGCCGATATTTTTATCTTCCGGAATATCCGGGTGTTTTTCATCCCACCGCAGAGATGCTATAGCTTTCCTGATATTGACACATCGTTTATTAATCTTAAGCCGCCCTGTATTTAAAAGCAGATCCACTGTCTTGGGTCTTTCTGATACTTCGTTCTTACGGCATCCTTTGATATTACGGCAGGGTAATCCTGCCGCTTTCGCTGCACTTCTAAGACTGTTGATCATGGTGGTGCTGGCAGAATCCGGGAACACCCAATCTACTCTCCCATATCTGCTTATTGCCATGCGATAGAATTCAATAAACTTATTACAAATAGCCTTTGCATCAATATCAGCAGTTATCGGCAGGCCATCTTCCTCCAAAACCATGATCTTTTTATATCCTTCCCGATATCCGGTCAGGGCGAAAGTAGTTTTAGACCCATTACCGCCAAAGTCAATCCCCATGACCAGCTTAGTAAAGGCCATCGCTTTCCCTTTGCCCTTAATCTCTTCCCACAAGTCATCATCCTGAAAAAGATATGGACTGTCATCCTCTGCAAAAAAGCGGAAAATAAGACCCTCCGCAACTACCCATAAGCCACGGATAAAACGATCATGAAATACACCGCTGTATGTACTTTCATACCAATGAAGAACCTCTTCTGAAAGGCTGGGATTATCCCGCATTTCAAAATGGATCCGGATAAGGTTCTTTTCGGTACGCTTATCAATCCATTCTATTTTGAAAAAATGGTCAGGCCCTTCCGGGTTGCAGTTAAACCAGAACTTAGAACCCTCCACAGAGCATCGGCCTGTTGCCTGATTGACAAAGGATTCCGGCATCAGAGCCACCTCATCCATAAACAATCCTGCCAGCGTGATACCCTGAATCAGATCCTGAGAGCTTTCATCTTTTCCACCAAAGAAATAAAAGCTGTTTTCCGCATCCTTACTCCTTACAATCATATAATTTTCAGACCGTTTTTCCTCCACCCCATATCCCCGGGATTTCAGCATTGCTGTCAGCTGCCTTATTACGTTTCTCCTGAGGGACTGGATCGTCTTTCCGCACAGGGCAAAGGTCTGACCGTCAAAAGTATCCATAGCCCAAAAGGCAAAAGACAATGCTCCTATGGAGGTTTTCCCAGAACGGATTGAGCCGTCCATGATAATTCCCCGCTTATTCTTGTATGGACTGCCCGGCATCCACCAGGTAAGAACAACCTTTTGTTTTAATGTGAAGGGCTTAAATTTGAATAAAGCTTTACGTTTCAATAAACTCTTCCCCCTCTTCGCTTATTGTCTCCGCAGAGGCTTTCAACGCTTCCATAAAGCCGTCCGATTCATACTCTTCCTGATCTCCGTGGATCTGACTCTTAAGCTTCTCAATCTCTACTCTCTGCTTCTCTATCTCATTGTTTTTATACTTAAGCTCTTCTTCGGTTTTCAACACACCGCAGATCGCGGTATATGCTTTTACATTGCCAGTAAGCCCTGCTTTAATCATGGCCATGTTAAGGGCAGATTCCAGGGTACAGTCTACTCCCAGCTCTTTCAGCAGGGGCTCCCATTCCGGGCTGTCTATTTTGGCTGTTAATAAAGCGTTTAAAGTCTTTCGGAAATTTGCTTTTTTACGTCTTGCTTCACCAGAGGCTTTCCCGCCTTTTGAACCATTTTTTCGAGCTTCATCCGAGCTTAAAGCGATTAAATTCTTATGTCTTTCGTTCCCCTATCCTCACCTCACAATCCATATAAAAAGAGCCAGGTGCATGGTTATCCATGCTTCCCGGCTCTCTGGCTCTCGTTGGGTTGATTATAACATGATTAATAGAAAAATAAAACCACCAGTAAATACCGGTGGTTTAATCTCTTTTATCTGGAAACACCCAATTTCGCCATAAGTGCTTCCTGTAATACCTTTGATACATTGATATGTGCCATTTCTGCTTCCTGATTAAGCCAGTTAGGAAGGGTTACGTTCCTTCGCACAGTCTTATTATCCATCCTCCTCCGATAGGCTACCAAATCCACATCAACAAAAGAAACGATTCCGGCTCCTTCTGCAAAGAAAGCACCTTTGGAAACATCAATTTCCTGTAAGGTGGATGCCTCCGGGATTTCTCTACCATCATCCTCCATGGATATACAGGCCAAACCTATGGCATCTCTTGCCATCATAATAGCATCCGCCATAGTTCCCTTTGGTTTTTCTTCATCGTTTGCTTCCGTAAAGATCTGCAAGTCGGGAACCTCAATTAAAATATTGGTATCTACTTCTGTAAAGATTACGGGATATGTGACTTTCATCTTATCTACCTCCAATGTGTACAATCTATATCATTTACCAAGATAGGGGATTTTACAATCCCCATTTCTTCAGTATCGCTTTTGCCAGTCTCTCATTCTGTTATTCGTAACTTTACCCACTCCCAATTACCCGAAAATTCTTCAAATAAAAAGAAGGTACAGCATAATTCATTCTGATGAATAATACGTCAGATTATTTTATCCTGTACCTTCTTATGTTATCATATCAAAGTTACTGA